>CAZOSO010000052.1:0-2147 GCA_964582635.1 uncultured Weeksellaceae bacterium | reverse complement strand
ATGATCCGGGATGAGCGGATGCAAGAGCTCGTGCCCAAGGAAAAGGAACCGATCACGCCTTACATCGATAAAGCCGAACAACTCTACCGTGAGCTCGGCGTGTCCACCCTGTTGGTGATCGGGGGCTCCGGAGCTTATTTCGATATAGCCGACCGCGTGATATGTATGGTCGAGTACGAACCTTATGACTTAACGGAAAAGGCTAAGGGCATCGCTGAAGAGGAACCGGAGAAAAGGGATCGAGAAGGAGGGGAGGCTTTTGGAAACCTGCCTCGACGCATTCCCCTGCAAGAAGGCATCGATCCTTTCAAGGGAAAGAAAATGAAGCTCAGAGCTCATGGTACGAGAGCCCTCCAGTTCGGTGTTCAGGATATCGATCTGGCCGCAGTGGAGCAATTGGTGGATCCTTCACAAACCCGAGCCATAGGAGCAGCTTTGTTATTGGCCAAAAAATATATGGATGGACGCCCCCTCCATGAGGTGCTCGATGCGGTCGAGGAGGCGATAAGCTCGAAGGGATGGGATGTCCTGGATAAACGTAAGGTGGGCGATCACGCTTCTTTTCGGCGCATCGAGCTGGCTGCCGCATTGAATCGCTTGAGAAGCTTGAAGGTGAAAGGCTGAGAAGGGGAAAAGCATGCCCTTTGGAAATGCTTCATCGAGGGGATGATCTATAGGATGAAAAAGAGCAGGAAGATGATCAGCAAAAGGATGGCAATTAGCTTGAATCCCTTGCTGTAATCGGGAAATTCGTATCCGCAGATCGGACAGCTCTTGTGCTTGCTGTCCACTTCCATTGCACAGGATGGACACTCTTTTTTAGCCATTTCCTCATGGAATAGAACGAAAGAAGAAGGGAAAAGTTCTTGCTTTTTCTAATGGCAGCTTAGAGGATTTTTCGTGCCTCTGCCGGGGTCATCCGGAGAAAAGCTCAGTTCCCCAAGAGGAGCCTGACCCCAAGATCGAAACTTTGGCCCGCTCCTGTATTTCTTCCGAAAAGGAAGCGGGTATAAAGAAGTTCACCTTCCAGCCGGTCCTCGATCAGCATGTATTTGACCCCGATCCCTTGTTGGAAAAAGCTCGAAGGGATAATAGGCTCCTCTCCAAAGGTGGGCCACCACTCGCTTTGGCTGTAAAGGGTGAATCGGGATGTTGGGATATAAGAGAGGAAGACACTGAGGGGCGCGGAGAAGTAACTTTCCCCTTCCCGCAATTGGCGGTCGATACTAAGCCAGGGAGCTAGGCGAACGAAAAGACGAAGTTCGTCGGTCAATCCCCGATCATAGAACCCTTTTGCGATCAGGGAATATCGGTCGTCCGATAAATAGGGGGCATCCCGATCGCTGCTCTCAAGATCGGGAGAAACGGGTGCGAGTATGGTCAGCTCCATAGAAGTGCTGGACCATCCGGGAACAGGGGCGAACTTGATCCTCGGGCCTAGATAGGCGAGGGCTGTTCGCCGTCCCCTCCCAGGACCTCCCTGAAGAAGATGGAAGGGTGAGCGCTCTGCATTACCGATGCGCACCGACCTTCCCCAAGCTTCCAGGCCGATGTTGATACCACCTCCCGTTCCATAGAGGAACTGGCCGATACTGGTGAAATAACTCGAGCGCCTTGAAAGTTCTTTTAAGCTTCCTGAGGGGGTATAAAAAGCGTTCTGAGTGTAGAGGTCGTTGAAGATCTTGCCTTCAAAAACCCCGCTGTCCAGGATGAAAGAAGGGGTCATTCGTTGGAAACGGGATTGTCCCGATCCCTCTTGGGGTTGTAGGATCAATGCGAGGCAGAAACAAAGGGGCAAGAGGGACCTTCCCCGAGCTTTTCCCCAAATTCCTTTACTTTTGATCCTGAAGAAGGCTTCCATGCCCATCTATTCAGACGAAGATATCGAAAAGGCCAGGGAGAACGCGCTGCTGGTATCCAAGACCTTGGCTTTGGTAGCCAAAGAGATCGGGCCCGGTGTCTCACCCCTTTATCTGGACGGCATCGCAGAGACTTTTATCCGCGATCATGGGGCGGAGCCGGGCTTTAAAGGTTATCAAGGCTTTCCGAATTCCCTTTGTACTTCGGTCAACGAACAAGTAGTGCACGGAATTCCTAGCGAACGGCCGCTCGAAGAGGGGGATATCATCTCGATCGATTGCGGGACC
>CAZOSO010000051.1:10446-13762 GCA_964582635.1 uncultured Weeksellaceae bacterium | reverse complement strand
AAAAAGCGGGTTTTCTTCAAGATCCATCCGAAAGGCCCCGCAAGTTGGAGCTGATAACGCAGAGAAAAGAAAAGGGGACCATATCGACAGCGGAACTGTGATCATCAGAGAGCGGATCCGCCCTCCGAAAGGCTTTAGCAGGGAAAAAGCGGACAGTGGTTCTTTTGCCTTTTTTCTTCGCCATTTACCCCTTAAACCCCATGGTGCTCCTGTCAAGCTCCACAACGGAGATCTGAAGCAGGACCAAAATAGCCATGTGGCCGTCCTGGACCTTCCCATCGGAGACCGTGACCTCCATCAGTGTGCGGATGCCGTTATGCGTCTAAGGGCTGAACACCTCTACCAAAAGAAAGCGTACGATCGGATCGTGTTCAGCTTCAACAATGGATTCAAGGCAGATTACAGCAAATGGCGATCCGGGAAAAGGATCGATGTTAAAGGGAACGAAGCTTATTGGACGGAGAATGCTGAGGCTTCCAAAGGACGAGGGGGATTTGAGGAATTCTTGCGTACGCTCTACATGTACGCCGGAAGCCTCTCTCTTTCCCGGGACCTTCGGCAGATCCCTTATGATAGCATGAAGATCGGTGATCTGCTCATCGAAGGGGGAAGCCCCGGGCATGCCGTCATCGTGGTCGACATGGTGAAAAAGGAAGGATCGGATGAAAAACTTTTCCTTTTGGCCCAGAGCTACATGCCGGCCCAAGAGATCCATATCCTCGAAAATCCTCAGAACCCGAAGCTCAGCCCTTGGTACCGGTCACGAAGAGAGGGTCCGATCAAAACCCCTGACTGGAGCTTTCAGAAAGAGGACCTTGGGCGATTCCCGACGCTCTGATGAGCGTCACTCGTAAACGTACCCCTTCCCCTCGTCCGCCTCGAGCTCCACACCTAGCCCTAGAACGAGCCGGTTCACAAAATTGAAATAACTCACTACGAGGGTGGCATCTAGAACAGCACGATCGGAAAGACCCAAAGAGCGAAGTTCCTCAATATGAGCTTCCCTTTTCGAGGAAGAAGGATCGCGAGTAAGGGTCCGGGCCATCTCGCAAAGAGCTCGATCCGTATGGGAAAGTTCGACCGATGAAGGTTCCTGGCGGAAACTTTCCACCGTTCCTTCATCCTTCCAGTAATGTTCGAGCGCTGCTCCGTGGTGTTTTTGACAATAACGGCAATCGTTCTCGCGGGATACCATGACGGCGATCATTTCCCGCTGTGGGCGCTTCAAGGGGGAAGACCCGAACATGATGGTCATATAAAGGTCCATGTGATCCACGATGGAGCGGGGGTTCAAGCTTTGGAGTTTATGGATCTCTGCGAGCTTCCCGCGCTTTTGGATCAGATCATCGTAGATCTCTTTGAGCTCTCCTTCGGCTTCTTCGGGTTCGATGATCCGGATATAGGCCATAATGCTATAGGATTCAAAGGAAAGGGTAGCAAATTTAGAGGGAATGCTTTCCTACAAAGCAAGTCCTGCCCACCCTTCGAAAAGAGCAGGCAGGGAACTTGAGCTCAGGTGGAGCTGAAGAGAACGTCCCCTTATCTCTACTGCTCCCCCTTGAGCGCCCATTTAGGGTTCAACCATCCGATGATCAGGCCATAAATAAGATGAAGGACCAAAGTCACTACGATGTATTTGGGGCCCTTCTCGAGGAAAAGGTCGGCTCCTTCTTTGTAGAGTTCCATGTCCGGTCGCTCTCCCATTCCAAAAACGCCCCAACCGATAATGGGGCTGATGATCAGCATCATGACGAGCCAAAGCACCAAGGCTAGCCCGATCCCCTTCCCGACACTCGTCCCTTTTTTAAAAAGAGCAACGAGCACGATGGACCAGAAGGCGCCGTAAAGGAAATGCCCGATCAATGCCAAAGGCACGGGAGGAAAGCCCAAGCTTATTAGAAAAGCAGCGGACGGGGGTTTTTGAAAAGGGGCCATCCCGGTTTTGAGACCGATCTGCATAAGAACGAACATGACCAGGCTTGCCAATATGCCCACAAGGCCAGCTTTGAGGATCGAATTCCCTTTCATGGATCCGGTTTTTGGGGTTTGTACCGGCGGTGTCGATGGGACGTTCCCATCCTTACATTTTGGACGTGCACGGTTTCTAAAAAGAGCTTTTCACAGTTCCTGTCCGCCCCTTTAAGGTCATTGTATATTTATGCTTTGAATCCAGCTTATACGAGCTCTTTTATGAGCAGCAAGTTCTCGTCACATCGATCGAAGCTTTTAAGCTTCTTCCTTTTGAGCTTTTTCCTCTTAGCAGGAGGGAATTGCGATAAAAAAGTTTATCAACAACCTTGTGGATCCCCTTGTAAGTACGGAGACCATTTGATCTACGTCCAAACAACAGGGCTCAAGGATACAGCACGCCTTCAGGCCATTCTGGACAGTTTGGGCCTTCAGCGGAAAGCTGACTTCAAGGTCGAAGCCCGCTATTTGATCGCCAACGAATTGGGGATAAAATGGTTGGGAGAGCGGAAGGAAAAAATGACCCTGAGCGAATACAATGAACGACTGAACGCGGACCTAGAGCTTTTTGCCCCGGGAATGGACTACTTTTACCGCGAAGTCCTCTATAGCAAAGAAAAGCTCACGGGGGAACGAGAAACCCTCACCAAACTTCGGGAAGCCCTTAACATGCAAGTGCGCTCAGAAGACGATATCATCGGTTATGTGAACGACCTCTGCTCAGCTTATCAAAGCGGTTGCGAAAAACCCTATCCCAGCATCATACCCATCCACAAATTCGGGGTGAAAGCCGCTAACCCACCAGCGACCCAGTGGACAAGGGACAGTGTTCTGAAAAACTTTCCCTTTATGAAGGATATGGACCTTTCCTTTTACGGAACGAGAGAAAAAGGTGGCGCCAAATTTTATACGAACGAGCGGGAACGGACCGTAAGTTTCGGTATCGACCTAAAGGGCCTTTCCTGCCAAGAGATCCAGAAATTAGGGTATAAGCTGGGAGGACATCCCGATATCCGAGGCATGAAAGGGGGTGCGGCCCTTCCCAAAGCCACTCCGATCGGCTGCAGCAAAAAGGAAGTGAAGAGGAGGAAAGAAGCGGACCTTTAAAGGACAGCTAGCGCCTCTTGTCCTTTTTGTCGATCTGACCTCCCTTCTTGCCGCCTTCATCTTGATCCTTCTCCTTGTCCTTTTTGTCGATCTGTCCACCCTTCTTACCGGCATCATCTTGATCCTTTTCCTTGTCCTTTTTGTCGATCTGTCCCCCTCCTTTGGAACCTCCATCATCCTTTTCGTCCTGATCCTTGCTCTTTTCCTGCTTCTTTTCTTCTTCCTCGGTCTGACCCCCATC
>CAZOSO010000051.1:8943-10346 GCA_964582635.1 uncultured Weeksellaceae bacterium | reverse complement strand
ACCTTCCCTTTGATCGTGATCTTCTTCTTATTGGTCTGATGAGGGTCGGATACAGGTTTCGTGATATTCACGCTGGGTGGCTTGGGAGGCTTATACTGTAGCTTCACCCGATCATCATCCTTACCGCTCGAATTCTTCCCTTGGAGAAAGACCTTGTTGAGCCCTTGGTCCAAGCTGATCTTCCCTCGGAGAACGCCGGTCTTTGGATCGAAGTCGAAGTTTTTCAGCTTTCTTCCGTTCACCTGGCAAATGATGTCCTTATCGGAAGAGACTCTGAGAAGTTTGGCTCTCAGAGCAAAGACTTTATTGTTCACAGTGGTCTTCCCTCCTGAGGGGCGAAGAATATTAACGGATGGAGCTTGCTTAGGGCTGTAAACGAGGGTGTGGCCCGTGCTGACCATCCCTGCATCATTGCTCGCCACAAAGCGGTATTCGTTCCGCCCTTCCATCAAAGGTTTTTGGACCTTTAAAGCTCCTGTATTTGGGTCGTATTGATAATCCGAAATGCTGTTTCCGTTCAAACGCACCTGAAGCCCGCTTTTGTCCGACACGTTCTCCACCTTCACCAGAACCCGGGGCTTTTCCTCAGAACTTTTGTACGGGTCCTTCGAAGGCTTCTCGACATGGATCTGAGGGGGTTGGGCCGAGCTTTGCTTCTTATAACGGACGGTTCGAGAAGCTCGATCCACTCCTTGATCGTTCGATGCCCGGATCCGGAATTTATTGACCCCTTTTTTCAGATCGGCATCGTAGACCAGTTTTCCACTGGATGGATCAAAAACAAAATCGCTACGCGAACTTCCGTTCATCTTGAAACGAATACCGGACCGGGCGTTCACGTTCTTTATATGAGCTTTGACCCTATAAGTCTTGTTACTGACCGTATTTCCTGAGCCAGATGGCCTTTGAAAGTTGACCACGGGGGGTCCCTGCTTCTCATCCTTCAAGATGATGCGCTGAACAGCCTTATCGCGCCCTCCTTTATTCTCCACCTTAAAGCGGAAAAGGTTTTTCCCCTTCTTAAGAGTTCGCTGCATCGTTAACAAGTCATCATCAGGGTAATAGTTGAAATCCGTGACCGGGTCTCCGTTTTGGGTCACCGTAATGTCGAACCTTGAGCGAACCCCTTTGACCCTAGCTCTGATAACGGTATTGGGGTTAAGAACGACCCGTGGGTCGAGGCTCGGATAGACCACCCATACCTGGGGCGGATCGATACTCGCCTCCCTTTTATAGATAATGGTCCCCTCATCCCTTCCTTTTCCTTTTTCGTTACGGGCTTGGACCTTTACGACATTAGCCCCCATGATCAGGTCCAGATCCGCTTTTAACGCGCCGGTGTTCGGATCGAATTGGAAAGAATGAGCACTCCCGTTAAAAAGAAAAGTAATGCTGTCCTTTTC
>CAZOSO010000051.1:4872-8843 GCA_964582635.1 uncultured Weeksellaceae bacterium | reverse complement strand
CCATCGATCGATAGGGTCACATTCTCCTCCTTGACCACATTTTCGATGGAAGCTTTTAAAAGAAAGGAATCCTTTTGGGTCCGATAAGGGCTCTTCGAAGGAGCCGTTATATCCACCTTGGGAGGATCCAGATACGTTTTGTTGTCCTTATCATCAGCAGGGGTGTAATCGTCAGCATTGGGCTCATCCTCAGGCTCCTTATCCTCCTTCCCATCGTCGACGATCCGCCAGCGGAACCTCAACGCCGTGTAATGGAACAGATCTTTCCGAGAGGTCTTATCGAACTGGTCGTAAGCGTGCTCCACCCCCTTTGGAGAAGAGCGGGGGTCGAATCCGTTTTTGAACTCTTTCCCATCGAAGCGGTCCTCGTTCTCCGGCCATCCGATCTTATGTTCTAGACCGACCCCTAAACTCGGCGTGATCTGATAGATCACACCAAAGCCTCCGGAAGGAATGAAACGATCGATCTTTCCTCCCTCATAAACCTCGGTTTCATAGGTGTCATCCCAGAAATCCCGGAGGTCCGCCTTAGAAGGCTCTCCGGAAAACTTTTGATCATAGCGATAAACCGAACCGTTCTCATCCAATTGGTTCGTGCGGATCTGATAATTGATCACACCGACGCCGCCGAATAAATAGAAGAAAAGATTGGTCTGTTCAGCCAAGCGATTGAAACCGATCGTCACCTCCAAGTCGTATTCACGTCCTTCCTGCCGGTAATTGGGATAAAGGTAACCGACGGAATCCTGATAGCGCTGACCGACCACATCGTAATCGTAGCGCTTATCATTCCCTTTGCGCGGATGAACCCCGATCGCATAGGTCGGATCGGTGGATACCCCTTTGGACATCTCCCAGAGAAAACGCCCTCTCAACCCCAGGTTGAAAAAAGCCCCCGGTTCCTGATAGATCATGCGTCCCAGAGTCGCTCCCCACCCCATTCCAAAAGCCGGATCCAATTCGGTCTGCCCGATCGGACTCCCCTGGTAGGCACCCCCGATATTGAGCCCGAGCCGCCATCCGGAATCGGTTATATGAGTTGCGGTCTGAGCCTCTGAATAAGAGGCGGGTAAAAAGGAAAGAGCGAGAAAAAGGAAAAGCGTTCGAAGCATGACCCAGAAACTTTTAATGGTCTTGAAGGAAACCAATTACCATACCGATCGTCTGAAGATAGGAATGCTTTTTCAGATCCGGAAAAAGCGAAGGAAGTTTATCATTGGGAGAGATCCTATTTTTTAAAGACCTTCGAAGTTGGAGGTGAAACCAGAATATTAGGATGAAAGCATCACTCCGGCTATTTTACAAGAAGCTTTTTTCCCTCTGTTGGAAGGGGGCTCTTCTAGGACCCTTGATCTCCGGAGGGTCCCTTTTTGCCCAGCCCGCTAACGATGCATGTAGCAGTGCCCAACACCTTTGTCCCGGAGAAAGCATTTCCGCCAACAATATCGGTGCAAGCCAAGACACTTGTAGTGGTTGTGCAGATGATCCTTCCGGATGGACCAATTGTTATGCACCTAAAAACACTGTTTGGTTCAGTTTCCGAACCAACGCCAACGGGGGAAATGCAACGGTAGAGGTGAATGTCGGCAATTGCTTGAGCGGTGGAGCAAAAGGAGATGCCCTCCAAGGGGTGATCGTTGAAGCCGGAACTCCCTGTGATGGGAGCAGCTACAACGCTGTTTCCAATTGCGTCCAGTCCGGAACGGGGACCTTCAACTTGAATGGGAGCTCTTTGGCCCCGAACACCCAGTATTGGGTTCAGATCGGGGGAGCTAAGAACGGGGGAGCGAGCACAGCTGCGGAATGCAACTTTACGCTCTCCGTATCCGGGCCAGCGGTAAAGTTCACCACTGATACGAACATCGTCCATAAAGATTGCCAAGGTTCGGACGGTGAGATCCACCTCAGCAATGTTTCGGGAGGATCCTCCCCTTATTCTTTCTCTTTGGATGGGGGAGCTTTCCAAGCTTCAGGAGATTTCACCGGATTGGACGCCGGTCAATACAAGGTCACGATCAAGGATTCCCTCGGTTGCCAGCAAGACATTGCCCCGATCCAGATCGAAGAGTTGAACGGCCCTGAGATCGATACAGCATTGGTGGATTCTGCTTCTTGTACTAGTGCGGATGGGAGCATCGAACTGGATGGGGTCACCGGAGGGAGCACCCCCTATCAATTCGAATTGAACGGTTCCACCACCCAAAGTGACTCTCTATTTACGGGAGTAGAGGCCGGTATGCACGATGTGATATTGACCGATGCGGCTGGCTGTTCGGACACTTTGAACGATATAGCGGTCCCCAACAAGGGAGGGATCGACCGTGCGCAAGAGCTGACCACTATTTCCCAATGCGGAAAGGACAATGGAGAAGCCGCTGTGGACACTATTATAGGGGGAACCGGCCCCTATTCTTACCAATGGGACGACCCATCTTCTCAAACCGATTGCGTTGCCACCGACCTGGCCCCGGGGAATTACCAGGTGACGATCACCGATGCCAACGGGTGTACCTTCACGATCCATAATGTAGTAATAGGGGAAGAGCCTCCGGACACCGCAAGCCTATCGCTGTTGGTGGACAAGAATCCGAGCTGCCAAGGGGAACAGGTAACCTACAATGCCGATCTTATCAATGGGGGTGGAAGTCCGACTTTCGAATGGTTCGTGAACGGGAACAGCGTGCAATCCGGAAATAGCGGCACCTTTAGCTCGAGCACCCTTTCCGATGGGGATCAAGTTCAAGTCGCCGTCTATCCCAACGATCCGTGCATCTATCCGGACACGCTCTATTCTCAGACCATCGTTCAATCTGTCTTCCCCCCCGTGAACACAACGCTCAATATGGATGTGCAACCAACTTCCGTTTGTGAAGGGGAGCCGGTCCGTATCATGCTGGACGCCAATGGCGCAGGGACAGCGCCCCTCTTCAAATGCTCCAAGAACGGGAGCGATTTTTATACCGGAGCGGAGGACACCTTGACCCATAGTAGCTTCTCGGATGGCGACCAATTAGCCTGTCGAGTCATCCCATCCCATCCATGTGGGGATACCGTGAGCAGTGGACCGGTCACATTGAACGTCACCCCTTTCGATCCGAACGTAAAACCCCCTAGCTCGACCATCTTTAAAGGGGAATCCGTGGACTTACAAGCTTCAGGGGGGGATTCCTATAGCTGGACCCCCGGTTCCTCCCTTAGTTCGGACAATTCTGCGAATACGACCGCATCCCCTAAGCAGACCACCACTTACGACGTGAAGATCGAGAAAGGGGATTGCGATACCATCCTAAGGGCAGAGGTCATCGTCCAAACCCCCATCCGAGCCCCCAATACGATCACACCGAACGGCGATGGAAAGAACGATCGATGGAAGATCAGCGGTATCCAGCGTTTTCCAAACGCCGAGGTCACCATTTATGATCGGTGGGGACAACGGGTTTTTCATTCCGTTAACTACGGGGATGGAGACCGCTGGGATGGGACTTCGGGAGGCCAAAAGGTTCCGGCCGGCACCTATTATTATGTGATCGAACTGAACCGGGAGGAAAGTTCATTGAGCGAGGACGCTAAGGATTCATTCACCGGTTCCATCACTATTATCTATTGAGAGCAGAATTGCGATATATAGCCCCTCTTATCGCGCTTTTCTTTTTCTTCGGCCATGAAGGAAAAGGGCAGCAGCTTCCTCAATACACCCAGTACGTCTTCAACAACTTCGCTATTAACCCGGGGCTTGCTGGGATCCGTGAATGTATAACGGGCAGGATCTCTTATCGGAGCCAATGGGTGGGCTTTGAGGGAGCTCCTCAAACCCTTCACGCAAACGCTCACACGCGCATACCACGTAAAGTGAAAGGCCCTAAGGTCGGTTTTCATGGTGTGGGTGGTAAGGTGACCAACGATGTGACAGGGCCTTTGGGAAAGACCATTGTTAATGCGGCCTATGCCTACCACCTACCCGTTTACCGAAA
>CAZOSO010000051.1:0-4772 GCA_964582635.1 uncultured Weeksellaceae bacterium | reverse complement strand
ATTCCCTCCACCCTTATCAAATTCAGTCCGATGACAAGCCCCGCCCTGGACCTGAACGCACTCGTGGAATACAAAGGAAAAGTCGGGGCCGGGATCTCTTATCGGAACATCGATGCGGTGGCCGGCTTGATCCGCTTCGATCTTTTGAAGTATTTCTTTCTCGGATATTCTTTCGATCTTACGACCTCGAAATTGCGGACCAATAGTTCGAACACCCATGAGGTGACCATTGGATTCAAAGCTTGCCCGGATGAAGGAGGAGGCATCAATAAAGTCTGTCCTGCTTACTATTAAGAGTCCCTGAATTTCAAAATGTCCACACCTTTTTAGCGATCCGCGCAACTTGTCCGATCCAAAGGCCGTAGAAAGAAAACCTTTTAAAGCGGCTGCACAAAGCATAAGATCCTTTTGGAGCGAAAACTACACCCACTTTTTTTCTTTTTTCTCTTCGCTTTCACCCTTTCTGCGCAAGGGCAAACCCTTTATTGGGTAGGAGGGGAAGGTGATTGGAACGAAGCCTCGAATTGGGCCCAATCCAGTGGTGGTTTGGGAGGGGCAGGTATTCCGGATGCCTCGACCGATGTGGTGTTCGATCAGAACTCTTTTTCCGCTCCTTACCAAACGGTCCATCTATCCGCTGCTCCATCCTGCAATGCCCTTCGATTTCTCGAGAACGATATCAAAGGACTTCGAATAAAAGGGAGCGGGAATTCCGAGCTAGAGGTGTACGGGGACCTCTCTATAAAAGGAAGCGCCGCGATCGAATTAGGGACCCTTCGGCTATCCGGATCCAGTGAGGATTCCGTTCGCATCGAGAACGCCACCCTTCGAGGAGATCTCGTCATCGATGGTAAGGGAACTTGGACCCTCCAGGAAAACCTGAAACTCGGCGATCCGGACACGGTCGAATTGGTGGGAGGCAGTCTGGTGCTTCAGAACAGTGTGCTGAAAGTGGGTACTTTCCTGAGCGAAGGGCCTAAAACCCGTATTCTCGATCTCGGGAAAGACGGACATCTGGATATTCAAAAGGAGGTTCGGTTAAAGGATAGTTCCGATTACCAAGTCCTTTCGAAGGGCGGGAAGATCTTCCTCGACCCTATGATCCCAGCCAATCGGATCGAACCCAATGGGCTGGACCAAGCCGCTGGCGCGGTCCGAAGCGGGTCTCGTGCCTCCTGCTTCGATCCCGGCTGCATCGACTCCATCGAGATCATCCCTCAGGATACGGCCGCAAAGAACGGATACGACATATCCTGTAAAGACTCCTGCGATGGCAAATTCATAGGAAGGATCACCGACTCCTCCGGTTGCTCTTCGGATGCCAGTTTCTCCTACAACTGGACGATCAGCGGGTCTTATAAGCAAAACGATTCCTTGGTGAAGGGGATCTGCGACCAATCCTTCATCGAACTCGAGATCGTGGACGATAACACCGGGCAATCCTGTGATGTGAGTTATTCACTGGATGTTCCCTTTACCCTCAAAAGGGACGGGGTGATCAAGACGGACCCCAGCTGTCCGGATTCTTGCGATGGAGAGATCGAATATTACCCGAAGGACGGGGTCTCTCCATATTATTATGACTGGCAGAATGGGGACACCACCTTCACCGCAGACTCTTTGTGCAAGGGGGATCATCCCATCCTAGTGACCGATGACAACGGTTGCGAACTTTACGATACGGTCACCATTTCAGATCCTCCCGATATCATTCCGAACCTACAGACCACTGACGCAAGCTGCTTTGGCGTTTGCGATGGGACCGCAAAGGTGGCCCCAACAGGAGGAAATGGAGGTCCTTACTCCTATAGCTGGTCCACAGGAGCTACTACGGATTCGATCGGTGGCCTCTGTGCCGGGAATTATTCGGTGACCATCTACGATGTCGACAGTTGTACCAAAACGGTCAGCTTCACGATCAACGAACCAGCTCAGCTTCAGATCTCCCTGGACAGCATCGATCATCTCTTATGCAACAAGCAGTGTCAGGGTTCGATCAGCGTCACGGTTTCCCAAGGGACGTCCCCCTATAGCTACGCTTGGTACAACGCGAACACGGGGAATCCGATCAGTCCGCAGCAGGACACATCGAAACCCACAGGCCTTTGTGCAGGGGATTATTATGTAGAAGTGACCGACGATAAAGGGTGCCAAGAGACTTCGAGCACCTACACCATCAACCAACCCGACACGCTTCAATCCACTTCCAGTAGCACAGATGTTCTTTGCAATGGCGATTGCAATGGATCGGCCACCCTCGATACGGTCTATGGGGGTGTGCCTCCCTATAGTTACGATTGGTACGACGCCAATACCGGAAGCTCTATCGGTCAAACGGATTCCGTGGCTACAAGCCTTTGCGCAGGCTCCTATTATGCAGAGATCACCGATGACAATGGGTGTACGATCCTTTCGGACACCTTGGATGTGAACGAACCTCCTGCACTGACCCTGGACACCTCTAAGGAGGATATTCTTTGCCACGGCCAATGCACTGGAGAAGCAAGCGTATCTGTATCCGGTGGCACATCCCCTTACACGATCGAATGGTTCGATGATACCACGGATAATTCGCTCGGCATCGTGGATGATACCGCTTCTGGACTTTGTCAAGGGGATTATTATGCGGTCGTAACGGATGCCAATAACTGCGTGGACACCACGGTGGTGATCACGATCGATCAGCCCCCTGAGCTCACCACTTCCGTCTCAAGCACGGATATTACTTGTAACGGGGACTGCGATGGGGAGATGACCGTGGATGTGAACGGGGGGGTCACCCCCTATTCGATCGATTGGTACGACGCCTCTACTGGCAATCCGATCGGTCAAAGCGGAGATACCGCTAGCGGCCTTTGTCCAGGGGATTATTTTGCCATCGTAGAAGATGCGAACAGCTGTGCTGACACCACGGACACCCTCACGATCTCCGAACCTCCGCCTTTGACGGTCAGTCTGGATGTGGACCACATCAGTTGCGGAGGGGCCTGTGATGGGTCGATCACAGCGAATCCCAGTGGAGGCAATGGCAATTATTCCTATCAGTGGTACAACGCCAGCACTGGAAATCCTTTAGGGACCAATCAAACGCAAGACAATCTCTGTCCGGGGGACTATTATGTTGTAGTGACCGATGATAAAGGTTGTACCGTCACTTCTCCTGATTCTACGGTCACCGAACCTCCTCCCCTTTCTCTTTCCACTTCCTCCCAACAGACCAGCTGCAACGACACCTGTGATGGTATGGCGATCGCGGATGTCTCCGGGGGAACTCCCCCTTATACCTATAATTGGACGGATTCAGGGGGGAACACGATACCGATCAACGATGACACCCTCACCGGCCTGTGCGATGGCACCTATAGCGTTTCCGTCACGGATGATAACGGCTGCTCGATCGGTCCGGAGAACGTAAATGTGACGGAACCCCCTGAGCTGGATCCCAGTGTCAGCGTTGAGGACGCATCTTGTGATGGCGATTGCGATGGGACCGCGGCTGTTTCTGTTTCCGGAGGCACACCTGGATACAGTTACCTCTGGTCGACCGGAGCTACAACGGATTCCATCAGCGGGCTTTGCGCCGGATCCTATTGGGTTGAAGTGACGGATGCCAATGGGTGCGACACCACCGTCAACTTTACGGTGAACGATCCGAATGCCCTGAACATAAGTGTCACTACAGATAGCGTGACCTGTAACGGGGATTGCGATGGGATGGCCTCCGTCACCATATCGGGCGGGACCACCCCTTATGATATTCAATGGCTCGACAATGCAGGGAATCCGATCCCAGGCGAGACCAACGATACGATAACAGGACTTTGTGCTGGCACTTATGGGGTGGAAGTTACCGACAGCAACAATTGCCAAACAAGCAACACTTCCATTAGCATCGAAGAACCGGCCGCCATCTCGAGCAACCTCTCCGTAACTCATATTAGTTGCAACGGGGATTGCGACGGATCCATCACGGCCAATGTAAGCGGTGGAACCCCTTCCTACTCCTATCAGTGGTACAACAGCTCCGGAACACCTCTAGGAACCGGACAAACCATCAACAATCTCTGTCCGGGCGACTATTATGTAGAGATCACCGATGCGAACGGCTGTACCCATACTAGCAACACGGTGACCGTCACACAACCCGCTCCACTTTCCTTGAGCACGACCGGTGAGGACATTTCTTGTTATGGAGCCTGTGATGGGATGGTCGTCGCGAACGTTTCCGGGGGTACTTCTCCTTATACATACAATTGGACGGACAGCGGCGGAAATCCCATCGGAGGGAACAACGACACCGTTAGTGGTCTCTGCCCCGGCACTTATTCGGTCAGTATCGTTGATGATAACGGTTGTTCAAAAGGTCCTCAGACCGTTACGATCGATCAACCGGACTCCTTGGAGGCAACCCTTTCAAAGACCGATGTGAGCTGCAACGGGGATTGCGACGGAAGCGCTGAGGTGTCCGTTACCGGAGGCACCACTCCGTACAGTTTCAGCTGGTCCACGGGAAATACCGACAGTACCGAAAGCGGGCTCTGCCAAGGCAGCTATTCGGTCACGGTTTCGGACGCCAATGGCTGCGATACCACGATCAGCTTCAGTATCGATGAACCCGCTCCTCTGAGCTTCAACCTTAACACCAGCGATCCCACGTGCGATGGGGCCTGTGATGGTTCCGCCAATATATCGATATCCGGGGGGACGACCCCCTATGATATCCAATGGTACGATGGAGGAGGTTCCCCGATCCCGGGCGATACCACGACCAG
>CAZOSO010000050.1:0-13838 GCA_964582635.1 uncultured Weeksellaceae bacterium | reverse complement strand
CAACCTGTCAGGTTTCGAAACCTGACAGGTTGATTTATCTTCATCCCACAAACGATCGATCGATGAGCCGAGCTTTCCGCCTCATGCTGGTCTTTTTGATCTTTCTCGCTTCGGGCCTTTTCGCTCAGGAAGGGGGTACGGGTCGCCTTCCTAAAGAGGTGACGGGGAAAGAGGTTGGGATCGAGCTTCCCCATCCTCTGATGAAAGGGGTCGAGCAAGAGGTCAGCCTCACCTTAAAGACCCATGGGAATTTCGATGGGTCCGTTCCGATCAAAGTGAACGGAGATGAGCGGAAAATCCGGTTCCAAGACGGTGTGGGAAGCTTCAGCTATTCCTTTGAAAAGGCGCCTTTGGTCCTTATGATCGGTGATGAGCGGATCGAACGGGATTATCAGGCCATCCCGCTTTGGACCTCTCTTTTACCTCCGCTCTTGGCGATCTTTTTGGCCCTCCTCCTACGCGAAGTGTATGCTTCGCTCTTCGCGGGTATTTTCCTGGGCACTGTCCTTTCTTTATGGTTCAAAATGGGCTTCCTCGGCATTTTCGTCGCCTTTTTCCGCACGATCGACACTTATATCCTCGGAGCCCTCAACAATAGCGGACACCTTTCGGTCATCCTCTTCTCCACCATGATCGGAGGCGTAGTGGCCGTTATTTCCAGAAACGGCGGCATGCAGGGAGTGGTGAACCGGATATCGCGCGGTGCTGTGACGGCGAAGCGGGGGCAATTGAGCACTTGGGGGTTGGGGATCGCGATCTTTTTCGATGATTATGCCAACACGCTCGTTGTCGGCAATACGATGCGTCCGGTAACGGACCGTTTGCGCATCTCCCGGGAGAAACTGGCTTACCTGGTTGATTCTACTGCGGCCCCGATCGCGGCGGTCGCTTTTATAACCACTTGGATCGGCGCGGAGCTCGGTTATGTGCAAGGGGCGGTGGATGCCATAGCCGCCAAAAAAGCCGGTAGCGTCGATGAGAGCGTTTACAGCATTTTCATGAACTCCCTCGCTTATTCCTTTTATCCGCTCTTGACGCTCATTTTCATTCCCATTCTGATCCTAAAGGGAAAAGACCTTGGCCCCATGCTCCGGGCGGAACGAAGAGCGCGCTCGAGCGATGTGGTTGAGGAAGATAGCGAGGTCCGGGATGAGGAGCAGGAGGAACGGGCTTATCGGATGGAAGAGGGGCTTACCCCGAACGGATGGTTCGCCGCGATCCCGATCCTGACCATCATTTTGGGAACTTTTGCGGGGCTTTTGATCACAGGGTGGCAGGAGGTGAAGGGGCTTCTTCTGGAAAAAGGGATGGAACCGGGGCTTTCCGTTTGGGGTGAAATGCATCGCTTGGATGGAACGCCGAACAGTTTTTTTGGAAGGTTGGGTACGCTCATCGGAAGTTCCGATGCTTATGCTTCCTTGCTTTGGTCCTCTTTGGCCGCATTGGTCTTAGCGGTGCTCATGTCGGTCCTAAGCGGAAGGATGAAGTTGGAACGGAGCATGGAGGCCCTCTTGGATGGTTTTCGGACCATGCTCGGCACGATCATCGTTCTGATCCTGGCCTGGAGCTTGGCCAAGGTGACCGAGGATCTTCATACAGCCGAGATGTTGGCTTCTTTGATGGGAGCGGGGGTAGCACCCTGGGCTGTGCCGGTGATCGCTTTTTTGCTGGCTGCTGCCGTGGCTTTTTCCACCGGTTCCTCCTGGGGGACCATGGCTATCCTTTACCCTCTGCTCCTTCCCACCACCTGGCAGATCGGAATGGAGCAACTTTCGGGACCTGAGGAGATCATGCCGATCTTTTACAATGTGACCTCCTGTGTGTTAGCGGGGTCCGTCCTCGGGGACCACTGTTCCCCGATATCGGATACGACGATCCTTAGTTCCCTAGCTAGCTCTTGCGATCACATCGCGCACGTGCGAACACAGATGCCCTATGCGCTGACGGTGGGAGGGGTCGCGCTTCTGGTCGGGACACTGCCCTCGGCCCTGGGGGTCCCTTTTTGGCTCACCTTTCCCGTAGGTGTTCTCATCCTCTACGGCATCGTGCATTTTTTCGGGCGTAACACGGAAGAAGAGCTTCCCTTCGAGCGCAAGCTCTGAGTTCAGGGATCTTTTACATTTGTCGCTCGTTAAAAGTAGTTCATAATTTCTCATGAGAACCCACCTCGTCTCCGGCGGTTGCGGATTTGTTGGCCGCAACATGGTCAAGCGCCTTTACAACAACAGCTCGGATCGGATCGTCTTCGTGGACGATCTTTCCGTAGGGATCCATCCCCAAGAATGGGAATGGGAACCCACCCGATCCGGTGAAAGTTCGGGACGAGGGGAAAAATTCGCGGACGATGATCGCCTCCTCTTTTTTCAGGAGGATTTTAGGCATTTCATGCGTCGCTTTCGGGAGGACCCAGGGTTTTTGGAGCGTGAGAACGGATGGAGGGTCGAGCATTTCGGAGATGTCCATCATTTTGCGGCTATCGTAGGAGGTCGAGCGAAGATCGACGGAGACCCCATCAAAGTAGCCCTCGACCTTTCGATCGATGCGGAGTTTTTCGAGTGGGTGACCGAGCAGCGCCCTGAACGGGTGATGTATCCCAGTTCGAGTGCTGCATACCCGGTGGATCTCCAAGAGGAGGGAAAAGCGATCGCGCTCAAAGAGTCCGACATCGACTTCGACAATATGGGGCGCCCCGATATGACCTACGGATGGTCGAAACTCACAGGGGAGTATTTGGCCCGGATCACCGCCCAGCATTACGGGATCCCGGTCACTTGTATCCGTCCCTTTTCCGGGTACGGGGAAGACCAGGACCTCTCCTATCCGATACCGGCGATCGCGACCCGAGCGGCCAAAAAAGAAGATCCTTTCGAGGTCTGGGGTACTGGGAAACAAGGGCGGGATTTCGTCCATATCGATGATGTGCTCGATTGTACCCTTCTAGCGATGGACCATATCCAGGATGGGTCGGCCATCAATATCGGGCAGGGCCGTTTGACGACCTTTCTGGAGATCATCGATCTTTTCACCGAATTCGCGGGCTACGATCCGGAGATCAAACCGCTGTTGGACAAGCCCGTCGGGGTTCACGCCCGCTATTGCGATATGAGCTATGTGAAGGAGAAATTGGGATGGGAACCCAAGATCTCCATCCGAGAAGGCATGAAGCGCGTCTACGATCGCGCGGTGGAAAAATACGCTACCTGAAATGGGGGACAACAAGCGGACCATCGTCTGCTTTGGACCGGGACCGCTCTTTAAAGGAGGCATCTCGAATTACAACACTTCGCTGGCCAAGGCCCTGGACGCCTTTCCGGAGACCGAGGTTCACATCGTTTCCTGGACCCGCCAATATCCGGCCATTATCCCCCGTGAATTCGTCGACCGCTCGAGTTCTTCCGATCTTTTGGAAGGGACCGATATCCGGGTCCATTATTTGACCGATTACAATTATCCCTGGACTTGGGGGAAGACGGCTCGTTACATCGCTCAGCTCGCTCCCGAAATGGTGATATTCCAGTGGGCGATCGCGATCCAGGGGCTCCCCATCGGTCGGATCGTGAAAGGAGTGAAAAAGCGCTCGCCGGACACGGAGACCCTTCTGGACCTCCATTTCGTGAAGCAGAAAGAGGACAGCAAATTGGACCGTCTCTTCACCCGTTGGGGAATAAGCAGAGCGGACAGTTATATCGTACACGCCAAAAAGACTTATCGAGAGCTCCAGGAACTCTTTCCCCAAAAGGAGTTCCGGCTGATCGAGGGAGAAAGCGTAAGGACGCTTCAAGAGGAGGCTCAACCCGTGCTGAGCCTCTTCCATCCGGTCTACGATCTATTTCGACCCGACCCGAACTTCGACGTGGCCGCTTTTAAAAAAGAACACGGCCTCAAGGAACACGTTTTTCTCTTTTTCGGTTTCATCCGCAAATACAAGGGATTGCACCACGCGATCGAAGCCTTCGCGAAGCTTGCGAAGGAGCGGGATGACGTATCCCTGCTGATCTGTGGCGAATCCTTTTGGAATACGCTCGATCAGAACAAGTGGTCCACACGGGTCAAGAACGCCCTTTTTGGACTGGCCAAGAAGCTTTTTTTGAAGAAAAAGGGGGATGAGGAGAAGGATTATCGCCCGTTGGATCTGATCCCTTATTTCGGGATCGAGCAGGAGACGATGACGGTGAACGAGTTCATTCCCAACGAGGACCTTCCCAAGTATTTTCAGACCAGCGATGCGGTCCTTCTCTTTTACGAGACCGCTACTCCTTCAGGGATCGAGTCTTTGAGCTACAATTTCAAAAAGCCGATCCTGGCCAGTAAGGTCGGCCATTTCCCCGAGACGATCGAGGAAGGTTTCAACGGCTATTTAGCGGAGGCCGGCGATACGGATTCCATGAAGGAGGCCATGCGCAAGGCGATCGAGGCTCCCATTCCGGAGGAGAACATCGAAAAGGCCACAGCGAAGCAGAGTTGGGAGAACTATGCGAGAGCGATCCTCGAGAAAGGGGATCAGTAAGCGGTCCAGTCGATCCCTTTTTGAAGCCATTCCTGGGTTCGGGCTTCAGGAGTCCCGGCTTCGGGCTCGTAGCGATAATGCCATTCCGCTCTGGGGGGCATGCTGAGCAATATGGATTCGGTGCGTCCTTTTGAGGAGATCCCGAAACGGGTGCCTCTATCGTGCAATAGGTTGAACTCCACGTAACGGGAGCGCCTCAGGTTCTGCCATTCCTCTTCCTTTTCGCTCCATCCTTCGTCCCTTTTGGGAAGCACGATCTCTTCATAGCACGGAAGGAAGCTTTTCCCAATATCCAGGGTAAAGGACCAAAGGTCATCCTGGCTATGAGCTTCGTCCGCTTGAAGACGGTCGAAGAAGATGCCTCCCACTCCTCGCGTTTCCGCTCGATGGGAGAGGTAAAAGTAATCGTCCGCCCATTCTTTGAAGCGTGGATAGAAGCTCCCATCGTGCTGGTCGCAGACCTCTTTGAGTCTTCGATGAAAGACCCCGGCCTCCGCTGGGTCCACATAGATCGGCGTTATATCGATCCCACCGCCGAACCAGGAACGTCCATTGCCCATTTCGAAATAGCGGACGTTCATGTGAAAGATAGGTATCCGGGGGTTTCGATGGTGGATGATCAAAGAAACCCCCGAGGCAAAGAATTCCTG
This sequence comes from uncultured Weeksellaceae bacterium, assembly GCA_964582635.1. Classification (GTDB taxonomy): domain Bacteria; phylum Bacteroidota; class Bacteroidia; order Flavobacteriales_D; family CAYVSK01; genus CAZIDL01. Next base: position 8,681 of record CAZOSO010000050.1, on the reverse strand, counting down.
GCCGGGTCCACAGCTGAGCTCATGCGCCAATTCTTCGCTCACTTTTCCCTGGACCGCTGAAAAATTCACCCCCGCTTTTTCGATCAGAGCTCCTTCTTCCATGGCGCGGGTCCGCCCGCCTCCACCTCCTTCTCTTTCCCATCTGTCTTCCTGGAAGGACCCTTGTCCATCGGTCGCTTCGAGGCGGGAGCTAATGCGGTCCTGGAGCTCTTCGAAACTCTGGATCAGTTCATTGTTCCAGATCATCGGGTGCTTATCCTTTCGATATGATGATCGTCGGTATAGCGGATCAGGAAAGCGTTACGGTTCTCAAAACCGCTGGAGACTCCGGTTCGAAAGAAATCGAATCCCATATGGAGCAATGGGGCCTCCACCAGATCGAAGCGGGTGCTGAAGCCTGTACCGTGCTGCACGAGCGCGTGGAGGTAAAAACTTCCCACATCGTGTCCCAGGAAACCGTAATCACCAGGGTCTGTATGATTCCGTTCTCGATAACTCTTGTAAAAGCGTTCGCTGTACAAGCTGTCATGCTGAATATACCGGCCTGTGATGATGTGGAGGTTGAATCGCTCTTTGTACTTGATGTCCACTGTACTGAAGTTCTTCCAGTCCTCTGACGCGTAGATCTTAACGGGATAATTCGCGTTCGGTCCCAGCCGTTCGTTCAGCTTGCTGAGATCGTTCATGAGGCGGGAAGCGAACACCTTTTTCTTGTTGGGGGCAACGAGGACATTGAGGGTGTCCCTTTTGAGGACTTTTTTGAGCCGTTGGATCCTTTTCTCATTTAAGGCCAGGACCCGTATCGAGTCCCTATAAGCGCTATCATTGCTGGGAAGACCTCGGTCGAAACGGTCCCTGAAGACCTGTTCTCTTTTGTTGTCCTTAGGGTTTCCACTGTCCAGAAGGATCACGTTGCGATGGCCGTGTTCTGCTACCAAGTGGTCGGCCAATTCTTTGATAAGGGTGATCGAGGAAGGGACCGCTTTGCTGATGTTGGGGTATTTCAGGAGGATCTTATTGGAATGGCGTACCGGACAGACCAAGTGAGCCCCACTGCCTTTCAAGTGTTCGGCGGTCGGCTTCAGGTTGGAGCTATAGAAAGGACCCACCACCAGATCGCTTTTTCGCACCTCTTTTTCCTTGAGGAGTTCGACCAGCTTTTCTTGCTTTTTTCGGGTTGCGATCGTCCGTATATCAAAAGAGATCCCTTGATTTTCAGCCACCGAATCGGCTGCGATCCGAAAGCCTTCGTAGAATTCGAGCGCATAGGAGGAAGCTCCGTATAATTCAGGCGCCTCTTCCGCCGGTGGATTCTGAAGGATGGAGTCGTTCTCGGTCAGATAAAGGGGTAGGAGCAGGGTGATGCGGTAGCGCTCCTTACGTACGGAAGGGGCGATCGGTTCCCCTTTGGAACGAGGCGGTATCGGAACGAGGAGGAGCTCTCCCTTTTGGATATCCCGATAGAAAAGCCCATTGGCCAGGATGATCAAAGAAGGGTCCGTACCGTACATTGTGGCGATGGAGCGCACGCTTTCCCCTTCTTCTACCGTATGCAGCACGATGGTATCCATGTGGGATCGGGGCGTTCTTCCGCTCTCTTTAATGGGAATGCGGAGTGCTTGCCCTTTCTGAAGCTCTCCCTCGATATGGGGGTTGTTCTTCATTAAGCGGTCCAAGCTGATCCCGTTCCGGCGGGCTATCGAATAGAGGGTTTCTTTGGGACGGGCTCGATATACCCTGAACCCTCTTTTGGACAAGCTGTCGGGTAAGGCGAGGGGATCTTTTTTCGCATCCTCCTTTGTGGTCTTCTTCCCTTTGGATTTCGGGATACGAAGGACTTGTCCCACCTCCGGTTCTTTTTCCAAATGCGAGTTGCTCGCACGGATGCTATCGATCTCGATGCCGTATCGTTGAGAAAGGCTGAAGAGGGTCTGGCCTTTCTTCACCTTGTGATAATGATATCCGGCTCGAGTGGTGTCGAAAGGGAATCGGCCCCCGCTTTTTTCATCTGGGGGGTCTGTTCCGACCGGTATTCGAAGGACCTGGCCGATCTCGATCTGGTCTTTGGCGTCCGGATTGAGCCTGAGGACCTGGTCGATGTCAGCGTTGTATTCCTGGCATATCGAGTAAAGGGTTTCCTCCTCTTTCACCTTGTGCTCGATGGTGTCGGTGCCGTTCCCCCCTTGACCCGTAGGGATCATGAGGGTCTGTCCAGGTTCGATGTTCGCTCCTTCCAGGTCGTTGGCCTTTTTGATCCGCTCGACCTCGACCCCGTATTTTTGGCTGATGGAGAACAGGGTCTCCTCTTTCTGGACTTCATGCTCCTTTTGGGCAAGGAGCGGGTTTCCTCCTAGGATCAGGAATATCAGGAGGGATGCTATGGCCAAGCCCTTCCTCATTCCCATTCGATCGTGGCGGGTGGTTTCGAACTGATATCGTAGACGACACGGTTGATCCCTTGCACTTGATTGATGATGCGGTCCGATACCTTCCCCAGGAGCTCATAAGGTAAGTGGCAACGATCCGCCGTCATTCCGTCGGTCGAGGTCACCGCTCGGAGGGCCACGACCTGCTCATAGGTCCGTTCATCCCCCATGACCCCTACAGAATGAATAGGGAGGAGCACCGCACCAGCTTGCCAGACCTCGTCGTAGATGCCATGATCCCTCAGTGCTTGAATGAAGATAGCGTCCGCTTCCTGGAGCATTTCCACCTTTTCCCGTGTCACCTCTCCGATGATACGTATGGCGAGCCCTGGTCCCGGAAAGGGATGGCGCCCCAGGATCGTGTCCCCGAGCTCTAAAGTTCGCCCGACCCTTCGCACTTCATCCTTGAAAAGGGCTCGCAGGGGCTCGATCACTTGCATGTTCATCCGGTCGGGGAGGCCTCCGACGTTATGATGGCTTTTGATCGTGGCCGAAGGCCCTTTTACAGAGAGCGATTCGATCACATCGGGATAGATGGTGCCTTGCCCAAGCCATCGCACTTGTTCTCCTTCCGGCAATTGGCTGAGGATCCGCTCCGCTTCTTCCTCGAAGACTTCGATAAAGGTCTTTCCGATCACTTTTCGTTTTTCCTCCGGGTCGGTCACTCCTTTTAAGGCTTCGTAAAAGCGCTCTTTGGCGTCGACGCCTTTGACGTTCAGCCCCATCGCTTCATAAGCATCGAGCACTTCGTCGAATTCGTTCTTTCGCAAAAGCCCGTTATCGATGAAAAGGCAATGGGAACGATGCCCGATGGCACGATGGAGCAGGGTAGCGGTAACGGAAGAATCGACCCCTCCCGAAAGGCCGACCAGGATGTGTTCTTTCCCGACCTCTTCTTGAACTTGCTGCACGGTATCCTCCACGAAAGAACGGGGTGTCCAATCCCTCGTGCACCCGCAATCCCCGATGATGAAGTTCTCTAAAAGGAGCTTGCCCTCGCTCGTGTGGTAGACTTCGGGGTGGAATTGAAGGCCATAGGTGGGCTCATCGGTAGCATGGAAGGCGACCACTTTCACGTCCTCCGTACTGGCGATCCTTTTCAGGTTGGAGGGGAGTTCGGTGATGCTATCGCCGTGGGACATCCAGACCTGTGTCCGATCCTTGAGGCCTTTTAAAAGTTCGTGCGAGCGATCGATCCAGGAAAGCTCCGCCCGTCCGTATTCCCGGGTCGAGGAGGCTTCAACCCTTCCACCGTCCGCGGAAGCGATGAATTGAGCTCCGAAGCATATGCCGAGCACAGGGACGGAACCTCTGATGGCGCTCAGGTCCGGTTTAGGGGCATCCTCATCGTGAATGGAGTAAGGGCTACCCGAAAGGATGACCCCTTTTACCCTTTCATCGAGTGAGGGAAGTTCATGGTAGGGGTGTATTTCACAGTAAACGTTCAGCTCCCGAACCCGTCGGGCGATCAATTGGGTGTACTGAGAGCCCAGGTCCGCTATCAGGATCGTATCGTGCATGGCTTAAAGCTGCTCAAAGATAGTTGGAAGAGGGAAAGGACCAAGCCTCGAAAGGAGACCGAGTTTTCAACGCTTCAGCCTTCCTTCTCAACGATCATGATCGCCTCTGCATGAAAGGGGTTTAGCTGCTTTGATATTCGTTCGAGGAACCCCGTTCCTTCTTGAGCATAGAAAAGGGTGAGGTTCTCTTTTCGCTCTTGCGGGGCTCCTTCCGGATAAAGGTGATCGAAGACCCTTTCAATACGGTCCACAAGCGTCCCTTCATGCTTTTTGGCGTGCCTTATCATCTTTTTTTGAACCTTTTCAAGGGACTTCTCTGCTTTTCGCCGCTCGGCGAGAACGGGATCCTCAAGGTTCGGGTCTATTTGGGATGCCTTATCCGCTAGTCGATCGAAGAGTCCACCGAGCTGTTTTTTTTCTTCTTCGAGCTCGAGGTCCTTATCGCTTTGAGCTTTCACTCGTTCTCGGATCACTTCGCTCCGTTCCTTGAAAAGATCTTCCGCTCGGAGGCCTGTAGTTTCCATGAGCTCGCAGCTCTTTCGGTCGATATGGAAGAGTTGGGATCGAAGCTGGAGGACCGGGAAGAAAGCATCGGCATCGTCGAAAAGGCCCTTTAACTGATGCCAATAGGCGACCTCAGCAGGGCCTCCCACATATCCCACATTGGGAAGGATCCGCTCTTGGTAAAGAGGGCGAAGGATCACGTTCGGGCTGAAACGTTCGGGATGTTCCTCGATCTCCTGCAGGGCTTCGTTCTGCTCCCAACTGAACTTTCCATCCACGGTCCGAAAACCTCCGTTCATTTCTTCGATACGTTCCCGATAGCCGTCTTCCATGTAGAAGAGGTTGATCGGTCGGTGTTGGACCTGCAGGTCGTATCCCTGCTCTTGGAGTTGCCCGTTCGTTCTTTCCACGCTCTTCGCGCTCCTTTTCTCGGTGAACTCCTTTTTCAGGTCTTCCCGGAATTTGGTCTTCAAGCTAGGATCATCGCCATCGAGGATAAGAAGCCCTTTTTGACCGAACAGGCCGTTCAACAGCTTTCGAGTGGCCTGCGCCCAGCTTTCCGCTTTCAGATAGGAGGAGCGAAGAAGCTCGCTCCATTCTTCACCAAAGTCCAGCTCTTCCAAGTGGGGCTGTAATGCTTCGATCAGGGGTTCCACGCCCTCAGGTCGCATCCTTCCTACAGGCCCTTCTTGGGAGCTTTCCCATCGGATGGGGGTGCCGTTCACATGCACATGATCGATCTCTTCGCGGTCATGGTCTTCGCTGGCCATCCAGTGGACCGGAACGATCCGGTTTTGGGGGTAGCGCTCCTGAAGTTCTTCAGCGAGCCTGATCGTATGGAGGATCTTGTGGACGGTGAGAAGGGGGCCGGTGAAGAGACCGAGTTGATGCCCCGTAGTGACCGTGAAGCTGGAAGGATCGCGGAGCGTTTCGATGTTCTCCTTTGTGCGGGGGCTGAGGCTTACATCATCCTTTTTGTACTGCTCGAGGAGGCTATCCGCTAAAAGTTCCCTTTCTTCTTTTCCGAGGTCTTTGGATGCGATCGCTTCCTCATACCCATCCTCTTTAGGAGGAAAAGCCCGAAATGGGTGAAGTTGAGGGGCATCCTGCAGGAACCCCTCCACCAAAGGGGGTAGGGTTCCTGTATCTTCTAAAGGGGTTCGATGACACTCCATGGAATACAAAAATAAGGGAGCGGGGATCAGGCAGGGGGTGCCATGAACTCCGGACCGACCCGATCGTGGATCTTTTCACGTAGGATCCCTTCGATACGTTCCTGAGCTTCATCATCGAGGCTCCATCCCATGATCTCCGGAATGGGTTCCATTTGATCCGGTCGACGGCCTCCCCATAGGGCTACTGAAGCGCCTTGATCCAGAACCCAGCGAACAGCAAGATGCAGAGCGTTCTTTCCGAAACGGTCCTCTGCGAACCGTTGCAGCTCATCCACCGCATCGACGTATTGCTCCCGGGTGCCTGGCTTGAATTTGGGGTCGAAGCGACGAAGGTCATCCCCTTCGAACTCGCTCTCCTTTCGGATCTTGCCGGTCAACAAACCTCTGCAAAGGGCACCATAGGTCAGGGTTGCGATGCCGTTTTCCTGACAATAAGGGAGCACGTCGTTTTCGATCCCGCGTTCGAAAAGGTTATAAGGGGGTTGGTCAACGTGCAAAGGCGCGTGTTGGCGGAATTCGTCCATTTGTTCCGGGCTGTGATTGCTGACGCCGATCGCTCGAATGACGCCCTGCTCGTGAAGCTCTTGGAGGGTTTCCGCCGTTTCTTTGAAAGGCGTGTTGTGATCGGGCCAATGCACCTGATAGATATCGATATAGTCCGTCCCCAGCCTTTGAAGGGAATCTTCCACTTCCTTGAGGATCCGATCCCGCGAAGCGTTCCTTTGGACTTTTTCATTCGCGTCCCACTCCAATCCCACTTTGGTGGCGAGCACCAGGTCATCTCTTTGGCCGAACTCCTGAACGGCTTTCCCGACATAACTTTCGGAAGTACCGAACCCATAGATCGGAGCGGTATCGATCAAATTCACCCCTTGTTGGAGGGCTTTCAGGACCGTATCGATGGAGTCCTGTTCGTTGGTCCCACCCCACAGCCAACCTCCAATGGCCCAAGTGCCGAGCCCGATGCGGGAGGCTTTTTTGTCGAGGCCAGGTATATCGGTGTGTTCCATTTTCATGCTTTGCTCGATCTTGAAAGGGTTTTGAGAATCCCAAGGGTCAACTGATCAAGGGCTTTTGCCCGTTCACCTTTCAGTTCCACTGATACTGGAATTCCCCGTTCTTCATCTTTTTGTACTGGTCGGAAAGGTAGGCCAATACGTTCCGGAACGTGAGCATGGCGTTTTCGGTCTCCTTGCTGATCTCTTCTTGTTTCATCCGGAGCATGAGAAGCCCATAGAGTCCGTGGAAGCAGGCTTCCACTTCCGTTCGGACCGTGCCCCCCGTTCGTTCTTTAAAAGCTTCGAGGTGGTTCTGGGCTTCCTCGAAATAACGGGCGTAATTCTGGTCTTTGATGATGTTGAGAAGCGTGTTGTGAAGGTATTGCAGCTCGCTGATGATCTCATGGAGTTCGGATAGATGGCCGCTTTCTGTGATGCCCTCCTGTTTCATCCGTTCGGTGATATCGAGGAACCATCTTCTTTCCTCTTCCTTGCTTTCATCGGGGAATTGGGCGACGATATTCTTCTCCACCTTTTCCGGGTCCACGTCCTGGGCCCGTATCATGTCCTCCATTTGCCACATGTAGAGGACATATTCAGCGATGTTCTCCTCTTTTTTCTGTTCCGCGATCTGTTTGCTCATGGGGAAAGGGAAGGTTGTTGACCAGGAATGGGGGATTTTGCAGAGTCACTGACTTTGGGGAGCTTTTTGTTCGCCCCTTCCTTCTCGTATTTTTTGTTCAATCCTTCCAACACTTGATCGGTGATATTGAAACCCCTTTTGGCAAAGAGGACATCCCCTCCTCGCTGGTACCTCAGGATCAGGTCGAGCTTGTTCTTCTTGTTGTAGTCCTCCAGGAACTCGTTCACATTATCGAAGAACCTTTTCAGCATTTTCTGCCGCTTGCGGGCCAGCTTGCCTTGAAGGCCTCGCTGCTCCTTTTTAAGCTTCCGCTGCTTTCTCTGCATGCGCTTTTGGGCCTTTTTCAGTTCGGATTGCGTCATGTAAGCGCTTTCCTCCTTGAGTTTCTTGTACTCTTGCTCCAGGTTCCGCATTTTCCCTTCCAATTCCTTTCGCATGCTGATCTTTTGTTTTTCCAGTTCGGACAGCATATCCTCCACGTATTGGTATTCGTTCATGAGCGTGTCCCAGTTCACATAGGCGACCCTCAGCTCTCCTTTGGAGCCCGCCATACTATCGGTCGTTAAGGAGTCCGTTGATGCTTGGAGGCTATCGGTCCGATCTTGGTCCTTTCCAGCACCTTTTTTCTCCTTATCGCTGGAGAAATGGATGAGGTAAAGGGGGACGATCGCGATGATCAGGATGATGTTGAGGATGGTCGAAGCGTTCTTACCCATGGGCTTCCTTTTTCAAGAGCTCCAAAGGTAGGAGGATCAGAAACGAAGCCCTTCTTCTTTAACAGCTTTTTGAAAAGAAGCTTTCTGGAGGAGAATAAAACCAATTGGCAAGTGCTAGGAAGCTTTACTGAAAGGGGAGTTCACGATACGTACTCCTTCCGCTTTCTCAAAAACTTCCTTCAATTTGTCCACACACCGATCCAGATTGAGGCAGCTGTATTTGAAGGAAAAGTTGAATTTTTCGCCTTTTGGAGCCTTAAGAGCCTCATTAGTGGGCGATTGGTCGGGACTGCCCTCTAGGGAGGGATGATCCAAGGGCTCTCCGGACTTGTCTATAAAACGAATTTCGATGTTATGGGGACTTTTAAGGGCAGGGCCATTGTAAACACCGAGGCTTTTTATTTCCAAGGGAAGCTTGAGTTGAACGCTAAACTTATCCACTTCAGTAGCGGGGCCTACGCGGTAGGTGAGCGGGTATTTACCGCGTACAAGTTGAAGCCTTTTTTGAAGGGATCGGTCTTTTTCCGCGACCTCTAGTTTTTCGAGGTCAAGGTCTTTTACTTTTTGTTCGCGGCTTGGACCGCATTGGTTCAATAAAATGACCAAGAGGGAATAGGAGATCGATCGAAGGAAATTTTTAAAGAGCATAGTAGTGATAATTAAGATCTGGCTTTCTAAGATAATAGATGGTCCCTGAAG
>CAZOSO010000049.1:0-13912 GCA_964582635.1 uncultured Weeksellaceae bacterium | reverse complement strand
GTTCTGCCGTTAAGCGAGCTAAGTTCAAGGGACTGAAGCGGAACCTGCGGTTCATTCTGGAAACCGGCAAGGAGTAGAAAAGGATCCTTTATCGCTTCTTTCGGGACCGTTCGTATTCCAAATATTCTTGAACGACGTTCATATCCCACCAAGGCATCAGCTCCAGCTTCATGTCATCGACGCGAAAACGGAGCTTATCCGGATTCCAGAAATAACACTTGAGGGTTCCATTCCTCGGCATTTCCCCCCGGATCACGCCCACTGTAAACGATCTTTTCCAGCGCCCATTTTCCTTCCCATGGAAAAGAAGCATAGGTTTCTTACGCCACAAGTAGGTCGAATCATTCGCTTCATAGGTGAGCACTAGGTAAGGCTTTTTGGCATTTTCCTCCCTTAGGATCCATGCGCTCCCTTTCACTAGAATACTGGATGACCGATCGGTCCCCTCTTCCAACCCTACTTCGAGGGTGGGACCGTACAAGCGGTCCGAGGATATCAAACAGGATGCAGGAGGAGAGCGATGAAAGGAGCTGTCCCTGACGTTCTTTTGGACCGTGTAAGGAAGGGGATCATCATCGAAGTCCTCTTTCCATATGGCCGATCCTTCCCGTTCGTCCGATCCTTTCTTTGAAAAAAGGGTGATCCCGGAATTGAAGAACTTTCGATCCGCAACGGCGTGGGGATATTTTTCACGAATCGATTCCCGATAGTAAGCTCGGTTCTCAGTAGCAGCCCAGGCAAAAAGGAAATAAGGGGTAGAAGCACTGTCGATCAGTGTTTTGAGATCTTGAAAATCCTTCTTAGAACGGATCGTCGATAATTCAGGGGCAGAAAGAGCATCTCCTTTCACGCGCAGATAGTGCTCCAAATAAGCTCCATTATTGAAGGATGCTGCCCTAGTGATCTTTTCTTCTCCGTATTCCCGATGCCATTTCTTATAGATCTCCGCCAATCGCTTAAAATTCCCATTGGTCGCTGTCTCATAATACCAGACCCCCTTTACGGTATGAACCCCGATCCCGATCGTTAATATAGCGACCAGAAAGACCCTTGGGAAGGCTTTACGCTGGTCGCCGATCCATGAAAAAAGAAAGATAACGAGAAATGGCATGGAAAAAAGAAGAATGGAATGCTGAAGAACGGGCTCGATCCAAAGGGAATAGCAATAACCCACCCCCAGAGGCAAGATAAAGACCAGTAGGAGGTGCCAGGGAGAACGGTCGGACCTTCCCTGCAGGAGGATCCCGCTCAGAATAAGAAAAAGAACACCCCCGAGGACCCAGGGTGAACCATTAAAGATGTAAAGCAAATGATCGCCAAAAAAAGAAAGATCCGGTTCCCCCAGCCATCCATCAGGCCCTCCAATACCCCCTTTTGAAATGTCCCCGTAGCTGATCCCCAGATGAGGAGAGAAAAGAAGGAAGACTCCGAAGCCCGATAGCAGGTAATTCCGCAAAGCTCCTTTCCGAAGTTTGAAAAGACCGATAAAGCCCAGGATAAGGGCAGTAAGTCCACAAAAATAGTGGGTGAACATGCATAAAGCGCCACTCAATATAAAAAGAGGGATCCATCGCAGCTCTTCCCTGCGATCCTCTGCATTAAGGAAGCAACTCCAGTAAAATGCGAACATCAGAATAAAGAGCAGCCCGAATGAATAAGGCCTTGCCAAGCGGGAGTAGAGGATCGGGAAAGCAGCAACGGCAAGGAAAGCCGCGGATAAAAGACCGGTCAAGCTCCCCCCATAGGATCTTCCTAAACGGAACATGTAATAGATGGCCAAGACACCTGCGATCGCAAAGGGAAGCCGCAACAATAGGTCAGAGGAGACCCCGACCATTCCGGTATAGAAATAAAGGAAACTTTGAACAAGGGCCGGATGCCCATCCGGCCGGACCCCCTTTTCGATCATTTCACTAAAGGAGTCGAAATCCGTACGCATAAGAGCGCTCAGCTCATCATTACCGAGAGATACCGTGGAAAGGGTATCAAAGCGGAGGAAGGCACCTATAATGACCACGGTTAGGAGGAGAAGGGATTCTATGGAGCAAAAGCCCTTCTGCCATATAGAAGAAAAAAAGGTCCGTTTTTTCACCTCAGGAGCTTATTGAAGCGTGGAGACGAATCATTTCCCCAGCAACCGGTACTTTACCAAGAAACTCACCACGGTATGGTACTGCCCTCTGTTGAGGTACTGTCCGGTCCCTTTATTGTTGACGGTCTCCCCCGTGAATTTCCGTGCTGGGAGGATCGAATTGCTGAACCGAAGGTCGAAATGGAGCTGTTCGGTGAGCTCATAGCCAAGTCCGGCATGAGCTCCGATATCCAAAGGCTCGAAGCCCGGCCTGTTCGCATTTGGAATAGTTCCATTCTGGGTCTCTTCAGTGACATCTCCGACTTGAACTCCCACCAAAGGTCCTCCGAATAGCTCAAAAGAACTGAACTCATACCCCAAAATTAAGGGAAGGTCGATGTAATTCACCCTCAGGTTATAAAGCTTATAGTCCCCTTTTTCCGGGTTCGGGGTCTTTCGGGATCCTTTTTGGGAAAAGAGGAATTGAAGTTCCAGGGTAACTTGATCGGATAAAGGTCGGGCCACAAAAAGTCCACCAGCCAGGCCGAATTGGTGGAATCCCCTCAGGTTATCCCCGGATATTTGGCTGGTGTTAAGACCTGCCGCCCCTCCAGCCTTGAAAGAACGTTCCTGGCTTAAAGCCGGCCCTGAAAGGCATCCACTCCCTCCCGAGTGGATGAGAATGAAGAGGAAAAGAAGCAGCACACGGAAGAGATCGGAGGACTTAGGGCAACTCCTTCTTAATGGCTTGTAAGATCTCCTCGTTCCCTTTATCATATACATAGGCGACAACGGACATCTGCTCCGGGTCCCATTTATCCTTCAATTCATAGCCATAAGAAAGGATCTTTTCATCGGAGCTGCTCGCCGTTCCTTCAAGAACGGTCTCACCCCATGTTCCATTGATCACGGCCCGGAGCACATGGGAATGCTCGTAATTCTCTACGTCCCCGCTCGGATAGGAAGGATCTCCTCCGTTCGAATAATTCTTTTGCCAATCGATGACGCTGTCCTCCAAGAGGTAAACCGTGGTTGCAAGGGTGTCCTGAACAGAAGTAAGGAAACGGGTGGCAACATCGACGCAAACCTTTCCCCCTACCTCATCGTGATCAACAGCCATCTGAAGGGTCACATCCACACTATCTCCGACCAAACTATCCACCACACCTGACCACTCACTCGGGGAAAGCACTCGATCCCCGTTCCAAACCTTCCGGTTGATCAATCCCTGGGGTAGCCCTTGATTGTCCACACTGTAGTGGGTGTTATAAGTCTCCCCGGACTGGGTCCTGAAATCGGTGGTGTATTTGTCATCCGGACCTCCCTGCTTCGGCTCAGCAAAATAACCTGAATGGACGCCAGCGATCAGAACTTTCCCTTTAGCATATTGACCCTGTATATTCTCCGCTTCAAGAGCTGCACCCGGGCAATTCCCGCAGGTATGTCCCGTGAAATCCTCGATAAGGACATTTCGGGTGACCGGATGATCGGAGGGGATGCTAAGGCTATCGCATCCCGCTGTCAATTGATCCTCATCCTCTCGCTTTTCATAGGGTTCCTCGATCTTTTCACAGGAGGTGATCCCTAAAAAAAGAAGGATAGCGAGGGCAAAACCGGTAATATGATGGGTGTTCGTCATCAAAAACTGCTCATTAAAGATACTTTAAACCCATTGGAAGCGGGAACATTACGGCAAACCCCACCCACACAATAGATCCCGGCACGCTGCCTTCCATATCCTACCGAAACCCTTGTGCCTTTGTGCGAGTAGCCCAACCTCCCGAGCACATAATGGATCCTTTCCTTCTCCTTCTCATTCCCGTAATTGTATTGGTCCATCACACTGATCGACCAGTGGGGTGAAACGGTGTATTCGAGGAGGGCTGTAGCCCAATCTCCTTGGTGGTCATCGGTCTGAAGGTTTTGAAGCTCCATCCGAACATTATGATCCGAATTGATCTGATAAGAGAGGTCCAGGACATGTATATCCGCGTGCACTAAACCTTTTCCCTGGAGTCCCTGGATCACATCCATGTTGTACAGGATATTGAAAAAGCTGTACTTGGTCTTGAACTTTTTAGACCACTTTTTGCTGAGCTTCACGTTCAGGTCCCGGAAATACTTCTCCTCCCCGGGCTGAAAAAAGCGGGTCTTGTACAGATGCCTTCCTTCATCGGGCCCTTTTATGGAAGTGGTATCGGGAGCATTGACCGCTGAAAAGTTCGCGATCAACTCCATGCCGTGCTTGCCCCCCAAGGGACTCCCTTCTTCGAAGGTATAATGAATTTCCGCCATAGCTGCTGTCTCGCCTGTAGGCTGAGTCGCATAAGGGTAAAGGGTAGAGGCCAGGTTGTAAGTATGCTGTTTGGTGAGCGGAGGCAAATAGTTGATCTGGAGGTCATTGAGCGAAGCATAACGGTCCGAGCGGAAACTCATGTTATCGATCGATTTAGCACCTAGTGAGATCCCGAGCCCGGGTCTGGAGTAATTCGCGTTCATATAAAGCCCTTGCCCGGGTTTGAACGAGAAACTGTTATCGGCCGAGGGGTCGTTCATCTTGTAAACATATTCCCCCTTGAGGCTGAACATGCCATGGTAAAGGTCGAAACGAGCTGCCCAGGATCCCACGTTCGCAGGCAAGTTGTAGGTCTGGTTCTGATCTTCTTGATATTTGCTGACAAAACTCCCTCCCAGAATGAGTTGGGTTTTCGCATCTTGAAGGCTATCGTGCAAGCTGTTAACGTAAAGTTCAGCATCCACACCCCTTACAAGCCCTTCTCCCTTTTCCCAATAATTGCGCTGACGACCGTAAACGCCTTTGATCTGAAGGGCCTCGAAAGGGCGGGAAATGACCCTGACACCGTCGAGTGAATTATCGTAGCCCAGTCCTTTTTCCTCATAGGTCCGAAAGATCATCCCCGAACCGAACTGCTCGTAAAAATTTCCCACCGTTACATCCACAAGATCCCCTCGATAACGGGCGAAGCGGTAAGGGATGCCGCTCCCTTTGAACCGTTGATCGTAACCGAGAAGGGGAGGGTGATAAGCTTCATAACGCGCTCCGGCCGAAAAGTTCCCTTTTCTCCATCGCAGATCACCGTAAGCGTTCAACCTGGTTTTTTCGGGAACCTCCGGGGCACCGATGGCACTGTCCTGGAGGTAATATTGGGCATCCATCTTGATGCTTCCGCTAATATTACCGGGCACCTGCCCCTTGACGGATCCAGGAGGCATCCCCTGGATAAGACACAAGAGGAAGAGGAAGGAAAAGCCTTTGAAAAAAGGGCCTTCAACCGTCCTCATGAGCGTCTACTCTTTTGCATCCCCACTGCTTTGGTCCTCTTCGGAGGAAGCAAGGGATCTCAATTTCTTATAAAGTTTGTCCTCATCTCCGGGGGAATAACCGGTATGTTCCCAAACGATGTTCCCTTCCCCATCGACGAGAAAGGTGTGGGGAGGATTGTTCACGTTCAAAGCTCGCATGAAATTCTGATTGGGATCGAGGTAAACCTCATAGTCCCATCCACTTCCGTTCACGAATGGGCGCACTCTATCCTTGCTCCGCGAATCATCGATGGAAATGGCAAAAAGCTTGACCCCTGTTTCTTCCTTCCATTTTCCATAAACATCATCGATCGCATTGAGCTCCTTCTTACAGGGTTTACACCAAGTCGCCCAGAAATTGATGATGAAGGGGTCCCCCCCATTGTCGAGTTTCTTGGTATCAAAAGGACGTCCTCGAAGGGTCTGAATGTCGGCCGAAGGAACCTTTCTTTTTTCCTGAGCTGATAAGGCTCCGCTAAAAAGCAGGAAAAAGAGCAGAAAAGGAAGTACGGATCGAACTTGCATAATGAAGGAATTTCTAGACCTCAATATAAAGATCCTATAGCGGGCCAAAAAAGTTACAAAAAGCTTGCCGCTTTTATCTTATTAAGGGAAATAGAAAAAAGCCCGGAGGAGCTAGCTCCTCCGGGCTTTGGAAGCATCTGAAACGCTTGATCAACGGCCCACTACCGAGAAACGTTCCGTGAGACTTCCTTCTTCGGTAATGAAGCGGAGGGTATACATACCGCTTTCCTGACCGCTCATATCGACAGAAAGTCGAGATGTTCCGGGATCAAGCTGGACTTCTTCCATCTCATGGACTTTCCGTCCCATCATATCGCGGACCACCAAGCGCCCTTCCAGGCTTTCCGCATTCTGGATCTCGACCTGTGCTTTCTTCGAGACCGGATTGGGGAATAGCTTGAGGCTCGCGTTACTGCTGCTTCGTTCTTTCACAGCACTAAGGGATGTGACTTTGAAGAAATCCAGATCCTCCGAGCCGTATTGGCCATTGCTGGAAAAAATGGTGTTCGTCCAACCGCTAGCGGTCTCCAATTTATAGGAGCCTTGGCCAAAACCGGAATTGATCCCATCTCCATAGGCGTCGTAGATCTTGAATTCGACGCAACCGGTAGAGGATACCGTAAAGGTGTCCTTATGGGTTTCTGTCCCTGAACTGTTCAAGTCCTGATAGGGACCACCGCTAGCGATGACCGTCCCGGAGTTATTGATGAACTCCCAGGTGATCTCGCTTCCATATCGATCCTGTACGACAGTGAACACGTATTGATCCCCGCTGGTCTTGTTGCTGCTCTTTTGAATGCCGGATTTGCTCAGGGTATTATCGGCATTGTCCACATCACTTCCCCCGTTCACACTCGTGATGTTCACATTGAAAGTGTTGGTGGAATTAGGGGAGAAATTGTGGGTTGGGAGCTCGATCTCGGTCCGCTCAAGGGAATCAAGAGTTCCGCTCCAATTATGAGTACTCGAGCTACCTCCGTTCATATCGTACTCGATCGTCATGCTTGTGATCGGATCCGATCCCATGTTCTTGACCGTGATCTTGCTATCATAAGCCCCTTTGCAAACCTTTTCCGGCCCTTCGACCTTCCGGAGCTGCGCGTTGTTAGCTCCTTTGAAATTCGTGTAAGTAATGGGACCATCATTCGCATTGATGATCTCTTGTTGGCCGGTATCGAGGTAAGCGATGATGTTAAGGTCCCCGATCTCCAAAGGAACTCCGTTGATATCAGAAGGCAAGGTGTAGGTGTATTGCTTGGATACCGTGTTGCCGCTCGTGGTGTTGCTGATCACATCACCCCATTGACCGGTCAGGAAATGGCGGAGCATGTGCATATGGAGATACTCTCCTTCGCTGTTCACATGGGCAGGATAGAAGCTATTGGCCCCAGTTTGAGGGCCCCATATGCTATCCTGAGTGAGTGCGACATTGAGGTTGTTGTCCTGGGCACCGTCCGAGGTGAAGTGAACTTCCACGTTCACCGTCAGATCGCGGGTCTGAACATCGACAGTGCCCTCCAGGGCCACGTTCGCATAAGCACTCTGACCCAGAATGATATTCGCTGCATCACTCCAGTCGCCACGGCTCATTGCGGTCCCTCCGTCCTGGTTATAGGAGGAGAAATAATGACGGTTGATGGTACCAGCCGGGTAGCCACTAACACTTGCTTGATTCACCAGATCGCTACCGAAACTGGTCCGATAATCCGGGTCTCCGGTTGAAGGTTGAGCATAAGATCCAGCGTGAACGTTCACCAGGAAAACATCCCCGGGATTGTTGGATTTCATATTGCTGGCCATCTTATGTCCATCCGGGCAGTAAGTACACTTGTATCCCGTGAATTCTTCGAGGACCACGTTCTTGTTCTGCGGGCTCGTACTTACTGGCAATTGTGCCAGAAGGGGAGAAGCCGAAAAAACAAGAAGGGTCAAAGCGAGTAAGGTTCGACGTGCCATGAGCATCTATTTTGGTTAGAAAGTTCCGAACTTTGAAGAGTTCGATTCCGTAAAGAAAAAAAAAGTTTAAGGTTTAAACAAGAGCTTAATCCTCTGTTTCTCTCAAATTTAAACAGAGCGCTCGATCATTTCATCCGATCGGATCTATTAAATTTAACGGACAGAACAAAGGACTGAACGTGTATGCCCTCTGATCTTACTCCTATAAAAGCAGGAAGCTGGTTTTTCCCCTTCCTTTTTCTCTTTTTTCTTAGCCCGGCTTACCAAGCTCAAAGCCTTGAGATCCTTGATGCTCCCTCTAAGCCTGTTCAAGGATATTACGACGATGGAAAGGATCTGGAATCCGAATTCTATGTCAAGAACACGAGCAGCAATGATCTTGAAGTAGGAGGTTTTCGACGAGTTGTCGATACCGTCCAAGGTTCTGAGAACCGTTTCTGTTGGAGCCCTACCTGTTGGCCCCCTTCCGTGGACACTGCGAATGCGGTTCAGACCATTTCCGGGAACGGGGGGATCGACAGCACCTTCAAAGGATATTATACACCTGACGGGAATCCGGGAATAGCGGCTATCGAATATTGCTTTTATGATACGAGCAATGTGTCCGATTCTGTTTGCACGATCGTCCGCTACGATGCTTCAGAATCGGTCTCGATCGAGGAACAGCGTGCCGAAGAGAACATTCGTTTAAAGCTTTCCCCGAACCCGGCCAGGGACCGTTTGAACGTTGAACTCGAAGAATCCGGGAAAGGAACTATACGCCTTCATTCGATCCTGGGCGAGATCGTCCTCGAAAGGGAGATCGAGGCTAAAAAGGTGGAGCTCGACGTGAGCAAGCTCGATGAGGGCTTGCATTTCCTCACTTTCGAAGGGAAGAGCGGAGGCTCGGTGACCCAAAAAGTGATGATCCGGAACTAAAGCTTAGCGGGTCTCTTTGTCCATAAGTTCCTCTACGACGAGAGGGACTCCTTTGCCTGCTTTTTCAGGAATGAGCCGAAAGTCCGCCATCGATCCTCCATCTTCTTCGGCCTTCGGATCGATCAAGTATTTACGGGCTTCGCGCTTGGCATAGAATACAAGGCCGGCCGCGGGATAAACGTTAAGGGAACTTCCTATCACAAGAAGAACATCCGCTTCCTGGATCTCTTTGGCCGCGTGCTCGAGCATGGGAACAGCCTCGCCGAACCAAACCACATGTGGCCTTAATTGACTTCCCTTGTCGCAGGTCTGACCGATTTGGATCTCCTCCCCTCCGATCTCGTAGATCAGATCCGGATCGACGGAGCTTCGGACCTTTCGGATCTCCCCGTGTAGATGAAGCACTTTGCTCGAACCCGCACGTTCATGCAGATCGTCGATGTTCTGGGTGACGACCACAACATCATAAGCCTTTTCAAGCTCTGCCAAAGCCCGATGAGCAGCATTGGGCTCGCTCTCAAGGACCTTCTTACGCCTTTCGTTGTAGAATTGAAGGACCGTTTCGGGATCTTTGGCAAAAGCTTCAGGAGTTGCTACATCAGCGATGTCGTATTGATCCCATAATCCACCACTGTCCCTGAAAGTGTCGATCCCGCTCTCTGCACTTACCCCGGCACCTGTGAAGGCCACGACCCGTTGCATAACCACCTGGTTTTGGGTGAAGGTACGAAATTAAAAGAGCCGGATCCTCGATCTCTTACATTTACCCTCCCTTTTCGGAGAGCTTTCCCAGCTTCTACGGAAAGGTGTTCATCAAAATCCCTTTGCATGTACGAGTTCATCGAAGGCAAGATGGTGGAGAAGCATCCGACCCATGTCATCATCGAATGTCAAGGGATCGGATACGGTCTTTACGTTTCCCTTAACACTTCCTCTTCTTTAAATGAAGAACGATGCAAATTGTTCACTCATTTGGTCATTCGTGAGGATTCCATGCTCCTTTATGGATTCAAAGAAAGGGAAGAAAGGGCCATGTTCAGGCACTTGATCGAGGTCTCCGGGATCGGTCCCAACACAGCTATCGTGGTCTTATCCGATATGACCGCTGAGGAAGTTCGGGAAGCAGTGCTTACAGGGAACGTAGAGGCCTTTAAGCAAGTGAAAGGGGTTGGACCCAAAACAGCACAAAGAGCGATCGTGGATCTTAAGGACCGCTTGGAAAAAAGCGAGGCTCTGGCCACAAGTTCTTCCGATCCGCACAATAGCAGTAAGGATGAAGCGTTGTCGGCCCTGACCGCGTTGGGCTTTGAACAGCAAAAAGCTCGCAAAGCTCTGGATAAGAGCAGAAAAGAGTCAGACGGAGAGCTTTCCGTGGAAGAACTGGTCAAAAACGCCCTAAGACACCTATAAGGGATATCCTTGTTGCATTGATGATCCGGGGTTCTAGAACGATCCGGAAGGAGGCTTTTGTTTCCGCCCTCTTGCTCATATGGAGTTTTCTCCATTTGGGGGTGCTCGGGTTGAATGCACAGGATACGAGTGCGAGTGGCGGAAAGGACACCAGTGACACCGACCTTCGCTTCAACACCAACGATCGATGGTCCCGAGGAGGCGGAGGATCGTTCCGACTTCCTCCGCCGAACGATTACAACACGGACCTGGAATACGACCCGAATTCGGGCGACTATCAGATCCAACCGACCCTGGGCGATACATCCGTAGGTCCTTCCCGCTCCATGTCCCTCGAAGAATACCTGGAACAGGACATGAAGGAATCCATGAACGAATATTGGAATGAGAAAAAGGAAGCCCAGCAGCTTAACAGAAGGGATCCCGGATTCCAGCCATCCCTCGAAGTACCGGGTGGGTTCATGGACCGGATCTTCGGGGGCAACCAGATCGATATTCAACCCCAGGGATCAGCGGAGCTCACCTTCGGGGTGAACACCTCCAAAACCGAGAACCCTCAGATCCCGGAGGACCAAAGGAAGATCACCACGTTCGACTTCGACCAACAGATCCAACTGAACGTCACAGGGAGCATCGGAGATAAGCTTTCGCTGCGGACCAACTACAACACGGAATCCCAGTTCGACTTCCAGAATCAGATGAAGCTCGAATACACGGGATATGAGGATGAGATCATCAAAAAGATCGAAGCCGGGAACGTTTCCCTTCCCATCAACAGCTCTTTGATCTCAGGAAGCCAAAGCCTTTTCGGAGTGAAGACCAAACTGCAATTCGGGCGATTGAAAGTGACCTCGGTCTTTTCCCAACAAAAAGGCGACAAAAAGGAGATCGAGGTTAAAGGAGGGGCCCAGACCCAGAATTTCGAATTCAAGGCGGACGAATACGAGCAAAACCAACACTATTTCCTCGCTCACTACTTCCGCAACAATTACAATGAAGCCATGGAAAACCTCCCCCAGATCAACACGGCGGTCAATATCAACCGGGTGGAGGTCTGGGTCACCAATAAGAACAACAACACCCAGAACACGCGTAACATAGTGGCTTTATCGGACCTTGGAGAGAGCGAAGGCCCCGATCCCAACAACAAGAACTACCATACAGGAATGGGGATCGTCGATACCACGGACGGGCATCTCCCCCGGAACGAGCAGAACAACGTTTATGAGAAAGTGGCGAACAATGCCGATGTACGCGGGTTTTATAACGCCAATTCCGCCTTCTCCAGCATGAGCAACCCGGGACCCTTCGATCCGGTCGAAGATTATGAGACCGTTGCCAATGCACGGAGGCTTAAGAAAAGCGAATACACGGTCAACAAACAGCTGGGGTTCATTTCCCTCGATCGAGCCCTCAACCAGGACGAAGTATTGGCCATCGCTTTCGAGTATACTTACCGAGGTAATACTTACCAAGTCGGGGAATTCTCGACGGACGGGACCTCCGGGGAGGAAGCCCTTGTGCTTAAAATGCTCAAATCCACTAACACCAACCCTGAGGAGAAGATCTGGGACCTCATGATGAAGAACGTGTATTCGATCGATGCCTACCAGATGAGCAAAAAGAACTTCGATCTCCAGGTCCTTTACAACGATCCCAAACAAGGGGTTGACATCAATTATATACCTCAGAAACCCATCGATGGGAAACCCCTTATCCAAGTCCTCCGCTCCGACAGGCTGAACCGGAACAAGAGGCGTTATTCCGATGGGGTCTTTGACTTTGTCGACAACGCGGCTACTCAGGGAGGGACCGTGCAATCTTCCAGTGGGAAGATCTTTTTTCCCGTGGTCGAGCCTTTCGGGGATCATTTAAGGAGAGTTCTCGAAAAGGGGGGGGTAAAAGAAAGCGTGATCCAGAACATCGCTTACGAACCCCTTTACGATTCGACGATCACGGCAGCTCGTCAAATACCCCAACTGAACCGCTTCACCATCAAAGGCTCCTATGAATCCAGCGTCGGGTCGACGATCAATCTGAACGCCATGAACATCCCGGAGGGGTCGGTCAAGGTGACCGCAGGAGGGGTGAATTTGGAAGAAGGGAAGGATTATACCGTGGATTACACCCTGGGAAGGGTCAAGATCCTGAACGAAGGATTGCTCAAGTCCCAAACCAAGATCAACGTATCCCTGGAGAGCAACTCGGGCTTTAACGTGCAAACCAAGCGACTTATGGGAAGTCGCTTCGACTATCGGGTGAGCGAGGACCTGAACCTCGGGGCCACCGTGCTCAACTTAACGGAGCGTCCGCTGACCCAAAAGGTCAACATCGGGAACGAACCCATAAGCAACACCATGGTCGGTGGGGATCTGAGCTATCAGACGGAATCCCAATTCCTCACCAAAATGGTGGACAAGATCCCCGGGATCGATACCAAGAAAAAGTCCTCCATCGACCTTAACGCGGAATATGCACGCCTTATCCCCGGTCACGCTAAAGCGATCGGGGACGAAGGGAACGCCTATATCGATGACTTCGAAGGTTCTCAATCCTCGATCGACCTTCGGTCCATATCGCGGTGGCAAATGGCGAGCACACCCCAGGGACAACCGGCCCTTTTCCCTGAAGCCTCCGCCGATGACAAAAAGTACAACTACAACCGGGCGAACCTCGCCTGGTATGTGGTCGACCCGCTTTTCTTCCGGAACAACAGCCTCACTCCGGACCATATCGCCAACGACCAAGCAATGCGCTCCGACCACCGGATGCGGGAAGTCCTCGAACAAGAGGTCTTTCCCAACAAAGAATTGCCACAGGGAACCCCTCCCAACATCGCCGTTCTGGACCTGGCCTATTATCCTTCCGAGCGAGGGATGTACAACTTTGACACCAAGGGATCCTCTGTATCCCAAGGACTCAAAAATGATGGCTCTCTTAAAGACCCTGATTCCCGCTGGGCAGGCATCATGAGAAAACTCCAGACCACGGATTTCGAGCAGTCCAACATCGAATACATCCAATTCTGGTTGATGGACCCCTTCAACTCCGACTCCAAGAACAACAGCGGGGGGGACCTCTATTTCAACCTGGGGAATATTTCCGAAGACATCCTCAAAGACAACCGCAAGAGCTTTGAGAACGGGATGCCCACTACCCAGAACCCTCAGTCCAGCGAGATCGACACGACGGAATGGGGACGGGTCCCTACCACTCAATCGATCGTCAATGCCTTCGATAACGACCCCTCCAATCGAAAATTCCAGGATATCGGCTTAGATGGCTTGGACAGCGATCAGGAAGCGGCCTTCTTCGATGATTACCTCGCAGAGGCCAAGACCGTGGTCAATAACAGCGCTTTTCAAGAGATCCAAGAAGACCCCGCAAGTGATGATTACAACTATTACCGGGACGATGATTACGACAACCAGAAAAAGAACATTTTAGACCGGTATAAAAAATACAACGGGATGGACGGAAACTCCCCGACCACGGAACAATCAAAGGACATTAACCAAGAAGGATATCCGACTTCCGCCACCACCCGACCGGATGCCGAGGACATCGATCTCGACAACAACATGAACACCTCGGAGAGTTACTTTCAATACCACGTGAGTCTCCGGCCGGGGGATATGAAGGTAGGTGAGAACTTCATCACGGACAAAAGGGTCGCCTACCCTAATGTTCCGAGCGGGAACAACAAAA
>CAZOSO010000048.1:0-14184 GCA_964582635.1 uncultured Weeksellaceae bacterium | reverse complement strand
CTTTTCCTTCGAGGTCCGAAATATTGGAACGGTACCCCGTCGAAAGATCGTCCAGACAGGTAACCTCGTTCCCTTTTTGAAGGAGTGCACGACAAAGGTTGGAACCTATAAAGCCAGCACCCCCGGTCACAAGGATGCGTTCGTTCTGAAGTTCTCCGTCCTCAGAAATGGTCACCTCCGGTTCTTCATTATAAACAACGATACAACTAGAGCAGATCCCTAATGTAGCTCAAAAAAAGGCCGCTTCCTGTAGGGACGAAAAAAAGGACGGAGCAGGTTCAACGAGCCACATTAACGGCCCGCCTTTCACGGATCACAGTAACCTTCACTTGTCCCGGATAAGTCATCTCATCTTCGACCTTTTTCGAGATCTCGTAAGATAGCTGCTCCGCTTTCTGATCGGATATCTTTTCGCTTTCGACCATGACCCGAAGCTCACGGCCTGCTTGCAGCGCATACGCCTTATTGACCCCTTCCCAGTTCAAGGGCAATTCCTCCAGGTCCTGGATCCTTTGTAGATAATTCCCGAAAGCTTCGCTTCTGGCCCCGGGCCGCGCTCCGGATACGGCATCGGAGACTTGTACGAGCGGGGACAGCAGGTATTTCATTTCAACTTCGTCGTGGTGAGCCCCTATAGCATTGCAGACCTCCTCTTTTTCTCCGTACTGTTCAGCCAATTTCATCCCTACGATCGCGTGTGGTTCTTCCGGCCGATCGTCCGGGACCTTTCCGATATCATGGAGCAACCCGGCCCGCTTGGCCAGTTTGGGGTCCAAACCCAATTCCGAAGCCAAAGTGGCACAAAGGTTCGCTACTTCCCGCGAATGCTGGAGGAGGTTCTGCCCATAACTGGACCTGTACTTCATCCGCCCCACCATACGGGTAAGTTCGCTATGAAGCCCATGTATACCGAGGTCTACGCAAGCCCTTTTGCCCGCCTCCATGATCTCATCCTCCAACTGCTCCTTCACCTTTTCCACCACTTCCTCGATGCGGGAAGGATGGATGCGTCCGTCCGAGACCAACTGGTGAAGCGCTAAACGGGCGACTTCCCGTCGGACCGGATCGAAACAGGAAAGGATGATGGCCTCGGGGGTATCGTCCACGATGAACTCCACACCGGTGGAAGCTTCTAAAGCCCTGATGTTTCGCCCCTCACGACCTATGATGCGCCCCTTGATCTCATCGTTATCGAGATTAAAGACCGTAACCGCGTTCTGAATGGTCTCTTCAGCTGCCACCCGTTGGATCGTCTGCACCAGGATCTTTTTAGCCTTTTCGTTCGCGTTCATGCGAGCCTCCTCTTCGATCTCCTTTGCGGAAGCCATCGCTTCGGTGCGGGCTTCATTCTTCAAAGACTCGATCAGCTCTTGCTTGGCATCTTCCCTCGATAGCTCCGCCACCTTTTCCAGTTGAGAAACGTGCTTCTCATGAGCCTCTTCCAATTCCGCCCGCTTTTTTTCACTCGCTTGAAGTTTTTGATCGAGCTCCTTGCGAAGCCGTTCCGCCTCTTGCTTTTCTGAATCGACCTCCTTGAGCTTTTGCTCGGCCGCCTTTTCCTTTTCCCGGGCCTGTCGTTCTTTTTCCTTCACCTCCTCCTCCCTTTGATGAACGGCTTTTTCATGCTCCTCTTTGAGCTGGAGGAACTTTTCCTTGGCTTGAAGGATCTTATCCTTTTTAAGGCTTTCCCCTTCTTCTTCGGCTCTCTGTAGGATCGTCCTTCGTTTCCGCTCCAAAAGGGTCCGGGTAACAAGATAGTAACCACTCCCCCCTATCAAAAGGCCGATCAGAAGATAAATGAAGTCGAGCGTATCCATGCGTGATGCCTGTTTTCTAGAACGCGCATGGATCGGTGAACGAGCGGTTCAGGAAGCATCTTCGCTTTCCTTCAGATAATCCGCGATCCGTGCTTCCATCTTTTTCAAAGCCTTCTCTTGCTCTTCCGATCCTTCGCTGCCCTTCTTTTCGAGTCGAGCTAATTCGCTCCCGATCTGAAGAGCGGCCATAGCGAGGAGGTCTTTATCATCGCTGACCGTATAAGAGGCCTGAAGCTCCTGTATTTTTTGTTCGATCCGCTCAACAGCCCGCCGCACAAATTCCTCTTCTTCCATCTCCACGCGCAGGCTATAAACCCTTCCACCTATCGTTACCTTGATATTGATCCGATTCTCATCCATGCTCTTTATCGCTCCAATAAAGCAATGCAGTGGTCGATCTCACGGATCATCCCATCGATCCGCTCCTTGGCCTCTTTCTTTTGGGAAGAAGGAGTCGCAGCTGAAAGACGCAACTCCTCCTTTCGCTTTTCGAGTTCACCGATCCGACGTTCCTGGTCCTGGACCGTTCGCGCGAGTTCCTCCTTCTTTTCCTCCACCTCTTTCTTTTCGAGCCGCAACTTTTCCGTATAACGGATCAAAGCTTCGATCCGTTCTTCCAAAGCCTCTATGGAAGAAGTTTTTGAGCTCATAGAAGAGGAACTCGTATTCAAAGGTAATCGCCCCTGCTTTTAAGAGCAACAATTTTGCAGCGGCCGAGCCGGATATCCCTTCTTTTTGCAATTTCGGGCCTCAATGGCACGCCTGCTCTTCTTCATCTTCCTTCTAAAAGGGCTTCATGTTCTTGGCCAAAACCCGGAAAATGATGCCAGCCCCAGAACCTATCATCCCCCTTTGAGCACCCAGCTCAAGCTTTCCGGCAATTTCGGAGAACTCCGTAGCGGTCACTTTCATACAGGATTGGACCTCAAGACGAAAGGGCGAACAGGGATCCCCATCAAAGCCATCGAGAAAGGCTACGTCTCCCGCATCAAGATCCAAGAAGGGGGCTACGGAAAAGCCCTTTACATCGACCATCCGGATGGAAACACTTCGGTATACGGACACTTGAAAAGCTTCGCAGCACCTATCCGCAGCTTTCTTCGGAAAGTCCAATACAAACACGAACGGGGTCCCATCGACCTCTATCCACGGAAAGGTGCGCTCTCGGTCGAGCGAGGGGAAACAGTGGCCCGCTCGGGGAACAGTGGCCGATCAGGGGCTCCCCACCTTCATTTCGAAGTGAGGAACACCGAAAGCGAGAAGCCCATCAACCCCCTTCTCTTCAACTTCGACATCCGAGATCGTCGCGCCCCGGAGTTCAAAGGATTAAGGGTGGTCCAAGCCCCCGAAGGGGTCGATTTCTCTTCCGGAAGGACCTTTAGCGTAAGGTCTACGGGAAAAGACCGGTATAGGCCCAATAGCAGAACAACGATCGGAGTGACCCCTGGTGAAAAACTCGGGTTCGAAGTTCGGATCGTCGACCGGGCTTCAGGGACCTATAATCCCTTAGGGGTCCACAGGGTCGAGGTCTACGTAGAGGATCGAGGGCTCTTCGGTTTCAAGCTCGACACCCTCGATTTCAGCAAAAAAGCTTTTGTGAACGCCCATATCGATCATCCCTACCTCTACGAAAAGGACCGGAATTACCACCGATGTCATCTTTTGCCCCACAATGAGCTACCGATCTACCAGCCATCGATGGGGAACGGCTGGATGATGCCTTATAGGGATTCGCTCTACCATTTGCGCATCGACGCCTATGATCGAGCAGGGAACCGATCCACCCTCCGATTCCGGATCAAAGGAGGAAAGCGCTATAAAAAAGAAAAGCGTATCCCGGATCTTTCCATTCAAGAAAGCAAGCTCATTCCTTGGGATACGAGTTCCACATTCCGGGAAGAAGGGATCCGATTGGAATTCCCTTCCAAGGCTCTTTACCACACGATCGGGTTTCGCTACAAAAAAGAAGCTTCCTCGAACGATCGGACCCTCAGTGCCGAACATCAGGTCCATTCTGCCGCTACTCCTCTTCACAAGCCATTCAAAGCTAAAGTGGCACTCGACACCTTCCCTGCAGGAGCAAGGGAACGCCTTTTTTTCCTTTCGAAGGATGAGCAGGGCGGAGCCAGGGTCTTTCCGGCATCTTACGAGGAAGGATGGGCCGTTGGAGAGGTGAAACGCTTCGGGACCTTGAGCGTCAGAGCGGACAGCAGTTCTCCGAAAATACAGCCGATCCGGCTGCAAGATGCGGTTCCAAGAGCTGATAAGGAAAAGTTCGTGTTTCGGGTCGCGGACAACTTGAGCGGGATCGACCGCTACAAAGCCACTATCGGAGGCAAGTGGTGTATCCCCGTTTACGACGCAAAAAGCCGTCGGATCATCGTAGAAGTAGGTGATCCCGAGCGCCCTTTACCCCCAGGCGAGCACAAATTCAAGCTTCAAGTTTCCGATCGGGCTGGAAACACCAGCACTTTGACCAAAAAAGTGAAGGTCGAATGATGCTCAGGGGGCTCCTTTTTTAACGAATTTTTCCGTGTGAACACCGGTCGGGCCTTTCAAGCGGAGGATATACATTCCGGCCCGATACCCCTCGAGGTTCAAGCGATAAGCGGAAGCGTCCGGATCGATGCTTCCTTCCCAAACCTTTTCTCCTCGGAGGTTCCAGAGTTCAACTGTACGCCATTCGCTTCCTTGCCATTCCAGGAAAAGCTCTGAGCGGGCTGGATCGGGAAAAAGGTCCACTTTTCGCTCCTTCCGCTTAGAAGAAGCGAGCGCCGTGTTATGAAGGGTGTCCCGGTATTCGATCCGGTTCACCACCCCAGCACGTTCCACGATCCGAAGGACCGGGACTCCACCCCCCGGTACCAACCATTCGTAAAGGATCTTTTCGGGTCGATAGATCGCCGTATCGACTCCGAGCGAATCGCTTTTGAGGGAATCCCGGATGGTCAAATGGGTTTTCACCCTTAAACAATTGGAATAGGTCGCATAGGGGGTGATCAGCATCCCTTCACCATCGACCGTATCTTCTCTCCAACGCTCCTGTTCGTAATAAAAGCCGGGTATTTGATCGAAAACAAAACGTGCGTAAGAAGAATCCCCTACTTGGTATTGCAAAGGCATGGGATAGACCACTTCTTTAGGGTCGTATTTCGTCGAGGTCGGGAAACCATTGATCGTGGCCCCGAAGCCAACGACCTCGTAACCGCTCGAAGTTTCTTTGTAATAATCGTAACGGTCCTCGACCTCGATCGGCAAGGAAAGGGAATCCGAGCTCCCCTCGGGCAAGTGCAAGGCATGATCCGCCAGATAAGCCGGATCCAACGGGTTGTCGAATTTGGTTCGGTAAGCATAGGGCGTGTTGGACACCTGAAAAAAGGTATCGACCCGTTGCCCCAATCGGTCAAGGTCCGTATAGTCCCAGGTAACCCCTTGCCCTTTTTTACCCAGGGAAGGGGTGTTGTTGCCCTCAGCAGCAAGGCTGTACACGAAGGTAGAGGGAGCATCGGGCATATCCGTGGTATCGATGGACAGCTGGCCTTTGCCGCTCAAAACGGCTGCCCCGACCAGCAAAAAGATCAATAAGGATCTTATCATAAATGCTTCATGCTTCCGTTCCTTCTGATCTCGAAGATAAAAGGAAGGAGCCGACCCTTTCTTTCGGGGTTCGGAGTTTTGTACTTTTGACCGGATATGAAGTCCATCCAAGCACTCTTTTCGACACTCCTCCTCTTCCTATCGATCCTGCTGGTCCCTCAAGAAGGAAAAGCTCAGAAAGAGGAGGCGGAGAGCAAAGAGGATCTGATCCAATTCTCAGGTGTGGTAGTGCGAGGGGATTCCTTGACCCCGGTTCCCTTCACCCGTGTTTGGATCGCGAACGAAGGGCGTGGAACGATGGCCGATGCTCAAGGCTACTTCTCCCTCGTAACAAAAGCGAGCGATACCATTCATTTCCGGGCGGTCGGTTACAAGGAGAACAGCTTTATCATCCCCGACAGTCTGGACAAAACCAATTATTCCCTTATCCATGCGATGCAAAGGGATACGGTGGAAAAAGAAGAGACCACTGTATATCCCTGGCCCAGCAAGGAAGAGTTCAAAGAAGCTTTTCTGAACGCGGACATTCCCAGCGACGATATCGATCGGGCCCGCGAAAACCTCGCCCGCGCCAAAATGAGGAAAAGGATGGAGAACATGGAAATGGGCGCTCAACTGAACTTCGATTACGAAATGCAGGAGTACCAGAACAAGGTTTATCATTCAGGGCAAGCTCCTCCCATCAGTATCTTGAACCCCTCGGCCTGGGCGGAGTTCATCAAAGCATGGCGAGAGGGGCGTTTTTCGGATCAAGGCGAGGAATGAACCTTTACCGGTCGCTCGACTCGAACTCCCGGTTCTGGAGCACCCTGCTCTTTTTCCTTCTTCTTCCCTTTGGGCTTTCCGCTCAGGAAACAGCGGTTCTAAAAGGTAAAGTGTCCAATGAAAAAGGGGATCCCCTTCCTTATGCCAATATCAAAGTGGAAGGAGGAAGGACCGGTACTTTCACCGATCAGAAGGGGGCATTTCGACTCGAACTGAAAGGAGGCGAAAAGGTCCTGGTCTTTTCGCACGCCGGATACATCCCCAAGAAGGACACATTTCGCCTTAAGCCCGGTGAAACCTACCAAGCCATGATCACCCTTAAGATCATGGAACGCGTCGGCGTCGAGATCAGGGAGAAACGAGTGGAGGATCGAACGATGATGCGGATCCCCAAAAAAGATGTGCAGAACGTCCCGACAGCCAGTGGGGACTTCGTCGCACAAACCCTGAGCTCTCAACCCGGAGTGGCCATCAACAACGAGCTCAGTTCCTCTTACTCCGTCCGAGGCGGCAATTTCGACGAGAACATGATCTACGTGAACGATGTCCGCATCTTTCGGCCTTTCCTGGTACGCAGCGGTCGCCAAGAGGGATTGAACTTCGTGAACGGGGACATGGTCTCTTCGATCCTCTTTTCGGCCGGAGGGTTCGAGCCCCGTTACGGCGATCGGATGTCCTCCGTTTTGGACATCCGCTATGAAAGGCCGAAGGAATTTCACGGATCGGCCGAAGGAGGACTTCTCGGAGGGTCGGTCCATTTGGAAGGAGCCACCGAGGGATATCGCTTCACCGCCGTCGGGGGGATCCGTTATCGGCAAAACTCTTACCTTCTGAACAGCCTGGAAACCCAAGGTCAATACAACCCCGACTTCACCGATGCTCAGGCTTTTCTCACCTACGATCTGACCGATCGCTTGGAATTGGCCTTTCTCGGTCATTATTCCCGTAATCGATACCGCTTCCTCCCATCCGACCGTACCACCAGCTTCGGGACCATCAATACCCCTCTCCAATTATCGGTCGACTTTGATGGGGGTGAAAGGGACCTTTTCGAGACCTTTACCGGCGCCTTCATCGGCACCTACAACCCCACCCCCGAGCTCGAGCTTAAGGGCATCGTTTCCAGTTTTCGCTCGGACGAAGCCGTGACTTTCGATCTGAACGGGAGTTATCGGCTCGACCGGATCGACAACAACCTGGGCTCTGAAGATTTCGGAGAAGTGATCCAGAACAGGGGGATCGGGACCTACCATCAGCACGCCCGGAACGTCCTTCTGTCAAGGATCCGCTCTTTCTCCCATAAAGGTGTTCTGGACCGGGATAACCGCGTATGGGAATGGGGGCTCACTTATCGGAATGAAACGATCCGGGACCGCATCAAGGAATGGGAGCGGGTGGATTCAGCAGGGTATTCCCTTCCCCATCCGCGGGACTCGCTCGGCTACCAGGACCCTTCGCTTCAACCCGATCACGCTTTGCGGCTCAACCGAAGCGTCCGGTCCGACATCCGGATGAGGAATCACCGGGGGAGTGCCTATCTCCAACACACTTGGTCCGGCTCTTACAACGACAGCGGGAGTTATGACCTGACCCTCGGTGGACGCGGCCACTTATGGTCCCGCAATATGCAACCCCTCTTCAGCCCCAGGGGCACCTTTACCATAAACCCGGGGTGGTTCTCCCCCGCGGATAGCTCAGCAGGGGATCGGATCCGGTTCAGACTGGCGAGCGGGGTCTATTATCAAACCCCGATCTACAACGAGATCCGGGACCTCAACGGCAACATTCATCCCAATGTCAGGGCCCAACGCTCCATCCATTTCGTTCTGGGAGGGGATTATGCCTTTAAAGCCTGGGGACGCCCATTCATGTTCACGACCGAGCTCTACTACAAAATGCTCCGCGATCTGAACCCTTATGAACTCGATAATGTGAGGATCCGTTATTACGCCAATAACAAAGGGAAAGGTTATGCCGCCGGTCTCGATATGAAGATCAACGGGGAGTTCATTCCAGGACTCGAATCCTGGGCCAGTGTCTCTTTGATGAAGACCGAAGCCAAGATCGCGGACGATCAATACTACGCGTATTTCAATGCCGAAGGAGAAAGGGTTTACAAAGGCGGCAACAGCCAGATCACCGATTCGACCCTCCGGGAACCCGGTTATATTCCCCGACCGACCGATCAGCGCGTGAACATCAGCTTGTTCTTCCAGGACGAGCTGCCCCGCTGGCCTTCCTATAAGGTCCACGTAAAGGGGATCTACGGATCAGGGTTGCCGTTCGGCCCCCCTTCCTTCGAACGACGAAAGGACACCCTCCGGATGCCCGCTTACAGGAGAGTGGACATCGGCTTTTCCAAGGATCTCCTCCACGATGACAGCAAATTGAAGGACAAACCTTTCTTCCGCAATTTTCAAAGCTTCGTGATCAAGTTGAGCGTCTTCAACCTCCTCGACATCCGGAATACGATCTCTCATCTATGGATCCGGGATGTATCCGGTAACCGCTTTGCGGTCCCCAATAATTCCACAGGACGCTTGATCAACGCCACGCTCCGCGTCGAATGGTGAACTCCCTGCGGCTGCTATAAGCCAAAGCCCCTACCTTTAAGGGGTACAAGCGATGGGTTCGATCCACCACATATTGGAAAGCTATTGGGGCTTTCGAGATTTTCGACCGCTCCAGGAGGATATCATCCATTCCGTGATGGAAGGGCAGGATACGGTGGCCCTTCTTCCCACCGGAGGGGGTAAATCCATCTGCTATCAAGTTCCCGCTTTGGCCCAGGAAGGGATCTGTATCGTTATATCCCCTCTGATCGCCCTCATGAAAGACCAAGTAGAAGCTCTACAGGAAAAAGGGGTGCCTGCACGCGCCCTTTCCTCAGGGATGAAACCGGGTGAGATCGACCGTATCCTGGATAAAGCGGTCCACGAGAAGATCCGCTTCCTCTACATTTCTCCCGAACGGAGCTGTACGGACCTTTTTCGGGAGCGCCTCAAAAAAATGCGGGTCAACCTATTGGCCGTGGACGAGGCCCATTGCATCTCTCAATGGGGTTACGATTTCAGGCCTTCCTACTTGCGGATCGCAGAACTCCGGGAATATATCCCTGGAACCCCGACCCTCGCCCTAACGGCCACGGCCACCCCCGATGTCGTGGAAGATATACGCGAAAAGTTAGGCGGTCCGAACGCGGCGGTCTACCGCAAAAGTTTCGAACGGAAGAACCTGGCCTATGTGGTCAGGCATACCGAAGATAAAGGGGGAACCCTCTTTCACATCCTGCGAAATGTAAAAGGCTCGAGCATCGTTTACGCCCGGAGCCGGAAACGGGTGGAAAAGCTCGCGGCCTTCCTCAAGAAAAACCGGATCCCTGCCGCCGCTTATCACGCTGGAATGGACCATAAAAAGCGGGAGCAACTCCAACAAGATTGGTTGCAGGATCGGACCCGGGTCATGGTGGCCACGAACGCTTTCGGCATGGGGATCGACAAACCCGATGTCCGCAGCGTGATCCACGTAGACCTTCCGGATGCTCCGGAGGCTTATTTTCAAGAAGCAGGAAGAGCTGGAAGAGATGGGAAAAAGAGCTATGCGGTCATGCTCTTCCACGAAAAAGACGAAAAAGAGCTTCAGGAACGAACGGAACGGGAATTCCCCTCTTTCGAAACGGTCCGGAACGCCTATGAAGCACTCTGTCAAGAACTACGCATCGCTTACGGGGCCGGAATGAACGAGACTTATCCGATCGAACTCTTCGATCTGGCCGAAAAGAAGGGCTTCAAACGGGCCGAAATGATCAATGCCCTCAAAGTCCTGGAATGGGAAGGATACATCACCCTTACCTTAGACTTGGAAGAGCCGGCCAAGGTCCGGTCCCGTATGTCCCATAAAGACCTCTACGACTACCAAGTCCGACACCCCGAGCGGTCCACCCTGATCGAGCTCCTCCTGCGCTCTTACGAAGGGCTTTTCGAAGAAATGGTCCCGATCGATGAAAAACGCTTGGCCGCTCGTTTGAACTGCTCTGAGCAAGATCTCCAAGAGCGGCTATGGAAACTTCATCAAAACGAGGTCTTCGTCTACCAAGCCAGGGAAGGAAGACCGAGGGTCACTTTCTTGACCCCCCGGACCGAAAGCAAACGCATCCGGCCCAGCAAAGAGGGCTACAAAAGCCGCAAAGAAGCCAGCGAACAACGTCGGAAAGCGATCATCGACTATGCCAAAGATGAGAGGGAGTGCAGGAGCCGTAAGCTGCTCGCTTATTTCGGAGAAACGAACGCACCTGAATGTGGGATCTGCGACATTTGCATCCAACACAAAAAGACAGGGCTCGACCGGACCGAGTTCCAAAGGTTGGAGGAGGCCGTTCACAGAGCCCTTGAAGAAGGCCCTATGGATCTACAGAGCTTGCAACAAGTTTTGCCGAGCGTGGAGCGTGAAAAAATGATGGAAGTGGTCCGATGGAACCTGGAACAAGGACATCTGGTACAGGATGAAGCGCAACGATTGCGAAATGCCGACCCCGACCGAGGATAGTGCGGAAAAGCTCAAAAGGAGCACCTTAAGCCGTGCCTTCTTCGAGCGAAGGGATGTGCCCCGGATCGCCCAGGACCTGATCGGAAAGGTCTTGGTCAGTGAGATCGACGGCCAACATTGCTCCGGCATGATCACCGAGACCGAAGCTTATGCCGGGTTCACGGACCGAGCGTGCCATGCTTATGGGGGACGAAGAACGGAACGGACCGAAGTGATGTACCAAAAGGGCGGAACGGCTTATGTTTACCTCTGCTACGGCATTCATCACTTGTTCAACATCATCACAGGTCCAGAAGAAGTTCCTGATGCGGTGCTTATAAGAGCGATCGAGCCACTGGAAGGCCATGCGACCCTGCTGGAACGGCGGAAGATGGAAAGGCCTCAACGGAATTGGCTCGGAGGCCCCGGAAAATTGACCCACGGCCTCGGGATCCGCGTGGAGCACCATAACAAGAAGGACTTGCTCCGGGATAGCGAACTATGGGTGGAGGACCGCGGGATCCGCGTGCCAGCAGAGCGGATCCGGACCAGCGCGCGCATCGGGATCGACTACGCAGGGGCGGACGCCTCCCTCCCCTACCGTTTTTACCTTCCCGAAAAAGAAGGACAACGTATATTGGGCCATTCTTAAAAAAAGCAAGGAGTTTATGCCAGAAGGTGATCAAGAAGGATCGAACGGCGAAAGCACTGTTCAAGAAGAAGAAAAAACGCATTTCCGGGATCTGGGACTGAGCGAAGGCCTTTTAGAAGGCTTGGATTCCATGGGTTTTCAAGAACCCACCCCCGTCCAGGCCAAGGCCATACCCCCCATTCTCGAAGGCAAAGACCTGATCGGATGCGCACAGACGGGAACGGGAAAAACCGCCGCTTATCTCCTCCCGATCCTCGACCAGCTCCAAAAAGATCCCGAGCCTCAGGATAAGACCAAGGTCCTCGTGATCGCTCCGACCCGCGAGCTGGCCCAGCAGATCGACCGGGAACTCGAGGGCTTCTCCTACTTCATCCCCGTTTCCTCCTATCCGATCTATGGAGGGGGTGATTCGAGCGTATGGGAATCCCAGAAGCAGGCCCTCAAAAAAGGGGTCGACATCGTGATCGGAACCCCCGGACGGATCTGGGGCCACCTCACCTTCGATTATTTCGATGTTTCATCCGTACGTTGCCTCATTCTGGACGAAGCGGACCGGATGCTCGACATGGGATTCTACGAGGACATCATGCGGATCGTGGACCGGATCGGAAGCGGCACCCAGAACCTCCTCTTCTCGGCGACCATGCCGAAAAAGATCCGCGAGCTCAGCAAGCAGATCCTCCAGGAACCCGAAGAGATCGATATCGCCATATCCAAGCCGGCCGAAGGGATCCTGCAGGTAGCGCATATGGTCGATAACAAAGACAAAGCGGCCTTTGTCGCCCACCTCCTCAAAGACAAGGATGAGCAATTGAACAGCGTGCTCATCTTCTGCAGCACCAAACGAGCCGTGGACGAGACCGCTCGGAAATTGACCGAGAACGGGATCCAAGCAAAGCCGATCCATTCCGATTACGACCAGAGCCAGCGGGAAGAAGTGCTCCGGCAGTTCAAGAACCGCTACTTCAAAGTACTCGTCGCCACGGACGTGATGTCCAGGGGCATCGACATCAAAGACATCGACCTGATCCTGAATTACGATGTCCCAAAGGACCCTGAAGATTACGTCCACCGCATCGGTCGGACCGCCCGGGCCGACAAAGAGGGGATCGGGATCACGCTGATCAACAGCGACCCGAAAGAACAAGAGGCCTTTCAGCGGATCGAAAAGCTGATCGAGAAGGAGATCCCGAAATCACCCATCCCTTCTACTGTTGGAGAATCTCCGGAATTCCGCCCGCCAAAGAAAGGAAAAGGCCGAAAAGGGGGAAATCCCCGGGGAAAAGGAAAGGGCCGAAAAGGGTAAAGCAAGGCGGATCATGCGTCCTTGATCCCTTTCACCCGATCAACAGTTTTTTACTCGCCTCTTGAGAGGCGTTGCGGCCTTTCTTAAACAAAGAGCGACCGCCAACCGCAACATCTTCAGTAACTTTCGTATAAAGAATAAAAAACCTTTATGCGAAGTCCGATCTATTTACTCCTCCTCCTATTCCCTTTATTCCCGCTCCCAACAAAAGGCCAACCCGTCGACTCGCTCGAGATCGGGAACCTGAAAGCGATCGTCAACGGGGTCGGGAACTTGGGTTATGCGGATAGCAACATTTATCGGCAGGGGCTTTACTACCCCAATCCCTCCCCGGATAACGATCTGGTCCTCTTCAAAGGAACATACTGGATCGGGGGGCAGGATCCCTCCGATTCGCTTCACTTATCCCAAGAAACCTATAGCGGAACCGGACAGAGCGATTACGACCCAGGACCGATCGCTGACACCTACGATGCGAACTACGACAACCGTTATAAAAGGGTCTGGAAGATCGACCGGGACTCCATCGAATACCATGCGAACAATTGGTGGAAGAGCGGATATCAGACCCCTCAAACGATCCAAGATTGGCCCGCTCATGGGGACACCAGCAATGGAGAAGCCTATAAGTTAGCCCCGTTCAAAGACATGAACAGCAACGGGACCTACGAGCCTTCGAACGGGGATCGGCCGATCATCCGCGGGGACCGGGCCATCTATTTCATCGCCAACGACCTGAGGAAGGTGGACAGCGCCGATGTCCCGCTAGGAATCGAGGTCCACGGGATGGTCTATGCCTTCGATTGCCCCAACGACTCCGCCCTTCATAACAGCGTGATGATCCATTACGACATCATCAACCGATCCAGCACCAGCTACGATTCCTTGATGATCGGGCATTTCAGCGATTTCGATAACGGCTGTGCTTCCGATGACTATGTCGGAACGGACGTCGAACGGGGCCTCGCCTTTGCCTACAACGGGGACGGGTTCGACCAGCAGTGCAACGGGGTCGGCTACGACAGCCTTCCTCCAGCCGCCGGGCAAGTTTTTCTGCAAGGCCCGGAACTCGAACCCAACGGAACGGATGATGCCTGGAACGGGCCCGGAAAAGGCAGCGTGAACGGGGTTGGCTTCGGCGACGGTACCCCCGACAACGAGCATTGGGGGATGCAGCACGCTTATTACTATAACCAAAGCTTTGGGCCAAAAGGAAATCCGCAGATCCCGAAAGAATATTACAACTACATGACCGGAACGTGGCGGGATACGACACCGATCACTTTTGGAGGGGACGGGTACGAAGTCACTGTCCCTCCCTCCGACACCCTTGCCCGTTTCATGTTCCCTTGGGATACAGACCCTCAACACTATTCCACTTATGGCACGCCGGCCCCTTATTGGTCGGAGGGAACGGCCGGGAACCAACCGGGTGATCGTCGGATCATGGCTTCGACCGGCCCTTCGTTGATGGATCCGGGGGATACGCTCGAATTGGACATGGGCTATGTCGTGGCTCAAGA
>CAZOSO010000047.1:9525-14571 GCA_964582635.1 uncultured Weeksellaceae bacterium | reverse complement strand
CCACCTTTACCTTCTTCTCCTCCTTCTTCGAGCCCCATCTTCTCAGCGAAATGAGCGCAATAATCCCGAAGGTCCTCTACAATGGCTTCTTCCCCCGTGGCACGCTGGAAGCTATCGGCCATGGTGAGGAGCTGTTGATGGAAGAACTGCTTCATCTCGTCCATTGGGAACTCTTTGGTCCAGAGGTCCAGACGCAACGTGGTCTTATCCTCCCGATCCCACATGGCAAGAAAAGCAGCATCGCATTTCTTCGTTCCTTCTTCATCTGAACTGCTCCATTCGATCTCGAGCGGGATGTGGTTCTCGTCCAATTTTACATTGTAGCGGATCTCGGAGCGTTTGGCTATCTCGTCGGCCATGGCTTTTATCGTTCGGGTTTGTAGGCTTTGAAAATGCGTTGGGGGTCTTCGATGCGAAGCAAGCGTTCAAGGGGCATATCAGGATGTTCTTCCATATATGCTCGCACCATCTGCCATCCCATCCATTGACCGACCCTTCCGGGGGATTCCCGGGGTAGTATGGAAGTGAAAGGAGATGGGTCCATCAATTTTCGGATCATCTTGGTCCCCTTTTCGAAAAACACTTCTCGTTCCACAAAGGTCTTCCAGATCCTTCCTTCGTTCTTCCGCACCCACTGGATCTCCTTATCGGTGTATTTGATCTTGACCGAATCCGTTGTTTCCGGCATCAAAGCGTCCAAGGTATAAAGGACCTTCCCGTCGAAGATCATATGGTCCAGTACGGTCTCGGCCCGCTGCGCCTCTCCTCGCATTTTGTACTTCAACCATCCTTTCAGGGTCTCACTCACCAGATATTGGGGCTCCATCTTGGCCTTTTTGTATTGAGGGAACTGCTGGCGAGGAAGCCTCTGGGTGATCTCATGATCGGACCCTAAAAACCATTCAAGCCCCATCCCGATCAGGCTGTCGGTCGGATAGACCGCATAACTGAAGCCACCCTGATAGGCGATCAATTTCCGGGGAACGGTACTGTCCGGAAAGTGGTAACGATAATAGCGGAACGCCTTCTCAAAGCGCTTCTCTTCTTCTTTCAGATCCGAGTGCACCTCTTGAACACC
The DNA here is from genome assembly GCA_964582635.1 of uncultured Weeksellaceae bacterium. Classification (GTDB taxonomy): domain Bacteria; phylum Bacteroidota; class Bacteroidia; order Flavobacteriales_D; family CAYVSK01; genus CAZIDL01. The sequence continues at coordinate 13,493 of CAZOSO010000047.1, read as the reverse complement.
CTTATAAACCTCCTGCATGTTGAGGTCCTCGATAAAGCCCTGAAGTCTTATATGAGCCATCGGACTATGCGGGGACCCCTCATCCAACATTTTCCGGAAAAAGAGGGGATAGAAATCCTCGTGATCCTCGAGCAACTTCAAATGATAGGAGGCCATATCCGTGGAATCGGTGTTCACCTCGAACATGGCCCGGTCTAAGCGCTTTAGCTCGAGGTCAACGGGCTCTGTGTTGGAGAGGTCGACATCGAAACGATCTTCCGATCCACATGCTGCGCAGAAAAGGAGAAGGAATAGGACGGGCCGAAAGCGGATCATGAAAATTTTCTAATATTGTAATGGTTCGACCCTCAAAGCAGCGCCAAAGTTATGAAAAAGGCTTTCCTCCCCCTTCTGATCGTGCTCTTATCGAGCAGCCTTCTCTCCGCACAGAGCGATCGAGGGATGAAATTCGGATTTCAGGTTTCGCCTGGTGTGAGCTGGTTCAACCCCGACATGAAGAACGTGAACAGCAAGCCACGTGTCAGCTTCAGCTTTGGGGCGATGGCCGATATTCCCCTTCTCGACAACATATTGCTCTCCACGGGACTCGGAGGGAATTTCGTCGGAGGGACCATGAAATTCAACGACCAAGCAGTACCCGTTCGCGATACGACCGGAATGGGCATCGATAATAATGTTTATCTGGGTAAGGCGACTTACAAGCTCCGCTATGTGAAGGTTCCCCTTACTTTTAAAGGGATGACCAACAAGATCGGGCATATGCGCTATTTTGTTGAATTCGGAGGAAGCATGGGGTTCAATTATTTGGCCCGAATGGACATCAAAGATCAAACAAATTCTCAGGTGGGGACCGCCGACATCTCGCAAGAGGACTATCCGATCAAGCGAATGGTGAGGACCTTTCGTTTCAACATGCTCCTCAGGGCTGGTGCCGAGTACAATATTAGCGGGAACACCAACTTGGTTTTTGGCCTTACCTATGACAACGGGCTTTCCAACACTTTCAACCCCGATAATGTGCCGACTTTTGCGGAAGGAAGCGGGGACCGGAAAGGAAGGCCTTTGATCGAGGACGGCGAGCCGGTCTCCAGTGACGATATGAGTGCGATCGTCAACGACATCAAGATCAACCTCGGGGTCCTCTTCTGATCGGTCCTTAAGGACTGAAAGTTCCTTTTCCACCAACGAGCATGCGGATCGCCCTTGCCCAATATGACCTTGTGATCGGCGATATCCAAGGGAACGCCGCACAGGTACAAGAAGGGATCCGTAAAGCCCGTGAAGAGGGAGCGGACTTGGTGGTCTTCCCCGAACTCACGATCTCAGGCTATCCCCCTCAAGACTTGCTGGATCTCGATCCCTTTATCCAAAGATGCCGTGATGCGGTGGATGAGATCGCAAGGGAATGTACCGACATCGCTGCGATCGTGGGGTCTCCCTCCTTCTGCGATAAGAACGAGAACCGCAAGCGCTACAATTCAGCCTTCTTTTTGGCCGAAGGCGCGATCCAACAGGTCCAACACAAGACCCTTCTTCCAACCTATGACGTGTTCGACGAGGAGCGGCATTTTGAAGCAGCTACTGAACGGAACATTATCCCTTTCATGGGAGAAAAGATCGCCCTTACGATCTGCGAGGACCTCTGGGATCTCCATACGGAGCTGGCTTATTCCTCCCATCCTATGGAAGAACTGGCCGAACAAGGGGCGACGCTCATGATCAACATCGCAGCTTCCCCTTACGATCACGATCATCCCCAGCTTCGGAGAGATCTGATGAGCGAGAATGCTCGTAAATACGGTATTCCCCTTTTTTATGTGGCCAATGTAGGGGCTCAAACGGACTTGATATTCGACGGGGGCTCGATGGTCTTCGATCAAAAAGGAGCCCTGAGAAAGGAGCTCCCCCATTTTGAAAGCAGCCTGAGCACCGTTCCTTCAAAGGAATTGGGCGATCGGCCCCCACCGAAACTTCCTACGAAAGCTGAGCGAACACGGAAAGCACTGATCTTAGGGATCCAGGACTTTTTCGGGAAACTAGGGGTCGATAAAGCCATCCTGGGGCTTTCAGGCGGCATCGACTCAGCCCTCACCTGTGCGCTTACAGTAGATGCTTTAGGGCCGGAAAAGGTCTATGCCGTGATGATGCCCTCCGAATTCTCCTCAGAACATTCGATCGAGGATTCTCGGGCTCTAGTGAAGAATCTCGGCTGTGAGGGGGACGTGTTCCCTATTCGGGATCTTTACGAGCAATATCTGGAAACCCTGTCCCCTCGTTTCGAGGGGACGGATTTCGGGATCGCCGAAGAGAACATCCAGGCTCGTAGCAGAGGAGTGCTCCTCATGGCCCTTTCCAACAAGTTCGGCCACCTTCTCTTGAACACCACCAATAAGAGCGAATTGGCCGTCGGCTATGGGACCCTTTACGGGGACCTTTGTGGAGCATTATCGGTGATCGGAGACCTTTACAAAACGGAGGCTTACGAGTTGGCCGAACATTTGAACGCTCAAAAGGAACGGATCCCCCGATCGATCATCGAGAAAGCCCCTTCCGCAGAACTCAAGCCCGATCAGAAAGACTCGGATAGCCTCCCTCCCTATGAGGAGCTGGATGCCATCCTTTATCGTTACATCGAGGAGCGGAAAGGGCTGGATCGCATCGTCAAAGAAGGATGCGACCGGACCACAAGCCACAAGGTCATCAAAGCCGTGGACAGTAGCGAATTCAAGCGATACCAGTCCCCTCCGGTCCTTCGCATTTCCAAGAAAGCCTTCGGGATCGGCCGAAGGATGCCCTTGGTGCGTTCTTTCGAAGAACCCTTATGAACGGTCGACTTTAGACCTTCCAGGTATGGTCTCCTTCGAGGATCGCGTCAAGATCGCCTTCTCCGTGCTCTTCTTTGGCTAATTTCACCTGCTCCTCCACAAGGTCATCATAGGTGCTACGCTCCTCGGCAAAGAAGACCCCTACCGGACGCGGTAAAGCTTCTTCCTCGCTCGGGTCATCGAAGAAGCGGGTAAGGAGATCCGCTTTAAAGCGGTCGGTCTCGTCGTGGACCCAAACATCATCGTCCGACCAGGAACTGTTGTCCAGGTCTACAGCTCGCGGACGAGCACCATCGAGCACAACGCCCTTTCGGCTCTCTTTCCCGTAGATCAAGGGTTGTCCGTGCTCCAAAAAGACCGTGTGCTCATCCCGGACCTTCTTATCGGTAAAATCGAAGAAAGCTCCGTCGTTGAAAACGTTGCAGTTCTGATAGATCTCGATCATCGAGGTCCCTTTGAAGGCATCCGCTCTTTGAAGCACATCCCTCATGTGGCGAGGCTCCCGATCGATCGTCCGTGCCATGAAACTAGCATCGGCTCCCGAGCAGAGGGCCAAGGGGTTGAACGGATGATCGATAGACCCCATCGGGGTTGAAACCGTGCGTTTCCCTTGAGGGGAGGTGGGGGAGTACTGTCCCTTGGTAAGGCCGTAGATCTCATTGTTGAAGAGGAGAACATTGATGTCCAAATTCCTACGCAGAAGGTGGATCAGATGGTTCCCTCCGATGGAAAGGCCATCCCCGTCCCCTGTTATCAACCAAACACTAAGCTCCGGGCGGGTGCTTTTCAGGCCACTGCAGATCGCCGGGGCCCGTCCATGGATCCCGTGGAGCCCATAAGTGTCCATATAATAGGGGAAGCGGGAAGAGCAACCGATCCCGGAGACGAAGACCGTATCCTCTTTGGATTTGCCCATATCAGCCAGCACTTTCTGGGTCTGGGCCAGGATGGCATAATCGCCACATCCGGGGCACCATCGCACATCCTGATCGGTCTCGAAATCCTTCGCTCGGAATTTTTCAGGGGTAGCTTCTTCTTCGCTCATGACGCGACTTTTTCTTCTTGTATGAGTTCGATGGCTTTTTCTTTGAGCTCGTTCACCGCTATCGGGATCCCTTGCACCTTGTGATAACCTTTCGCATC
>CAZOSO010000047.1:0-9425 GCA_964582635.1 uncultured Weeksellaceae bacterium | reverse complement strand
TGAGCTCGTTCACCGCTATCGGGATCCCTTGCACCTTGTGATAACCTTTCGCATCCACCAGGAACTCGTGACGGATCACCTTTTGCAATTGCCCTGTGTTCATTTCCGGGACGAGCACTTTCCGGTAACGGTGGAGCAGCTCTTCCAATCCCGAAGGGAGCGGGTTCAAATGGCGAAGATGGGCATGGCCCACATCATAACCTTCATCGACCAGATCGCGAACGACGGTCTTGATGACCCCGTAGGTGGACCCCCATCCCAGGATCAATAGATCCCCTTCTTCAGCCCCGCTATCGATGCTCATTTCCGGGATCCGCTTCCTGACCGCTTCGACCTTTCTTGCCCGGTTCTGGACCATTTTCTCGTGATTCTCCGGGTCATAGGAAACATTGCCCGTTCGATCTTCTTTCTCGAGCCCTCCGATCCGATGCTGAAGCCCTTTCATCCCTGGAAGGGCCCATTTTCTCACATGATTCTCATCCCGCTCGTAGGGCATAAAGGGGCCTCCGTTCTCCCCGTCCTTTTTCGCAGTGGCCAAAGGCGGATGGATGGGCTCGAGGTCCTTGGATGAGGGGAATCGCCAGGGCTCGGCCCCGTTCGCGATATACCCATCGCTAAGAAGGATCACGGGCGTCATGTGTTCCAAGGCAATGCGCGCGGCCTCGAAAGTGGCATCAAAGCAATCGGAGGGAGTGGAGGCGGCCACCACGGGAACCGGGGCTTCCCCGTTCCGACCGTAAAGGGCCTGCATCAGATCAGCCTGTTCCGTCTTCGTGGGAAGACCAGTAGAGGGACCCCCTCGCTGCACGTTGATCACGAGCAAGGGGAGCTCCAACATCACCGCTAAGCCCACGGACTCCGTTTTAAGGGCCACTCCCGGCCCTGCAGAAGCGGTGACGGCTAAACTGCCTCCGAAAGAAGCCCCAACACCAGCACAAATAGCACCGATCTCGTCTTCCGCTTGAAAGGTCTTCACCCCGAAATTCTTATGCTTCGAAAGCTCGTGGAGGATGGTCGATGCCGGGGTGATCGGGTAACTCCCATAGAAAAGGGGAAGGCCCGCTTTTTCAGAAGCAGCGATCAATCCGATCGCTGTAGCTTGATTGCCCACGATATTGCGATAAGTGCCCTCAGGGAGGGGTGCTGGCTCCACTTCATAGCGGGTGCTGAAGATCTCCGTCGTATCACCAAGGTTGTACCCGGCCTTGAGGGCCTTGATATTCGCATCGCGGACTTCGGGCTTCTTCGCGAACTTCCTCTGTAGGAATTCGATCGTCTTGTCCACCTCCCGGCTGTACATGTAATAGATGAAGCCCAGGACGAACATGTTCTTACAGCGATCCTTCTCGGGCCGTTTCAGATCGAATTCCTCGAGCGCTTCCCGTGTCAGCTTGGTGACATCGATGTCGATGACCGAAAAATCCGAAAGTTTCGGATCCTCCAGGGGGTTCTCATCCTCCTCGTACTTGGCGAGCTTCAGGTTCTTCTTATCGAATCCCGCTGTGTTAGCGATGATAACCCCTCCCTTTCGGAGCATGTCCAGATTCACCTTAAGGGCCGCAGCATTCATCGCCACGAGCACATCGCACTCATCCCCCGGCGTGAAGACCTGGATGCTACCGAACTTTAATTGAAAGCCGGACACGCCGGCAAGGGTCCCCTGTGGAGCCCGGATCTCGGCCGGATAGTTGGGGAAAGTAGCTATATCGTTCCCTTGAAGGGCACTGGTATTGGAGAACTGATCTCCGGTCAGTTGCATCCCATCCCCGGAATCACCGGCAAAGAGGACCGTGACCTCTTTTTGTCGTTCAAGGCTTTTTTTCTTGGCTTCGCTCAATGGTCCGTGGTCTTTTTAGAGGAACAGTTGATGACTTTTTTCGTTCAAGCTTTGCACTGACCGATGTGTTCAAAGATCCGCAGATCCTTGAGCCAGCTGCTTGCTTTTCTTCTTCCCCCATGAATACGCTTGCTCACCGCTAGGGGAAAAGGGAAACCGGCGAATGAAATGATGGGAGAAACTACTGGCCGAAAGGAGTGGCCTTTTCCGGATCGGGCATATTGATCGCCACGACCTCTTGGACTTCAGGAGCGGCCTTTTTAATGGATTCCTCCACACCGGTCTTCATGGTCATAGGGCTCATGCTACAAGAACTGCAGGCACCGTGCAGCCGCACTCGAACGACCATATCGTCCGAGAGCTCCTCGAAGGTGATATCTCCCCCGTCCTTTTCCAAGAATGGGCGAAGATCGGCCAGTGCCTGCTCGATCCTTTCTATGGTTTCCTTTTTCGTCATGAAGCTATCCCTGAGAGGGATATTCCTGCTTGACCTCGACTTTTTGGGTGGGAGCTTGCTTTTTATTCCGCTCCTCGACTTCACGAAGATAAGCATCCGTGAGCGAATCGAAAGCTTTTGCCGTTGGGGTATTTTCCTGCAGAACAGCAGGCCTTCCAACATCTCCGGATTCCCTAATGCTTTGCACGAGCGGGACCTCTCCGAGGAAGGGAACGTTAAGCTGTTCGCTCAACCGTTTGCCCCCTTCTTTTCCAAATATGTAGTATTTGTGATCGGGGAGTTCCTCGGGGGTGAAATAAGCCATGTTCTCGACAAGCCCCAATACCGGCACGGCGACAGAATCCAATCGGAACATATTGACCCCTTTCTTCGCGTCGGAAAGGGCCACTTCCTGAGGAGTGGTGGCGATCAATGCTCCGGTCAACGGGGCGGTTTGAACGAGCGTAAGGTGGATGTCCCCGGTTCCGGGGGGCACATCGATCAGCAAATGATCCAGCTCACCCCAATCCACATCCTTAAAGAGCTGATCGACCGCTTTGGTGGCCATGGGACCTCTCCACACGATCGCTTGGTCGGCATCGGCGAAGAAACCGATGGAAAGGAGTTTCACCCCATATTGCTCGAGGGGTTCGATGAGCTGTTTGCCATCCACATCCTTAGCGTTCGGCTTCCCTTCCTGGAGGTCGAACATGGTCGGGATCGACGGGCCATATATATCCGCATCGATCAGCCCCACTTTATAGCCCTTTTGAGCCAGTGAAACCGCCAGGTTCGCAGTGACCGTGGATTTTCCAACCCCTCCTTTTCCGGAAGCCACGGCCACGATGTTCTTCACACCGGGAAGCACTTCCCGTTGGTCCTCGCTCCGCTCTTCTTGAGGGATCCCTTTCACCTTGATCTCGGTCTCCACTTCTTTTCCAAAAGCCCGTTCGATCGCGAAATCGCATGCCTCTTCCATCCGTTTACGGGCATGCATAGCGGGATTTTTGACCTGGACCTGGAAAGACAGTTTTTGCCCCTCGATCTCGAGGTCCGAGACCAGATCGAGGGAAACGATATCCTGCTTCAGGTCCGGTTCGTCGACCTTTTCAAGAGCCTTGAGAACGTTCTCTTTGTTCAGTTCCATATGCGATCTTATAACTCGAGTTCCCGGGAGGGATCCCAGAAAAGTTCGTTAAATCTTTGGACTTGGTCGTCTTGAACTTCCACACCTTCGGCTTCCAGCAATTCCTGCATCCTCCCCACTTCTCCGAAGTGCTGCTTCCCGCTCAAGACCCCGTTCCGGTTCACCACCCGATGCGCGGGCAACTCCGGTCTAGCCTCGTGCGAATGGTTCATGGCCCATCCGACAGTCCGGGCTGCGGATCCCGCGCTCAGATATCGGGCAATGGCCCCATAAGTAGTAACCCTTCCAGAAGGGATCTGTTCGACCACTTCGTATACATCTTCGAAAAAAGAGCGATCGCGTTCCTGAGGGCTCGGAGGTCTCATCGAAGGCGAAAACGGATGTATTTGATCGTACTTCCCTCTTCCAGGGCCATTTCCTCGTAAAAGGTACGGATCCTCAAGCATTCCTGCTCTTCTTCGGTCAAAGCCTCCCACCCTCCATAAAGGTCCGATAGATCCCGTTCGATCGGATGTCCTCTATCCCTAAGGACCTCTTGGGTATAGGTGTAAAGGACCGGATTATCGGTCTTTAAATGGAGTTTCGCACCTTCTTTAAGAAAGCGCCCGTATTGGTCGAGGAATCTCGGGCCGGTCAAGCGCTTTTTCGCCCTTTTCTTCTTTGCCTGAGGATCGGGAAAAGTAAGCCAGATCCCATCCACCTCATCAGGAGCGAAAAAGGCATCCACGAATTCGACCCTTGTTCGCAGGAAAGCCACGTTCTTCAAACCTTCCTCCAAAGCTTGCTTAGCTCCCTTCCAGATGCGATTGCCTTTGATATCGATCCCCAGGAAATTGCTTTCGGGATAACGGCGAGCAAGTTCTACGGTATACTCTCCCTTCCCACAAGCCAATTCCAAGTAAAGGGGACCTTCATGGGGAAAACAGGCCTCCCGCCATTTCCCTCGGAGCGAGTGCCCTTCCTGGAACAACCCTTCGATATCGGGTTCGAGAACGTTCTCGAACCCCTTCAATTCCTCAAATTTGACAAGCTTTCCTTTCCCCAATAGGAACGGGATTCTGACGAACAAAATTAATTATCTTGCCGCCCTCATTGGCCGGAATACGAGCTCATGGAGGATAAAAAGCGGATCCTGGTCGCTCCCCTCGACTGGGGGATCGGACATGCCACGCGCTGTATCCCGATCATCGAAGAGTTAAAGGCCATGGGGCATGAAGTGCTCCTGGGGACCAGTGGAAAGGCCCTTGCTTTATTAAGAAGGGAATTCCCTGATCTTCCTTTTATCGAGATGCCCAGCTACAAGGTGGACTATCCGAAAGACGGGAACATGGCCTTTCACATGCTCCGTCTCGCACCCCGTATCAGGCGGGCCATCAAAAAGGAGCACAAAGCATTGGATCACCATATTAAAGAGAAGGGGATCGACGCGGTGATATCGGACAACCGACTGGGGCTCCACAACAAGAAAGTCCCGACGGTCCTCATCACCCACCAGCTCTTCATAAGAACTCCTCGTTTCCGATGGGCGGTGGACCGGCTTAACCGCCATTACATATCCCACTTCGATCAATGCTGGGTACCGGACGTGGCAGATGTTCACGACAACCTATCCGGATCCTTGTCCCACGGTCGAGAGCTTCCCCAGGGGATCTCCTTCATAGGCCCCCTTAGCCGATTCTACCGAAAAGAAAAGGACGGGATGAACGAGCAAAAAGTGCGAAAACGCCCTAAGGTCCTCGGATTGATCTCCGGGCCGGAACCCCAAAGGGGCATGTTCGCCGAGAGTTTGAACGAGGAACTGAAAGAGCTCGAACTTGACGCCACCATGGTGACCGGTATGCCCCAAAAAGGGAAAGCCAAAAAAGAGTCCCCATGGATCCGCGAATTCAACCATTTAACCACCGAGGATCTCTTGGACGAACTTCTTGACGCAGACCTCGTCGTGTGCCGTTCAGGCTATTCCACCATCATGGACCTGGCCGCTATCGGACAGAAAGCCGTGATGATCCCCACTCCTGGTCAGACCGAACAAGAGTACCTCGCCCTCTATCACGATAAGAAACGCCACTTCCAAGCGATGCAGCAAGATGCCTTCGACCTGAACGAAGCGCTCGAAAAAAAGGACTCCTACCAAGGGGTCTACCTTCCCCCTCAGCTCGAAGAAGTCCGCAGCCAGCTTAAGGAGTTGACCGAAGAAAAGGCTCGCATTTAAAACCCGTCCTTCCTGATCGCATCAGCCTGATGCAGCTTCGTAGGCATGAAAATGCCGATCGAGCTCTTCCTATGCCTCGGATCCCTTGCTTTTCTACAACATACTGCTCACATCCGAGCGGAGTCAGAAGCCTTAGAGGACTCACACCTGAGGGTTTTATTCTATAATGTGGAGAACCTGTTCCACCCGAGCGACGATCCTAGCCGGGCGAGCGATGATCCCTATACCCCGGAAGGAGAACACGGATGGAATGATCACAGATACCAAAAGAAATTGAGCGGCATCTTCAAAATCCTTGCTGCCATAGGGAAAGGGCAAACGCCTACGATCATGGGCTTCGCTGAGTTGGAAGAGCGAAGGGTATTGGAAGACCTGCTCCGGACCACCCCTTTGGACGAAAGGAAGCTTTGCATCCTTCATTATCCGTCCCCCGACCACAGAGGGATGGACGTCGGTATGATCTACCGAAGGGATCGCTTCCAACCTGTTTTTGTAGAATGCTACCGCATAGGCCTCGAGGAAAGAGGAGCATCTCCGACCCGAGAGGTCCTCTATGTCAAAGGGAAAGCTTCGCAAGGGACCCTTCACCTTTTCGTAACACATTGGCCTTCCCGATATGGAGGCCGTAGAAGGACCGAGTGGAAGCGGGTTCGAGCAGCAAGGGTGCTAAAAGAAAAACTCGATTCGATCGAGGCGAAAGATGAGGGTTCGGCGATCCTGATCATGGGCGACCTGAACGACACCCCGATCGATCGAAGCATCCGAGAGGTTTTGAATGCCGGACGATTATGGGAGCGAAGCGAGGATTCTCCTTATTACGACCTCATGGCAGGCCTATCCAAGGGGAGCTATTTCCATCAAGGCAACTGGAGTTTTTTGGATCATTTCATCGTGCCGGCTCGGATGACCCGCAAGGACAGCGGCGCCCCTTATCAAGTCACCCGGCCGGAAGTGCACGATCTGCCTTGGCTTATGAAAGAAAGGCGTGGGGAAGGCAAGGAGGAAATGATCCCGCACCGTTGCTTCAGCGGCCCGGCCTATATCGGCGGTATCAGCGACCACCTTCCCATTTCGGTGCGCCTTATGCCTTCTCTAGAGTGAAAGAAAAGGTGCTTCCCTCCCCCTCCTTGCTCCTAACATCGATGCTCTGCCCATGTGCCTCGATGATGTGCTTCACGATGGACAATCCGAGTCCCGTCCCTCCCTGTTCCCTCGAACGCCCCTTATCCACCCTGTAAAACCGTTGGAAGATGTGCGGGACATCCTTTTCTGCGATCCCCACTCCATCATCAGCGATCTCTACCAGTAATTCCTCCTCCATGTCGTAAAAAGCGACCTCGACATAGCCTCCCCTTCGCCCATGGTCGATCGCGTTGGCGATCAGATTGGAAAAGACCTGCTCGATCCGTTGAGGATCCATCATCGCCTTCGGGGGCTTGGCTTTCGGGTCCCGAAAGCGGAGCTGGACCCCTTTCTTTTGAGCTTTCAATTCGAGCGTCTCCATCACATCATAAGCCACCCGAAAAGGATCCTCCTCGATCTTATGAACCTCGAGCCGACCGGTCTCAAATTCCGTAATGGTGTCCAGATCCTCGATGATACGGGTCATACGATCGACGCTCTTCGAGGCGCGCTCTAAGAACTTTCGGTTGATCTCGGGATCCTCCAAAGCTCCTTCGAGGAGCGTTAGGATATGTCCTTGAATGCTGAAGATGGGAGTTTTGAGCTCGTGGGCCACATTCCCCACAAAACGCCTCCGAAAAGCCTCCTGCTCTTTCAAACGCCGTATCTCTTCGCTTTGGGCTTCAGCCTTCTCTTTTACCCTCTCATGCAGATCGGCCAAAAGATCCCTATCCAAGTCCGGATCCTCTGGGTTCTCCCCTTTGCGCCGAAGCCCTTGAACAGCCCGGTGGATCAGCATCAACTTCTCCTGGAGATACCAACGTACGAGGTACAGAAAAAGCAGGTAAGCTGCTCCCCCCAAGACAGCTGCAAGCCCGACCCAAAACCCAAAAGAGAGATCCCCGATCCCGTTCCAAAAAATAACAGCCCCGATCAACAGGGTCAGGAGAAAGACCCCTGCTCCACCTATAAGGGAGATAGCTCGGGGGGTGATACGCTTCATAGAAGGGCGAGATCGGAATTAAAGGTATGAAGCAAAAAGAAGCCTGTTTTTCTTCGAAAAAGGAATGCTTCCACTTTAAGGGGCGAAAACCGGCTTGAAACCCTTTTCGTTAAGAGGCTGAAGAAAGAAAGCCTCGGTGCACTCCAGATCATTCAGGTGGTTCGAACTTATAGCCCACTCCCTTCACCGTATGAATAAAATCGCTCCCGATCTTCTCTCGGAGTTTTCGAACGTGCACATCGATGGTCCGGTCCCCTACGACCACATCATCCCCCCAAACCCCGCTGAGGATCTCGTCCCGGGTAAAGACCTTTCCGGGCTTCGATATCAAGAGCGCCAGCAATTCGAACTCCTTTTTGGGGAGGCTCATCTCTTGATCGCCCTTGAAGACCAAGAATTGTTCTTTATCGACGCGGACCCCACCGGCTTCGGCGGACCGATCCTCATCCTTTTGGAACTGAGGGCGCCGTAACAAAGCTTTCACCCGGCTGAGCAGGACCTTCGGCTTAACCGGCTTGGCGATGTAATCGTCGGCACCTGCTTCAAAACCCGCGATCTGCGAATAATCCTCCGAACGGGCGGTCAAGAAAGCGATGAGGGTCCCACTGAGGGTTTCATCCTTTCGGATCTCGGTACAGGTCTCCATTCCGTCCATTTCAGGCATCATAACGTCCAATAGGATCAGGTCGGGCTTGAACTTCCGTGCCTTTTTCAAGGCTTCATGCCCATCCTTTGCGGTCTCGACATCGTACCCTTCCTCCTCGAGGTTGAAACCGATCATCTCCAGGATATCGTCCTCATCGTCGACCAAGAGGACCTTGCTTTGAGGGGATGCGCTCATACAGATGGAGGGATTTTCATCCTCTTCACAAAAGTACACCCGCTTCTCCTTTTTCAGATAAAGGGATCGTTAAGGAAGAAGGAGCCGTTCCTCAGCCAGGGAACTAAGGCTTGCTGCGATAGCTTTTCGGTGATCTTTTCATCCTTCTGTCTCCTGGGGCTTTTGATACAGCTCCCTTTGAGTCCTTTGGGCCTTCCTTTGGGTCCATCGTGGTTAAGGACCACAGATCTAAGTATATGGGAACCACAATGGGCACGAAGGGAAGCACGATGGACACGATGAGGGAAGAAAATAAGCCTTTTTGAGATAGCCCCTCGCTTATTCTGCTCCATAAATAGGACAGCACCCCATCCTTTTGGAAAAAGCCAACCTTCCCACCCAGCAAGAAGATCACACGCTCTTATTCCAGGCTTTACAGCAACTTAATAAGAAGGGAAGAGTTTCGCAAGCGAACGATTCAAACCTTAAAAAAGAACGATCGATGAAACGTTTTCAACTCCGATCAAGACTCTTCCTCTATGTCCTCTTGGGGCTTTTTCTAGGAAGCGGAACGATCTCCTGCTCCAAAAAGGAAGGATGCACGGACCCCAATGCAACGAACTACGATCCGGATGCCGAAAAGGATGATGGTTCGTGTAAATATCCCAACGATAACAATAATTCCAGTAGCGGTGATAACACGGTCAAAGTCAGCGACCATACCGGAACTACGACCTGGAGCAGCGATTCGGTTTACATCCTTCAGGATTTTGTGTTCGTGGAGGATGGCGACGTCCTTACCATAGAACCCGGAACCGTCATCAAAGGAGCTCCTGGTACCGGGTCGG
>CAZOSO010000046.1:0-14815 GCA_964582635.1 uncultured Weeksellaceae bacterium | reverse complement strand
CGATCACAGCAGGTGTAAGGTCCGTAGCTTTCCCGGCATGGATCACTCCTTCTGATGAGCTGCTGTCGAAAACATAGCTCAGGCCTTTTTCTTCAGCGACCTCCGCTATAGCTTTTTGAATACGGTCGAGCACCGGTTCGATCAAGCGGTTTTTCTTCTCGTTGATAGCACGTTCCGTTCTTTGTCGATAACGCAGCATCCGCTCTTCCATCCTTTGCCAGGCCAGTAAAGCGGAATCTTGTTTTTCGCTGGACCAAGTTCTCCATTTTTCAGGATCCACAAGGCGACTCGCTTCATACTCTTCGGCCATTGCTCTAAAATCCTTTCGATACTGGGATTCCATTTCCCAAAGCTGTTTTTCGAGCCGTTCCCTTTCCGGGCTCGAGCTCCAAACCTCACTTATATCACAATGCCCGTATAGCTGCTCTTCCTGGGCAGGCAAGCGATAAGCGAGCAGCAATAAAATGGGGATCAAAAGAATGTTTTTCATCGTCTTTCTTGATCTCTTCCCCGGCCGCGGCCTTTTTGTCCTTTTTTCCCTTCTCCCCCTTTGCCTTCTTTCTTCTCATCTCCCCCTTCTCCGGGGATCTCGCCCGGCGTGAGACCGAGTTCTTTGATCACATCATCGGTCAGATCGTATTTGGGAGAGGCGTAGATCACGTTCGAACTTTTATTGTTATCCAGGATCAACTCGTACCCGTTCCGATCGGCGATCTTCTTGATCGCCTGATAGACCTTGTCTTGAATGGGTTGGAGCAATTCTTTTCGCTTTTTATAAAGGTCTCCGTTCCGACCGAACCTTTTCTTCTGCAACTTCCGTACCTCTCTTTTCTTCTGGCTGATCTTTTGTTCCCTTTTTTTCTTCATCTCCTCCGTTAAAAGCACCTCTTCCGCTTGCAACGATTTGTAAAGTTCGTCGATCTCGTCGTATTTCCGTTCGATCTCTTTCTGCCACCTTTTTGCGAGCTTATCCAGCTTTTCTTGAGCTTCATGATAAGCCGGCATATGCTTCAGGATCCGGTCCGTATCAACGTATGCGAAACGCTGCGCCTGCCCCAGAAAAGGAAGGAGCATCAGAAAAAGGAGGGGGGATAATGTGCGCCGCAAGGTCAAGATCGGATCAAAGTTTCCCGAGACTGCGCCCGATGGTGAAATGGAACTGGCCTTGATCAAAGCCTGCGGGAGTTCTCCCATTTCTATCCATAGGGAAGCCATAGTCGATCCCCAAAAGGCCGAACATCGGCAAATAAACCCGCAGGCCAAGCCCGACCGAACGCTTTACATCGAAGGGATCGAAATTCCTCCCATCGGTCCATGAATTCCCGGCTTCCGCGAACCCGAGCGCAAAGATGGTGGCTTGGGGGTTCAGCGTAAAGGGATAACGGAGCTCCATGCTATACTTCGAAATAATGGAAGCTCCTTTTCGAGGGGATAGGGATCGATCGTCGTAACCCCGAAGAGAAATGATCTCTCGCCCATCCAGATTGAACCCGGTAAGACCGCTTCCCCCAAGATAGAAGCGTTCAAAGGGGGAACGGAGGTCGGGATGATAACTTCCCAAAAAGCCGAAGCCTGCCCGGGTATTCAGCACCATGTTCCCAAGCAATTTCGTGAACCAGGAAGAGGTGAACTTCCACTTGTGATATTCCACGAATTTGAATCGTTGCTGCTGAGAGAGGGCGTCGTAATCGTTCACTTCATCGAAGGTCGAATAGGGCGGTGTGGCCTGGACGCTAAAGCTCAGCTCGGAACCCCTTTTCGGGAAAATGGGATCATCGATCGAATTGCGGGAAAGTTCAGCTTTATAGCTGATAAGGTTGGAACGTCCGTCGGCGAATTCAAAGATGATCCCGTAATTGTTCAAGTTGTAGTGCTGATAACTGAGTTCGTGCCTCAGAATGAAATAGTCGTCCGGCCATTGAAGGCGAGTACCCAGGCTTAAAGAAACGCCTGTGATCCGAAGCTCTCGCAGGTTGGCCGGATCGGGATTGAAGTTGCTCCTGTTGGACTGGACCGAATGAAAAGCGGAGACCGTGAAGGAATTCGGCTTTTTACCTCCCAACCAGGGCTCGGTGAAGGAAAAATTATAAGAGCGGTAGCGCAAACCGTTGGACTGAGCGCGGAGCGTCAATTTTTGTCCATCCCCTGAGGGGAGGGGTTGCCAAGCCTCGGGGTCCGTGAGCTTGCTGGTGGCGAAGTTGGTGAACTTCAAGCCCAGCGTACCTACGATCCGACCAGCACCCCATCCTCCTGACAATTCGATCTGATCGGAAGGCTTTTCCTTCACTTTGTACTCGATGTCCACCGTCCCTTCATCCGGGTTCGGAATGGGATTCACCTGGAGCTTCTGATTGTCGAAATACCCGAGCTGGGATAATTCGCGTTGGCTCCTGATCACATCCGAACGGTCGAAGAGGTCGCCCGGGCGCGTACGGATCTCCCGAAGGATCACGTGTTCGTTCGTCTTAGTGTTCCCTTTGATACGGACCTCATCGACCCGAGCCTGTTGGCCTTCATAGATCTGCATCTCATAATCGATCAGGGAATCATCCTCAACCCCGACCTCAACGGGAGTGATGTTGAAAAAGAGGTAGCCCTGGTCCATGTATAGAGAACTCACATCCATCCCGGTAGGATTCATCCGAAGACGGGTCTGTAGAAGCTTTTTATTGTAGACATCTCCCTTTTGGATCCCGAGGATCTCGCTCAAGCGTTTGTCGCTGTACTTCTGGTTCCCGACCCAATCGATATCCCCGAAATAATATTTGCGCCCCTCATCGATGAAAAGCTCCACTCTGAGATCCCCGTCCGGCATACGATAGACCGAATCCCTTTTCACCTCGGCATCCCGAAAACCTTTTTGGTTGTATAGATCGATAATGGCCTTTTTGTCCTTTTTGAGCCCCGATCGAGTGAACTTGGATTTGGAAAAGATCCGATAGAGTGCCTGTTCCTTGACATTGCTCATTTTAAGCTTAAGGCGCAGGTCGGAGAACGCTTGGTTGCCATGAATAAGGATCTCGTTCACTTTTACCCGCTCTCCCTGATCCACATCGATGTTCAACTGGACCGCATTGGGGGCCGTGGAATCCTTTTTCTGTTGAATGCTCACCTCGGCATCGTAATAGCCATCGTCGATGTAAAAATTCCGGATCTTATTCCGGGTCTCATAAAGGAGGTTCTCGGTCACCATTTTTCCCCGGATGAGCTTGATCTTTTTCCGGAGATCCTCTGCATCCGAACTCGAGACCCCATCGAAGGTGAAACTGGAGAGCCGGGGGCGCTCTTTCACTTGGATGGTGAGGTAGATCTTATCATCCTTGACCCGATCGACCTTGATCCGAACATCGGAAAAGAGATTTTGGTCCCATAGCTCTTGGATGGCTTTCGAGATATCATCACCAGGGACCTTGATCCGGTCTCCCACTTTCAGCCCTGAAAAGAGCTTAATGGAGGAAGGGTCCATATGGGGTGCCCCCTTCACCTTGATCCCTCCGATCGTATATTCCTCGGGCTGGGAGGAGAGCATATTGCCTCCACCTTGCCCTCCGCTACCGATCTGGGGCTCAGCTGTATTGGCGCTGAGAAAGAGGAGCAGGAAAAGGGGGAAAAATTTAGAAAAAGTTCTCATCATGGGTCTCTTGCTCACTGATACGCCCAAATCGCCTTTCTCTCCCTTGATAATCGAGGATGGCCTGGAAAAGGTCCTTTTTTCTAAAATCGGGCCATAGGACTTCCGTAAAATAGAGTTCGGTATAGGCCAATTGCCAAAGCAGATAATTGCTGATACGCCGTTCCCCGGAAGTTCGGATCAAAAGATCGGGATCGGGGATATGATGGGTATGAAGGTGGGCTTCGACCTTTTCCTGGTCGATGTCCTCGGGGTTCAATTCCCCGTTTTTCACTTTTTCAGCGAGGGACTTGACCATTTCTGTGATCTCCCACCTCGAGCTATAGCTCAATGCCAGTATCAAGTCCACTCGATCGTTGTCCTTGGTCCGTTCGATGGCCTGCTCGATCGGATCCCGACAGCTTTCGGGCAAGCGGTTCACATCCCCGATGGTCCGCAGACGCACCCCGTTCCGGTTCAGCTCCTCCACTTCCTTAAGGACCGTTTGAACGAGAAGGTCCATAAGAGCATCGATCTCCTCGCGCGGCCGACGCCAATTTTCAGTGGAAAAAGCATAGAGGGTCAGGTACTCCACACCGATCTCGGAGGCCCCGACGAGCGAATCACGTACCGATTCCACCCCTTGGCTATGCCCAAAAAAACGGTGTTTACCGTGCTTTTGAGCCCAACGACCGTTCCCGTCCATGATCATAGCGATATGGCGGGGGATCCGTTCGGGATCCATTGCTTCTTTCAAGTTCTCCTCTTCCTTTTCCATTGGGGCTTTACGCCTTGTGGACAGCAATGCAAATGTGTGAAAAAATGGACGAGGCTATCTTCCGGAATTGAAGGAACTACAAACACTGCTTTTCCTTGCTACGCGAAAATTCAAAGTGAAGCCTGAAAAGACATACCAATCGTCGTTCTCCGGGTCCCCTCTTTCTTTGCCTGCCAGCATCCCTTCTTCGCTGCTACGCTTCCTTCGATCGGCCAAAGAGGCAGCGATATCTCCATTGGCATCTCTCAAACGATCGTTCCCCATATAACTCCTGCTCACATCGTCCAAATAGTCGGTATAGGTTTTGCGCATCCCCCATTCCACCCCTAAAGTGACCCACTGCCCTAGGTTCACCTTTACACCCAACCCGAAGGGAATGGCGATCTGATCCAAGTGATAGCGATCCCTTCCTGAATTGGGAACCCCCTGCCCTTCCGTTCCCAAGGGTTGAAGTTGGTACCATTCTCCCTGATACTTGGCTTCTGGATTCATTCTGAAATAAGCCAAGCCCGCAAAAAGATAGGGGGACTGGATGTTGTGCTCATCTCCGATCGCATGCTCAAAGAAATTCATTTCCACCATGCCCGCAACTTCGATGATATCCGAACGGAAATGGAGGTTCCGATTTCTTCTGAAATTGGTGTTAGCATCCGCATCGGTTCCAGAGACTTTTCCATAAGAGACCTGCCCTCTTATAAGGAAGCGCTTGTCCAAGGGGTGCCTGTATATGATCCCGCCCATCCCATGGGTGCCATCCCCGAAATGCCCATAAGGGTTGAGCTCCCCTATATAATAGGAAGCTCCTCCCATCACTCCCAAGCTGGGCTGTTGTCCCCGTAGCTCCCCGAACATCCCGGCGAGCAAAACGATAAACAATAAAAAGAATGGAGACCTGGATCTCATAAGGGTTGGGGAACGAAAAAGTGGGTTCTGGATTGCATGTTTTTTCAATTTCTTTTATCCATCCCCCAAAGGAGTTTGTTGCGAAGAGTTCCCGAAAAGCTTTGTCCCCGAAGCTCCACCAATCGGATCGAGTGATCGGCTTTTACAAGTTCAAGGCTCGTTCCCGCTTCTACTTCTTTCGACCGGCTATCGAGGGTGGTCATGCAGCGGTCGGACCTGCCTTCCATTTGGAGCGTTATGCGGCTCGAGTCCGGCACCACGAGCGGACGAATGTTCAGATTGTGAGCTGCCACCGGCGTAATGATCAGATCGCTCGCATTAGGGGCAAGGATGGGCCCCCCACAACTCATCGAATAAGCAGTGGACCCGGTGGGCGTGGACACGATAAGGCCATCAGCCCAGTAGGAGTTCAGGTATTCCCCGTCCAAATATGCATGGACCACCACCATCGAAAAAGAATCCTTTTTCAGGAGGGTGAACTCATTAAGCGCGATATCCTCGGACCCGAAAAGCCCTTCGGGCTTTTTGAGGCGAACCAAAGAGCGAGGATCGATCCAATGATCATCCTTCAACAAGGCTCGGACCGCCGTTCTCACCTCCTCCTCTGAGGTTTGGGCCAGAAAACCGAGCCGCCCCGTATTGAGGCCCAAAATGGGGACCCCGGAATCTTTCACAAAGGAGATCGTATCCAAAAGGGTGCCATCCCCTCCGATGCTGATCAGTTTATCGAGCTTATCACAAACATCCCGATACCCCTCAAAAGTTGCCATTGAAGCAGCTTCAGGGATCTGTTCTTTGATCTCTTCAGCATATCCCGAATGGAGCAAAAGTTCTCCTCCTTCTGCCCCGACCGCGTCAAAGAGTTCGCGTACAACAGGGATGTGACCGGAATGGAGCGAACGACCGTATACCCCGAGGACCATGGGCTACATGTTGATGTAGTTCATCAGCTCGTCGAACTTATCCCGCAGATCGTCTTCGATCCGGGATTCCTGATAAGTGGCTTTGATCTTGTAATCGTAGCGCTCAAAGGTTTGGATCACGCTGTCGATATCCTGCCGATCCAACTTCAGGATCACGTCCAGCGTATGAGAACCAGGTTCTGAACTGATATAACTGCTGAGAATGCGCGATTCGTTGCCCTCTACGATCTGCGCGATCTGGGTCATCGCGAAGTCCTTTCGATCGACGGAGATAACGATGATACCCCCGGGTTCCTTGATGGAGACCGTATGGGCGAACCATCGAATGAGGTCCTGGAGCAACACGGTGCCGACCCATTCGCTCTCTCCTTCTTCATCATTTTCCTCGAGGACCGGGATCAGGTCAAGATCGAATTCATCAGAGACCTTGACCAACTCATAAAGGTGTTGGTTCTTGTTCACAAAGACCTTGATCAGATCGTTCTCCAGATCCTCCACCGTCCGGCTTTCATCTTTGTGGGCCAGTATATCCGCATGATAAATGAGGCCGAGGAATCGTCCCCCCTCCATCACCGGAAGCTGGTCCACACGATAAGTGTCCATCATGCGAAGCACTTCTTCCAAAGAAGTCTTCTTCTCGATGGGTGGAATATCCTTCGATATGGCTTCTATTGCTACCATAATCTTTGCAACGAAAAGGGAACGGAACTTGTTACCTTCGTCGTTCGCTCTCTTCACAAAGCTATCAAATGATCGGGATGACGCGGCTCAGCGTGAACGTGAACAAGGTCGCCACCCTCCGGAACGCTCGCGGGGGAGATGTTCCCAACGTTCTGGAAGCAGCTTTGTACTGCGAACGATCAGGAGCGGACGGCATCACCGTGCACCCCCGGCCCGATGAGCGTCACATCAAGTATCATGACGTTCGGGAGCTCGGAAAGGCCTTAACCCAAGAATTCAATATAGAAGGATATCCGAGCCGGGCTTTTCTGGACCTGGTGAAGGAAGTGAAGCCCTCACAAGTCACACTGGTCCCGGACCCTCCGGACGCTTTGACCTCCAGCGAGGGATGGAACAGCGTCGAGCAAAAAAGCCTTCTTCAGGAAGTCGCTCGTGAACTACACCCCTCCGGCATCCGCCTATCCCTTTTTATCGAAACCGATCAGCACATGATAGAAGGGGCTGCCGAAGCGGAAGCGGACCGAGTGGAGCTTTACACCGAACCCTATGCTGCCGCTTACTTGAAGGACCCCAAAGCAGCTGTTGAGCCTTTCGTTCAAGCCGCTAAATGGGCCAAAAACGCAGGGCTCGGGCTAAATGCCGGCCACGATCTCGACCTCGACAACCTGGCTTATTTTGCCCGGAATGTCCCCCACCTTCAGGAAGTGTCCATCGGACATGCCTTGATCGCAGACGCCCTCTATTACGGCCTGGAGAACACCGTCCAACTCTATAAGCGCGAACTCGAAAAAGGTCAAAAGGAAAAAGCATGAAGCTCAATTATCGCAAGATGGGCGAAGGGAAGCCTTTGGTCATCCTTCACGGGGTTTTCGGATCTTCCGATAACTGGCAAACCTTGGGGCGCTATTTTGCAGAATGGAGCCAAGTCTACCTTGTCGACCTCCGGGATCATGGTTTTAGCCCCCACTCCGATTCCCTGGAGCTTGATGCTATGGCCGGTGACCTGAAAGAGCTCTTTGATGACGAAGACATCCAAGAGGCGGATATCATCGGACATTCGATGGGAGGCAAAGTGGCCATGCGTTGGGCCCAGCTCCACCCTGAACGAGTAGGACATCTGATCGTGGTGGATATGGCCCCGAAACGATACGATATGCGCCATGGGGCCCTGATCGAAGCCTTGAAAAGTTTGGACTTGGACCGGCTCGAAGGCCGAAAGGACGCTGACAAGCGATTGGCCGAAAAGATCCCCGAGGAAGGGGTCCGCCAATTTCTGTTGAAAAACCTCCATCGAAAAGGCCAGAACGAATGGGAATGGAAGATGAACCTGCCCCTTATCGAAAGGGACCTCCCCAAGATCAACGAGCCTTTGGAAGAAAAGCCGGTCGACATCCCTGCTCATTTCATCCGCGGCGATCGTTCCGATTACATCCAGGACGAAGACGAGCCCCTCCTGAAACGCTATTTCCCTCAAGCAGAGCTTAAAACCGTGAGCGGCTCCGGTCACTGGGTCCATGCTGAGGCCCCCAAGACCTTTTACCAGATCGTGGAGGACCTCTTAAGGGAATGAGCTAAATACCTCCAAACCAGTAACATCCTGCAACAAAAAAGCCCTGCTGCACTTGCAACAGGGCTTTTTAAAACTAGAGGGATGGACCTGATGATCAACGGACCAACACCTTCTTTTGAGCTTGCTCTTTTCCGTTTTGCAAGCGGAGGAAATAAACCCCCGATCCAAGTCCCTTTACATCGAAACTAAAGCGAGTGGCCGTTTTACCCGAGCGAGTCCGGACCACACGCCCGGTCGGATCGATCAGTTCTAGGCGAAGGTCCATGCCGTACCCTTTGCTTCGAACGAAAAGGCGATCGGAAGTGGGGTTCGGGAAAACCTGAAGCTCTTGCTGGTCACTTTGAGCATGGTCTTCGACCGAAGAGGTGGAATCCGCTACTTCCACGACCATACTGTCGAACTCCACATGTTGAGAAGGATAGCTGAAGTTGACGGAAAGGATGAATTCAGCATTGGCATTGGTCGTATCAGCCGTAATGGTCTGCGTTTTCTTCTGCCATGTCCCCCCTGAAGTGATGCTGTTCCAGGAAGCATAGCTATAACCGAAATCTCCATCGCTCTGATCTCCATCGTACAGCCCGGCTCGGGCGCTTCCATCTCCCCGGACCCAATAGGTTATGTCGTAGGAATAGCCTGCATCGACATTGAGGGGCTTGGTGGTGAGACGTCTATGAGCGGTATCCTGATTGATCATCCGGACTCCATAAGTTCCGTATTGGACGCCGCTTGTAAAGGTGGTCAGGCTATCCTTTTCGATGTTGGTCTTGTTCCCGTACCAAGGGATCATCATGCTGCTGATCCGGATGTCGTCGATCTCCCAGTGCGCAGCGGCCGAACTGCTGGAGTTGTAAACGAAAGCCACAAAAATGTCCGGGTCGTTGTAGGAAGTTAGGTCCAGGGTACCGGAATGGACCCAATTAAAGCCACCTCCGGACTTGTTGAAGCTAAGCGTATCCCAGGTGGCTGAACTAGGAGCATTTCCGCTCACGTAATCCGTGGAAACGAGGAGTTCCAGATCCGGACCACTGAAGTTCTTCGCGTTCTGGAATTCCAGATAAAGCCCTTGGGTTCCGTCCAAAGCCGGAGATATGAGCCAATCCTCGTTCTCGATATTGCTTCCGTCGTAACCGTTCATTTGGGCGTAGGGGTCGACCCCGCTAAAATTCCCGATGTTCCATCCTTGCGGTCCAGTAACACTCAAGCTATCCCATCCCCCGGATGTGATACTGCTATCGGTATAGAACTTCTTTTCCACAATGTTGCCGAGAGCATCGAAATTGCTGCTGAACACAACTTGGCCTTGGGCCATAGGAGCGATCAAGAAAGCCAAAAAGAGGAGTGTAAGGTTCCGTTTCATAGTGTGTGATTTTTGAGGTCATTGGTCATTGCACGGTCAGGAAGATGTCGTCGACTTCCCAAGTCGCAGCTCCACTATTGGTGGAGGTATATTTAAAAGCGATATAAGTCTCCGATGCATTGTACCCCGAAAGATCGACCGGCCCTCCCTGGACCCAGTTCCAACTTCCCGAGGACTTATTGTAGCTGAGACTCGTCCAATTGGCGTTATTGGGATCTCCTGAGCCGCTGTAATCCGTCGAGATCATCAATTCCATGTCGGGGCCGGAATAATTCTTCGCATTCCGGAAGTTGAGCTCGTGTGAGCCTTTGCTGGCATCGAAGGCAGGGGAAATGAGCCAATCCTCGTTGGGGTTATTGCTCCCCGAAAAACCGCTTATCTCGGCATAAGTACTGTTCGCCCCCTGATCGTTGGTGGTCCACGATTCAGCCCCGTTCACATCATAAACGGTCCAGCCTCCAAAGCTCAGGTCTCCGAAGTCGAAGTTCTTTGCGACCACAGCACAAGGGCCATTCCCCATTTTCAACTCCTCGGGGCGCCGGATGAGGAGCTGAAGCGTTTGCTGGAACTGGCTTACGATAGCGACCATAGAACCATTGCCTCCAGGGGTCTTTTGGTCGGCGAAGTCAGCATAGCCACTGGTCCGCATAATGACCGAATTCCCTTGGCAATCGAGGACCGTTCGGTTCAAGGATTCCTGGTCGGAGGCATTGGCATAGGTCACCCCGCGATGAACCGGATGGAATTCCACTCCTTTCAGCTTCACAAGCTTCGATTGGTAGGAGCTATCCAATTGGCCGATGGAAGAAACGGTCTTCGGCTGGACATCGACGTTCGTGGCCTGTTTGACGATATTGGTATCCACGTCCACCGAATCGATCTGGACCAAGCCGTTGTAATCGGTAAGTACGCATCCTTTCAGGTTGAGGCGGATCGAATCTCCTTCGTACAATCCTCCTGAATAGGCAAGGGAGAGATTGATAGCGCCTGTATGGTCCTTCATATAGGCGCTTTTGTATATGTTCCCGTTCCGCCCGTCCATGGTGATGACGCCGTAAACGCTTTTATCTTCTTGAAAGCGGATCGGATTTCCGTTGTACATGTTCCGAAGCTCTTGGATCGTAAGAACGTCCCCTTCACCGATCTTATCGACGGGTGGTTCATCGAATTCGGGTTCACAGGAGACCAAGAGAAGCATCAAGGCGATAAGGGAAGGGAATGTTCTTTGCAAACTCATAGGCGCTTCTTTCAAAAACTATAACTGAGTTGGGCGAAGTAGGTCCGTCCGTACATGTAACTGTAATTGGCGGGGAACCGGTCCAGGTTGCTCGGGTCGTAGCGCAGCTGCTCGTAACCGCCACGCTTGAAGTCCTTGGTA
This sequence comes from uncultured Weeksellaceae bacterium, assembly GCA_964582635.1. Classification (GTDB taxonomy): domain Bacteria; phylum Bacteroidota; class Bacteroidia; order Flavobacteriales_D; family CAYVSK01; genus CAZIDL01. The sequence goes on along the minus strand of CAZOSO010000046.1, from coordinate 3,615 downwards.
TTAAGAAGGTTGTTGACCGTCACGAATAGGCTGAGGTAGTTTCCGTTCACCCGCCAGGATTTCCCCCCGATCATATCGATGGTATATCCGGGATCGAGTTTTTCCTGGGCGATCATCTCCTGATATTGTGGATCGCTCTCCACATAACCTTCGACCGCATCTTTGGTCCGCCGGTCGGGATTCACAGGCATATAAAGATCGTCGAAGTAATTCCCGTCCACCCCAACGAACCAATTCTTAGGAGCATCGTACTTCAACCCGATCGATCCGACCGTCTGCGGGATCTCTCCGACCCTGTAATTCTTGAGATAAGCCGTCCGGCCTTCAGCGATGATCTCGGAGGAATTGTCCTGCGTGATCGTAGCCTCAGGTCTTGAAGACCATAGGTAATAGCCTTTGTTAAAAGCTCCGGTGATCGAAAGGGATGGAATGATCTTGTAGCGAAGGCCGAGTTCCACTCCCGAAAAAGTTTGATCCACACCGGTCATGGAATAATTCACGAAGTTCTGGACCTCATCGTGATAGAAACTTCTGTTCCAGGCCTTATCCCTTTCTTCCGTGTGGTAGATGCTTAAGCGCCCCTTGAGTTTCGGGTAGCGGATCCGATAGTTCAGATCCGCTGAAAGGAGCTTTTCGCTGGTAAGCCCTGGCAGGACGTCGTTTCTTGTGCGGGGCGAAAGAAAAGCATTCCGGGCCAAAGGAGCCCGGGTGCCATATTGCCCATTGGCACTTAGATAATGGCGCCCTGTGATCTTGAAGACCACCCCTCCTTTCACACCGTAATTCGTGAAGTTAAGGGCTTCAGAGAACCCTTTAGAAGAATTGGGGAAAAGGCCGTTGCGTTTATGCCCTTCCCGTTGGATCTGCGTATGGGAAAGTTTGGCCCCGATATAGCCCTCCAATCGGTCCCCCTTATAGTCCAGTTGAGCGAAACCTTTCCCGCGATCGACGTGCATGGAATAATCATAGCCGAATTTCTCTCCTTCCTTCACGATCCCATTGGGTTCACTGAGGTCGTATTGCTTAGCGGACGACTCGGAGAAGTCACGTTCTGCGAATTGGTTTACATCGACCCAGTAATCCCCCCCTAATAGATCTTCCACCTCCTGATAATTCCGGCTTTCATAGATCAAGAGATCGGCTCCGCCGTTCAGGGTCAAGCGATCACTGAACTCGTGTCGGATCTGCATATCCGCTCCAAGCCGACGCGGATCGCTATGCTGGTCCTCCACGATATATTTCGACCGCATCCCCGTGTGCGTTTCCCCGGATCCATTGGCGTTCTCGACCGTATAAAGGTTCTTCGAATTGGCCATATACATGCGGCTCCAATCGAGCTGACGCGTATCCACATCGTTCTTCCACCTTTTTTTAAGGCGTTTGTAGCGGGCCGGGTCCGTTTCCTTATAAAAGCTGGGGCGATACCGGTAATAATCGGGGCGAGGGTCTTTGGCATCGTACCAATTCAAGCGAGAAGTGGAATAAGAACCGAACTGATAATAAACCCCTGAGCTGAGGCTGGTCTTTTCATCGATCTCCCAGTCGTGCTTGAGCATCAGGATCGGCTGATGGGCTTCCCGGACATTGGAGTTCCGTTTTTTTCCGTTCTGATAGCCCCAATTTGGATTGTAAAAATTGGTTCCGGCCAAGTCATAGGCCTCCTGAACGGAAATACTTGCCAGCCCTTGAGCCGTCGGGGCCCCGAATCCCATCAAACTAATGCTGTGCTGATCGTTCAAACGCTTCTCAGCACCTAAAAAATAACTAGCCCCCCGGTAAAAGGTCCCGGGTTCATAGCCTTCCTTGGAATAACGGCCCGAAACGCTCACCGTATAAGCCCATCCGTTCTCCATCATCCCACTGGAGTGGGTAGCCATCAAACGGTGCCGATAACTTCGATTGGTACTGCCATAAGAAACCCGGGTGCCAGCCCGCTGCGAAGAGGGACGCATATCGATATTGGTATATCCCCCTACAGCCCCGAAATCGTAAGGGTTTTTGGTGATCCCCAGGCGCGATTCCGAATAGCGTGTGATATCGTTCAAACCGCCCCACCAAGACCATACCGCAAACCCCAATTCAGGATGGGAAAAAGGCATCCCGTTCAACATGACCCTAGTGTTGCGACCGTTATACCCTCTAACCCGAAAGCCCGCATTCCGGAAATTGTAGCTGGCTTTTTGGGCGAAAATGTCATCGGAAGCTCTTAAGAGCCCCGGTATATCTTGCTCTTGATTGGACTCTCCTAGTGATTGCCCGGAAATGTTGAAGACCGGCTCCTCTTGATAAACGGAGTCTTCATCCACTCCGCTCGTATCATCTTGTGCCCTTAAAGAAGCAGCTAAGAAGAGAAGCAAGGAGCAAAAGGGAATAAGAAAAATGCGACCGGCCATTAAAGAATCGTCCGATTTCACCCAACAAATTTAATCAAAACCCTGTCTTTCCCTCTCCTTTCAAAACCCGTGACAAGCAGACTTAACAAGATGATAAAACCAATAAGCTCCCTGAATAAAGGTGCGGCTCGACAGCCCCCTTATCTTTGATCTTCTCATCGAGCACGATCCCTATGGCCTCATTCCTCCGGAACCTCTTCCTACCCCTCTTTTTTCTCTCCCTTCTCGGGTCCTGTTCGGATAAGCAACACACCATCGACCGAGACCTGGAAAAGGACAAGGATTATGCACTCGCCTGCATCGCTTTTTACAACGTGGAGAACTTGTTCGACACCACGGATTCCGAAGACACGGAGGACCGGGAGTACACTCCATCCGGGCCGAATAATTGGACGGCGGAGCGCTACAAAGAAAAGTTGAAGCATCTAGCCAGCGTGATCGGGAATCTCGGCACCGATAAAACCCCGCACGGGCCGGCCATTATCGGCTTGGCCGAGATCGAGAACCGAAAGGTCCTGGAGGATCTTGTCGAACAAAAGCCGATCGCCTCTCGGAACTACCGGATCGTACATCATGATTCACCGGACGAACGCGGTATCGACGTTGCTTTCCTTTATCGCCCTGACTACTTTGATCTCCAGAAAAAAGAAAGTTTTAAGGTCGAGCTCCCTGAAGAAGGGGACAAGACCAGAGACCAACTTCTGATGAGCGGCAAATTGCTCGGTGAACGCTTCCATTTCATGGTCGCCCATTGGCCGAGCCGGAGCGGAGGGCAAGGGCCCAGCGAAAAGAAGCGGATCGCAGCGGCTCGGGTAGGTAAAGAGGTGATCGATTCCATCCGCCAGGCCGAGAAAAACCCCAAGATCATCTACATGGGCGACCTCAATGACGATCCGATCAACAAAAGCGTTCAAGAGGTATTGAAAGCCAAGGGGACCCCTGAAGCGCTAAAAAATGGAGAACTCTTCAACCCGATGTACGCCCTTTACGAAAAAGGAATCGGCACCCTTGCTTGGCGGGACAACTGGAATTTATTCGACCAGATCCTATTGAGCCGAAGGCTGGTTAAAGGAGAGCTTTCCTCTTTAAAATATTACACCGCCAAGGTTCACGATCCGGACAAACTCAAGCAAAAAGAAGGGAATTTTAAAGGTTACCCTTTCCGGAGCTATGTGGGATCCACCTACCAAGGGGGATATTCCGATCATTTTCCCGTTTATGC
>CAZOSO010000045.1:12076-15069 GCA_964582635.1 uncultured Weeksellaceae bacterium | reverse complement strand
AAAAAGGGAGGTTGATGAGAGGATGTATGGAGGAGATCTTGAAAGATCCATAAGTTTGAGGGAAAGGGATCTTTATAAAAAGGTTAGTGGAAGGGCTTTCCACGAGAAGAAAAAAAGCAAAAGGGCCGCCAAAGTGCCGGTGACCCTTCATATAAAAAGAAGCTTATGAAAGGAGCTTATCTACGTACCCCGAATGAAGGAACAATAGGGATGGGACGGGTGCTTATCCTCGTTCTGCTTTTTGCGATCTCCCTTCCCCTTTCCCTCTCCGGTCAATCGGCAAAGATCATCAACGATGGCGCCGAGATCGTTACCACTACCGGAGCTACGATCTACACTCAGGGAGAAGTGCGTAACCGCGTGAACGGGGGGAACATCGGTACCATTACGAACGATGGTACGATCCTTACTACGCACGGTAATCCGGCCAATGCTTCTTATTTCAACCTCGATGCCGATGCCATCACCCAAGGGAACGGAACCTTTGAGATCGAAGGGGACTGGGTGAACAGTGCGGTTTTCAACGGGGATAACGGAGAGGTTATCCTATACGGGCCGAACCAATTGATCACCGGGGATTCGGTATCGACGTTCAACGATCTGACCCTCACGGGGACCGGCACCAAAACCTTGGATCTGGACGCTGAGGTGACAGGGATCTTGGACCTTAATGATCGGCGCCTGCATACGGACACCAATTCCATGTATGTGCTCAATACCGCTCCTGGAGCGATCACCCGTACGCCAGGGTTGAACAACTCGGTGCTCGGTTTTGTGAGCAGCGATACCACCGGTTGGTTGGTCCGTAAAATGAACCAGAGCTCCGATTACCTTTTTCCTGTTGGGGATAGTGTCGGTACGCCTCGATTCAGGCCGACTCGCTTAACGCCGAGCAATACCAATCCCCAAACGATGCGCGTGCGGTTCACGAACAATGACCCAACACCCGACGGATACGATGTTACGAACAAGGCAGCAGGCATTGGCCCCGTCAATTCTAATTTCTATTGGCACATCGACCGGAGCAGTGGTTCCGATCCCATGGATGTAGATCTGTTCTACGATGAGGCCGTTGATACGGCCGATATGGGCGTGCATTGGCAAACGCAATGGGAAGCGTTGGGTGCTCCTACGAAGACCATGAACGGTTCACCCCAGTTGAGTTATGTGAACGAAGCCGGGTGGAACGACTTCAGTCCCAACCCCTTCGATTTGGCCATCAATCCTTTCACGGTCGATGCTGGCAACGATACGACCATCTGTGTTGGGGATACGGCTCAGCTCGATGCGGACGTGACCGGAGGTACCGGGCCTTTCGGGTTTACATGGACTCCCTCTACTTATCTTAACGATTCGACGCTTGAGAACCCGAAAGCGCAGGGTGTAATGGACACGATCGAGTATTATGTGACCGCTTACGATAGTGCTACCGGCACCACGAGTCAACCGGATTCGGTGACGGTCTTCGTTAGTCCCACCCCGAACGATTCGATCGTTCCCGATAGTCCAGCCACCTGCCCGGGTGATTCAGTGCTCCTTCAAGCTGAGGGTGGGGCCAGCAGTTACAGCTGGTCTCCGGATTCGACCCTGACGACGAATACAGGAGATTCAACCTACTCCGTCCCGGACGACGATGAGACCATCGTATTGACCGCCACGAACGCTTTGGGTTGTACCGGGACCGACACGGTTACGATATCGGTCCAATCCGCTCCTGGTGAGCCGATTGGCACCGCTACCCCTGACACGATCTGTCAAGGAGATAGCAGTACGATCACAGCGACCGGTTCCGGCCCCGGTGTAACCTATGAAGTCTATGATTCCGCAACTGGCGGTACTTATCTTGGTAATACGCCGCTTACAGTAGGTCCGATGACCGATAGCAGCTATTACATCCGGGCGGTGCTCACCGGTAGCGGTTGTGAATATCCTGGACCCAGGGATACGGTGGATGTAACGGTGAACCCCGCTCCGAGTGCCCCATCGGTCACTCTTTCCCCTGATACGCTTTGCTTAGGAGATAGCACGACCATCACGGCCACTGGCTCAGGTGGGGGTGTGACCTATCAAGTATACGACGACTCCGTCGGAGGGAATTATCTCGGCGATGCTTCGCTCGACCTCGGGCCGGACAGTACCACGGTCTATTATGTAGAGGCCGTCGATACCAATGGATGTGATCCCCTTGGAGGACGGGTCGGAGATACCGTCCATGTGGATTCGCTCCCTGACGTGAGCGTGACACCATCCGCACCAGGGGTCTGTAAAGGGGATACGGCCGAATTGGTGGCCTCAGGGGCGGATACTTATACGTGGTCGCCCAATGTGGATATTTCCTCCACGAGCGGGGATACCGTGGATGTCTATCCGAGCTCCGATACCACTTATACCCTTACCGGTACGGACACGAACGGCTGTATGAATGACACCACGGTCAGTGTTACGGTCGATTCCGCGCCTACCAAACCCACCGTGAATATCATCCCCGATACGATCTGCCAAGGGGATAGTGCGGTGATCGATGCTTCCGGTTCTGGCGGAAGCGTGGTCTATGAGGTTTACGATTCCGCTACTGGAGGCACTTATCTCGGCAATACGCCGCTTACCGTGGCTCCTATGAGCGATAGTGTTTACTGGGTGGAAGCTACCCTCGCTGGTGGCGGTTGTTCCTATTCAGGTGGCCGCGTACCGGATACCCTTACTGTGGATAGTGCGACACCAGCCCCGACCCTCACTGCTATGCCGGATACGGTATGTCCCGGAGATAGTAGCGTGATCGATGCTTCCGGATCCGGTGCTGGTGTGACCTACGAGGTCTATGAAGACTCGAACGCCACCACCTTCATCGGGAACGCACCTGTGACGGTCACTGTCGATAGTACGACCGATTACTATGTTTCAGCGGTCGGATCCAATGGATGCGATCAATTGGGCGGACCGGATTCCATCACGATCTACACCTATCCCGAGCCGAATGCTAACATCGGCCCTGA
>CAZOSO010000045.1:9536-11976 GCA_964582635.1 uncultured Weeksellaceae bacterium | reverse complement strand
CCGGGGATTCCATTAACGTGGCCCCTGATTCAACCTCCAACTATTGGGTGGTCGTACAAAATGCCCAAGGTTGTAGCGATTCGGACAGTGTCACCGTCAATGTGGTCGGCCCCGGATCCTTCGATGCTGTAGCCGATGCCGATACGGTGACCGTGGATAAGAGCACCCTCATCGATGTCTTTGCCAACGATACCGGCGTTATCGGTGATTCCGCCATCATCAGTGGTCCCTATCAAGGCTCTGCGAGCTGGGGCCCTGGAGGCATCGATTATTCAGCACCCGGCACTGCAGGGTCGGATAGCCTCACCTACGTGGTCTGTAGCTTCACCTGTAGCAACATCTGCGATACCGCCTTGGTACGGATCAAGATCGAAGAAGGTATTCCCGAACTGTTCATCCCTAACGGGGTCTCTGCCGATGGGGATGGCAAAAACGATGTGTGGAGGATCCGGGGACTGGAAGCCTACCCTGAAGCGAGCGTCACCATCTACAATCGGTGGGGTGACGAAGTCTTCAGTGCCGATCCTTATCAGAACGATTGGAAAGGACAGAGCAAGAGCGGCGAAGTGTTGGAAGGGACCTACTTCTATGTCCTCGATCTAGGAGGGGATGAAGGAAAGAAAACAGGCTTTATCGAATTCCGTCGTTAAAAAGGGAGTTCGTGCCAGCCTTTTGTTGACCGAAAGCTGAATGGATATGAGAACGAGCATTTACTTGATCGGCCTACTTTTCCTTGGTGCGGCCTTTAGTTTGGAAACGAAGGCGCAACGGGAGTTGCACCTTACCCAGTACAACATGCATCAACCTTATATGAATCCGGCCTCGATATCCAGTTATAGCGATATCAGTGCTGCTCTTCTATACAAAAAGCAGTGGGTCGGATTCGATGGGGCCCCGACCTTCCAGGGTATCGATTTCAACATGCCTATCGGAGAGACCAAGAGCTCGGTCGGCTTGACCGCCTTTAACGATGGGATCGGCATCAATCGTTTCACCGATATCGGGATCAATTATGCTTACCAGTTCCAGGTGAGCGATGCAAGTTTCCTTTCGTTCGGGCTGACGGGAAACTTGGTCATGATGCAGAGTGATTTCAGTAAGCTGAAGGTCAACGATAAACAGGATCCACAATTCAAGGAGGATTCCCCCAACATGATGGTCCCGGACTTCCGCTTTGGGACCTATTACTATCAGGATCGCTTCTATGTAGGGTTTTCCACACCTAATCTGCTGAAGAATCGGATCGAAGGCAAGCAGGGGGATTTCGAAACATCGACGGAATTCGATCCCACCGCGATCCATTACTACCTGAATGCAGGCTATGAATTCGACCTCGCTGAAGATTGGAAACTTCAGCCGAGCACGATGGTGAAATTCGTGAGCGGAGCTCCCCTGCAAGCGGATCTGAACGCCCAGGTCCTTTATCAGAACAAATATGGACTCGGTCTTGGCTTCCGGAATTCCAAGATCATAAACGCTTTCTTCAATATCCGCTTCCTCGAAAACTTCCGCGTGGGATATGCTTATGACTTCAACTTCTCCAAGCTCCAAAGGAGTTCTTCCGGAAGCCACGAAGTGATCCTTATTTATGAACGTGATGTGACGAAAAAGAATGTGAAAGTCAACGTCCCACGCTTTTAACATCCAAGTGCTTTTCGGGTGAGTTCCTTTTTTCGTTTAAATAGGAATTCAATAATTCAATAGTATCCATGAAAAAGCTTTTGATGGCCTTTCCCTTTTTGGTCCTTGCTTTCCATTCTTGGGGCCAAAGTGGAAAATTGAAGGAGGCTGATAAGCATTTCGATTATACCCGCTTTCAGAGAGCTTTAAAGGCTTATGAAGAAGTAAAAGAAAAAAACGAGGGGAATGTCCCGAAACGCGTGCACGTTCGGATCGCTGTTTGCAATTACGAATTGAAAAGGTATAAGGATGCCCGAGAAGCTTATAAGAAGCTCTACGATCAAGGAATGATCGAGGGGGAACATATTTTGGAATACGGGCATATCCTTCGGAATCTTAAAAAGTACGACAAGGCTCAAGAGGTCTATCAAAAGTTCGCGGATCAGCGAGCGGACGACCCCAGAGGTTATTACTTCAAGGAGGCATCAGCTTGGGCCAAGGCGCATTTAAAGAAAGATCCCTCCATCGAGATCCGGGAGTTGGACCTTGAGACCAATGATAAAAGCTTAGGCCAATGGCCTTCGGATGGGGGACTTTATTTTGCGACTGCGAAACGGGTTGAAGGGGGAGCCGGAGAAATGTTCACCTACGATCTTGTCTTCGCCGAGGGCGATAACGGTTCCTATAGCGAGAATCGGAAATTGAAGGGGAATGTGAACAATGAGGCCAATCAAGGGACCCCTTGTGTTCTCAAAAGGGAAGGGAAGAACGACCTTATCTTCTATTCCTCGAACACCTCCGAGAAAGTAGCTGATATCAA
>CAZOSO010000045.1:0-9436 GCA_964582635.1 uncultured Weeksellaceae bacterium | reverse complement strand
AGAACGACCTTATCTTCTATTCCTCGAACACCTCCGAGAAAGTAGCTGATATCAATGTGGAAAAGCGGGAGAAGTACGGGATATCCGAGGATTATGTGAACCGATTGTCGATAATGGTGGCGGAAAAGAAGAACGGAAGGTGGAAGAAAAAAGAAAAGCCGAGTTTCAACGACCCGATCTACGACCAAGCTCAACCCTACGTGACCCGAGGTGGGGACTCGCTTTTTTTCGTATCCAATAAAAAAGAAAGCAAGGGGGAGTTCGATATATATCTCACCACCAAAACCGATACCGGGTGGGGAGCCCCTCAAAATCTTGGGGAGCCCATCAATACCATGCAAACCGAGATGTACCCCTACTTCCGGGATGGAACCCTCTATTTCGCCTCATACGGTCACTTCAATTATGGAGGAAGCGACATCTTCAAGTGCGAATGGAATGAAGAAAAAGGGGAATGGGGAAGTGTTAAGAATTTGGGTCGTCCCATCAACAGCTCCAAGGACGATTTCGCCTACGTATTGACCTCCGATCCCGACTCCGGTTTCATTTCCTCGAACAGGAACACCGATCCCGGGCGTGACCGGATCTTTTCATTCCGAAACCTTCAATTGCCCGATACGATCCGGGGTATTGCCCGAAATCGGATCAACTCTCAACCCATTTCCGGTGTCAAGGTGACCCTCTTTCACGATGGAGAAGTGGTCTCTGAACAGACCACCGGTGACTCAGGGAAGACCAAGTTGATCCTGGAAAAGAACACGGCTTACCGCATCCGTTTCAAAAAAGAGGGGTACGAGAAAAAAGAATACGATATCCCCAAGAAAGAGCGTGAGGATATCATCGCGCTCCTCAACTCGATCGAGCTCGACCCCAAGCCCGAAAAGGACAAGGTCATCGAATTGAGCAACATCTATTTCGATTACGGGGAAGCCGAACTTCGCCCCGATGGGAAGGAGACGCTCAATGATCTTTATGGTTATATGAAGGATCACCCCGAGGCAAGGGTCGAACTGAGCGCGCATACGGATGCACAGTCCAGCGCTGAGTTCAACATGAAGCTTTCCAAGAGGCGGGCTCAGTCTTGCTACGACTATCTTAAGAAGAAAGGGCTCAGTACAGACCGGATGGTCGCGAAGGGGTATGGAGAGACCCGCCTTGTGAACGAATGCAGCGATGGGGTCGAATGTCCTGATGAAAAGCACCAGGAAAATCGAAGGGTGGAGATCAAGTTCCTCGAGAAGTCCAAAGGCTCCTAAAAGCTGCTACCTTCGTGATTCTGGAGCATCCCGATCGCTCCAACTCGGATCGAAAAGGGGGAAGGTCCATAAGAACCAAATCAGCTGGCTATGTACGGGAGCATCAAAGAACATCTTCGAAGCGAACTCGATCGCCTCAAGGATGAAGGGCTCTACAAAGAAGAGCGGGTGATCGCCTCACCTCAGGGAGCCGATATTCAGCTCCAGGATGGAAAAGAGGTCATCAATTTCTGTGCGAACAATTATTTGGGCCTGTCCTCCGACCCGGAATTGATCCAAGCCGCTAAGGAGAGCCTCGATGAGCGCGGCTACGGCTTGTCCTCCGTTCGCTTCATTTGCGGGACACAAGACATTCACAAAGAGCTGGAGCAAAAGATCGCCGAGTTCTCCGGTACGGACGATACCATCCTATACGCAGCCGCTTTCGATGCCAATGGGGGTGTTTTTGAACCGATCCTCACCAAAGAGGACGCGATCATATCCGATGCGCTCAATCATGCTTCGATCATCGATGGGGTCCGCCTCTGCAAAGCCCAGCGCTATCGCTACGCTCATAGCGATATGAACGAATTGGAGGAATGCCTGAAACAAGCTCAGGACCAGCGATTCCGCGTGATCGTTACCGACGGTGTCTTTTCCATGGACGGTGATGTGGCGAAGCTGAGGGAGATCTGCGACCTCGCTGAAAAATACGATGCTCTTGTGATGGTCGACGATTGCCATGCTACCGGTTTCATGGGTAAGAACGGGAAGGGGACCCCTGAATACTGCGACGTGATGGGTCGGGTCGATATCATCACCGGGACCCTTGGAAAAGCCCTCGGAGGAGCTATGGGCGGTTATGCCACGGGGCGCAAAGAGATCATCGAAATGCTGCGGCAGCGTTCCCGTCCCTATCTTTTCTCCAATTCCCTTGCACCCCCTATCGTAGGTGCTTCCCTCAAAGTCTTCGAGCTTTTGAACCGGTCCACCGAACTGAGGGACCGCCTTGAAAAGAACACCGCTTATTTCCGGGAAGAGCTCCAAAAGGCCGGTTTCGACCTCAAAGAGGGAGAATCCCCGATCATCCCGATCATGCTCTACGATGCTCCTCTCGCTCAAAAGTTCGCAGCCCGCTTGATCGAAGAGGGGATCTATGTGATCGGTTTCTTTTATCCCGTGGTCCCCCAGGGAGAAGCGAGGATCCGGGTCCAGCTCTCGGCAGCCCACGAAAAAGAGCATCTCGACAAGGCTTTGGAGGCTTTTGTCAAGATCGGTCAAGAACTCGAGGTCATTCAAGTTGCCTGAGAGATCCGAGAAATGCTTGGCCGGATCCAAAATTCACCTTAACTTCGCGGCCCGTTCGCGAAAGCGGGAACGAGAAACCAAAAGATCCTTATCGTGGACCAAGTGACTTTCAAAACCCAAAGCGCAAACAAGGAGAGCGTTACGAAGAAATGGTATGTGGTGGACGCGACGGGGCAGCCTGTCGGGCGTTTGGCCAGTAAGGTGGCCCAATTGCTAAGGGGGAAGCATAAGCCGGATTTTACACCACACGTCGATTGCGGGGATAACATCGTTATCATCAACGCTGAGAACGTGAAGTTGACCGGCAAGAAGTGGCGCGATAAGGAATACAGGTGGTATACCGGATATCCGAGCGGCCAAAGGAGTGTTACGGCCGAAGAGATGCACAAGCGAAAGCCGACCCGCATCGTCGAAAAGGCCATCAAGAACATGCTCCCCAAGAACCGTCTCGGACGCCATATCTTCCGTAAGAACCTCTTTATCTATGAGGGAGGGGAGCATCAGCAAGAGGCCCAAAAGCCCGAAAAGCTCGATATCGATTCCGTCAAATGAGCCAGCGACCCATGGAGACCATTACAACCAGCGGACGAAGAAAGACCTCTACTGCCCGGGTCCACGTAAAAAAGGGCAAAGGCAACGTGACGGTCAACGGAAAAGACCTTCAAGAATATTTCGATACCCCGGCCCTTCAAGAGATCGTCGACAAGCCCTTTCGCTTGACCGATACCAAAGGGCAGTTCGATGTCAAGGTGAACGTCGATGGCGGGGGTGTGAACGGACAAGCCGAGGCGACGCGTCTGGCCATGTCCAAAGCATTGGTGCAGCTCGATCCCGAAAACCGGGAGAAGCTCAAACCTTACGGCTTGTTGACACGGGACCCGCGGATGGTCGAGCGTAAAAAGCCCGGCCGCAAGAAAGCCCGTAAATCCGGTCAGTTCAGCAAACGCTAAGAGCCGAACAGCAAACAGCAACGTAGAAAATGGCGCAGATCGATTTCCAGGAATTGCTCGACGCAGGGGTCCATTACGGCCATCTGAAACGAAAGTGGAATCCCAACATCGCCCCTTACATCTTCGATGAAAAGGAAGGGGTCCATGTGATCGACCTTAAAAAGACCAGCAAGAAGATCGAGGAAGCGGCTTCCGTCTTGAAGGACATGGCCAAGAACGGAAAGAAGATCCTCTTCGTGGCCACGAAAAAGCAGGCCAAGGATATCCTGGAAGAGCGGATCAAGCCCACGAACATGCCTTACGTGACGGAGCGTTGGCCGGGAGGTATGCTCACCAACTTCGCTACGATCCGCCGTGCGATCCGGAAGATGAACAACATCGATAAACGCTTCAGCGACGGCACTTACGACAACTTGTCGAAGCGAGAGCGTTTGGCGTTCGCTAGGGAAAGGGATAAGCTTAAAAAACACCTCGGCAGCGTTGCAGGCCTTACCCGGCTTCCCGCTGCCATCTTCGTGGTGGACATTAACAAAGAGAACATCGCGGTGGATGAAGCCCGCAAGTTGAACATCCCGACCTTTGGGATCGTCGACACGAACTCCGACCCTCGTTTGGTGGATTATCCGATCCCCGCGAACGATGATGCTACTGATTCCATCGCTAAGATCCTGGACCTCGTGATCCAACCCATCGAGGAAGGGCTCCAAGAACGCGAGCAGGAAAAAGAGCAGAAAAAGAAGGAGAAGGCTAAAGCTGAGGCGGAAGAGAAAGAAAACAAGGAGGAGAAAGAAAGTGAAACGAGCGGTGAAAGTGCTGCAGCCGAGGAAAAGCAAGAAGAGGAAACCCCTGAAAAGAGCACCGCTGTCGAGAGCAAGCAAGCTGGAAGCAAAAGCAGCGGAACTAGCTCCAAAGAAGAGTGATAAAAGAGGACGAATAGCTGAACGAGCATTTAGAACCCCATGGCGACCGTAACGAGCAATGATGTACGTAGGCTTCGGGACTTTACCGGAGCTGGTATGATGGATTGTAAAAAGGCCCTTGAAGAGGCCGAGAACGACTTCGATCAAGCCGTCGAACTGCTTCGTAAAAAGGGGCAGAAGGTGGCCGCAAAAAGACAAGAACGGGAAGCGACCGAAGGACTCGTGCTCGCTAAAGCTTCTGAAGACGGCAAAGAAGGGGTGCTTATCACGGTGAACTGTGAGACCGACTTCGTGGCCAAGAACGATGAGTTCTCAGGTTTTGCCCGTGATGTGTTGGAAGTGGCCTTGAAGGAAAAACCTGGAAGTGTCGATGAACTCAAGGAAAAGTCCTATCCGAACAGCGAGCTGAGTATTTCGGAGAAATTGACCGAGATCATCGGCAAGATCGGCGAAAAGATCGAATTCGATACCGTGAAACGGATCGAAGCCGAAACGGTGGTCGCTTACGAACATCCAGGGAACAAACTTGCAGCTCTCGTGGGCTTGAACAAGCCGGGACAAGAAGAGGTGGCCAAGGAGATCGCCATGCAGATCGCTGCCATGGATCCCGTTTCCTTGAACGAGGACGACGTGCCCCAGGAGATCAAAGAACGGGAGCTCGAGAACGGCCGGGAACAAGCACGTCAAGAAGGCAAACCCGACGATATCGTTGAAAAGATCGCGGAAGGGAAACTCAAGAAGTTCTACAAAGAGAATACGCTTCTCCAGCAACCCTTTATCAGGGATAACAATAAAAGCGTTGCGGAATACCTTCAAGAAAAGGATCCGGAATTGAGCATTTCAGCTTTCGAGCGATATTCGCTCGAAGGCTGATCCCTTTTGAAAGCCTGTTCCCTGAGGAACAGGCTTTTTTTTGTCCGAACGAGCGAAGAAACGAGGGTGAAGAAGTAAGCCGTGGAGGCAATTTCATAACTTAGAAAAGCGTAAGCGAGCTTTTACCATGAAATACAAACGGGTCCTTCTGAAATTGAGCGGTGAGTCCTTGATGGGGGATCAGGATTACGGGATCGATAACGCTCGGCTTTCTGCTTATGCGCGTGAGATCAAAAGCATCTCCGAACAAGGGATCGAAGTGGCCATCGTGATCGGAGGGGGGAACATCTTCCGAGGGATCCAGACCACCGAAAGCGTGGTCAAACGAGTACAAGGGGATTATATGGGCATGTTGGCGACGATGATCAACAGCATGGCCCTTCAATCGGCTCTCGAAGCCCTCGGGCTTCAAACCCGCCTCCTCTCAGCCATTAAAATGGAGAAGGTCGCTGAACCTTTTATCCGACGGAGGGCTATACGCCATCTTGAAAAAGGACGGGTGGTCCTTTTCGGGGCCGGAACCGGTAATCCCTATTTTACCACGGACTCCGCCGCTTCCCTCCGAGCGGTCGAAGTGGAATGCGATGTGATCCTGAAAGGCACTCGGGTCGATGGGATCTATACCGCCGATCCGGAAAAAGAGGAAGGGGCCATGCGCTATAGCACCGTCACCTTCAGCGAGGTGTACGAAAAAGGCCTTCATGTCATGGACTTGACCGCCTTCACCCTTTGTAACGAGAACAAGCTTCCCATCGTCGTTTTCGATATGAACGAGCCGGGCAACCTTCTGAAGGTGGTGAAAGGAGAAGAGGTCGGCACGCTGGTCGAAAGTGGCTAAATTGGCATCCTAAAAGATCGCTCTATGCACGAGGAAGCCGAATTCGCTTACGAGACCGCTAAGGAATCGATGGACAGTGCCATCACGCATCTTCGGGAACGCCTTTCCCGGATCCGAACGGGTAAAGCGGATCCCAATATGTTGGACCACATCCTGGTGGAATATTACGGTACCCAAACCCCCCTCAACCAGCTATCCAACGTCAATACCCCGGATGGTTCGACCATCACGATCCAGCCTTTTGAACAAGGCATGATCCAAGCCATCGAAAAGGCGATTCAGGATGCTGACCTCGGGCTTAATCCCCAGAATAATGGAGAGCGCGTGATCATCAATATACCGCCGTTGACCGATGAACGACGTCAACAATTGACCAAAACCGTCCGCTCTGAAGCGGAGGATGCTAAGGTGAGCATCCGTAACGCAAGGCGTGAGGCCAACGACACCCTGAAAAAGCTCCAAAAAGAGGGAAGCATTTCAGAAGACGAAGCCCTCGAAGGGGAAAAGGAGGTCCAAAAGCTCACCGATTCTTATACCAATAAGGTGGAAGAGCTTACGAACGCTAAAGAAAAGGATCTCCAAAGCTTCTGATCAGGCCCAGACCTTGCACCCTTCGGTGCAGTTCTGACAAATATCGATGGAGGACCTCGAGCCGAGTACGCTACGGCGGAAATCCTGATAAGCCTCGCCTTTCCAGACTTCCTCGAAGCTGTTTTCCTGGAGGTCCCCCAGGCGATGCTCCGCATCTTTATCGAAACAGCAGGGAACGACGATGCCGTCCCAGGTGATCACACTGGAATGCCACAATTTCCAGCAGTGGTCTTTAAGGGGATATTTGATCCGATACTTGCCATCCTTCCCCTTTTTGTATCGGGAATATTTCGAGCGTGTGGGTATGAGCCCGTTCTTGTCATAGGGATCGTTGATCTGAGCCGTCTTGTAGCGAACTTCATCCACCCCTAATTCCTGCCCCAGCCTCGCCGCTTCTTCGATCTGATGCTCGTTGGGACGGACGACCAAGAACTGGAGGATCAAATGCGGCTTCTTTCTGCCTTTCTCCCTCTTTTGACGCACCACATTCCGGATCCCGTTGAGCGCCTTATCGAGCTTCCCCTTGCGCCGATATTGCTCGTAAACCTCTTGAGTGGTCCCATCGACGGAAACGATCAGACGGTCTAGATCGGAATCGACCGTTCGGGCCGCCAAACGCTCATGAAGAAAATGCGCATTGGTGGAAGTGGCCGTGTAGATCCCTTTGGAGGAGGCATGGCTCACCATATCCAGAAATTGGGGGTGAATAAAGGGTTCTCCCTGAAAGTAGAAGAGCATATAGAGGGTGTGAGCACTCAGCTCGTCGATCCATCTGCGATGATCTTCCTCCTGGATCATTCCCGTATTTCTGCTAAATTGGCGAAGGCCGCTCGGGCATTCGGGACAACGCAGGTTGCAGGAGGTGGTCGGTTCGATCGATACGCTGATCGGCATGCCCCATTGGACGGGCTTACGGGTCCATTTCGAATAATAGAAGCTCCCCAGGACTTTGAGAAGATTCCAGCTTCGCTTGAACGTGAACTTGGAGGCCATGTTTAGGCCGTCGCGGATCCGTGCGATCATCTCCCCGAAGGTAAGGATCGAAAAAAGCCTGTCGCTCATCATTCTCTTGTTCGTTTTCGCGGGAGCGTATGGCCAACGAACAGTGAAGGGGAAGGTGATCGAAGAAGAGGATGGGAACAGGATCCCTTTTGCCCATATAGTGCTTTTCGGAAATGAACGAGTAGGCACTCAAAGCGACCTGGAGGGACGCTTTTCATTAAAAGTGCCTGAGGGGAGCGAACGCCTGGTGGTCTCAAGTTTGGGATATGAAAAGGATACGGTCCCTATCCCGAAGGCCGGGGAATTGAAGATCGGGCTCCGGAAAAAGGCCGTTCAAAAAAGAACAGTAGAGGTAAGGGTCGGAAAAGATCCAACTATGCGTATTATCCGCGAGGCCATAGCTCGCCGGAAGACGCACGATCCTCTTGAGCAAGAAGTTTTTCGGTACCGCTCCTACCAAAAGATCATTTATAGTGATCGATCGCTCCATTTCGATAGCAGCTGGTATGCAAAGAAGAGCGATACGCTCTCCAAAACGCCCCGCGCTTTGGACAGTACTGCTTCCGCTTTTCCGGACAGCACCCATGCCTTTTTAATGGAAACGGTGAGTGAACGGAAATACCGAAAGGGGCGATCTGACAAAAAGAAAGTGCTGGGTGCACGCGTGTCCGGCTTTCAAGATCCTCCATTCACAGCTATCGCTTCGGAATTGCAGGAGATCTCTTTTTACAGGAATTATATCGAGATCCTTGGCCAGGAATATCGGAGCCCTATCAGTCAAGGAGCCTGGAGGAAATACGAGTACCAGCTCCGGAACCGATTGATAAAGGGGAAGGATAGCATTTTCTTCATCCGTTTCCATCCGAAACCTCTTCGAACGGAGCAAGCCCTTCGGGGCCTTCTCGTTATCGGGAGTGATGAATACGCTCTTCGATCCATTCGGGCTGAACCGGTGAAACAAGGACCCAATCCCGTTCGGATCGAGCAGAGCTATCGGCAAAAGGGAGAGGCTTGCTTTCCGAAAGAAATGAACTTCGAGCTTCGGATCCCATCGCTCGGGATGGTCTACAATGGGAAGAGCTTTCTAAGCGAGATCCGTACCGGTGAGGATACGGTCGGGGATATCGAGAGAAAGGATCTCAGCATCCAAAAGATGAGGGGGTATGGCGATCGGGATAGCCTTTTTTGGAAGCAAAACCGGAGCTTTCCCCTAACCCGAAAGGATTCCAATACTTATGGGTTTCTGGACAGTCTTGGACGGGAACAGGACTTCGATCGCTGGGTAGAGGTCATGGAAAAGGGGCTTCAGGGACGTTTCCCTTTAAAGGGCTTCGACCTTAGGCTCTACGAACTTTATCGATACAACGCTTACGAAAAGCATCGTTTAGGCTTAGGGTTCGAAACGAACGAAAAGTTATCCCCTTACGTGCGAGCGGGAGCTTTTTGGGGATATGGGACGGCTGATGAACGGATGAAATACGGAGCGGACCTCGAGTTCCGGCCAACGGGAACGCGGGAGTGGCGGTTGGGAGCTTATTATCGGAAGGAGCTAAGAGAAGCTGCTCGCTACG
The DNA here is from genome assembly GCA_964582635.1 of uncultured Weeksellaceae bacterium. Lineage (GTDB taxonomy): Bacteria > Bacteroidota > Bacteroidia > Flavobacteriales_D > CAYVSK01 > CAZIDL01. The sequence continues at coordinate 148 of CAZOSO010000045.1, read as the reverse complement.
CTTCCACTCGCAAAGAACGCTTTTTCGGAGATGCTCCTTTTTTAGGGGCGTCTTCTCAGAGAGGTCTCTATGAAAGGCGTATGTTGGCCATTGAGGAGATGGGTTTGCGATTTCGCACTTCACGTCCCCGATATGGAACTTTTGCTTT
>CAZOSO010000044.1:13647-15089 GCA_964582635.1 uncultured Weeksellaceae bacterium | reverse complement strand
CCAAATTCACTTCGAGGCGCGTCTCATTGCTAAGCCCTTCATTCTTCACGATCGCGCTGGCTTTGCTCCTCTCGGGGGCGCCGGACCTCCTCGTAAAAAGCCTTTCGGGAAAGGGGCTCGTATTCGCTTCCCCCGCCGATCCGTACTTGGCCCTTTTCATCGGTCAAGCGATGAGAATAATGGGCCAACTCACCCGTACGAACACAAATAGCGTGAACTTTCGTGACATATTCGGCCAAGGCAAGCAAATGAGGCATGGGACCGAAGGGTCTGCCCTCATGGTCGAGATCGAGGCCGGCAACGACCACTCGGACCCCTTGATCCGCCAATCGCTCACAAACGCCGGGCAGGTCGTCCGGAAAGAATTGGGCCTCATCCACCCCGATCACGTCGACCTCTCCACGATGGCTCAGGATGGTCTGGGCATTTGGCACCGGAAGGGAGGGAATGGAATTGGCATCGTGGCTCACCACATCCTCCGCATCGTAGCGATCCTCGATGAGCGGCTTGAAGATCTCCACGCGCTGCTGACCGATCCTCGCCCTTTTCAATCGGCGGATCAATTCCTCCGTCTTCCCGGAGAACATAGGGCCGGCGATCACTTCGATCCAGCCCGTTCCTTTTTCATCCTCATTCAAGGCTTGGGCGTTCTTAGCAGACATCTCTTCGAAGGTAAAAGGAATCCTTTGAAACCCCATACGACCCTTTCTAAGAGACCTCATTTCTCCCTTAGAGCTCGCCGATTGAACAAAACCGCTGGGATCATTGAGCTACCCGGGCTTTTGCTTCAAGAGGTCTGTTTTACGCTATTCCTAGACCCTTGACTATCAGGCAAATAGGAGAAAAGACCCATAGGAGCGTTTTGTTCCGACCTTGCTAGAAGTAGCTCGAACAAGAGGAGTTTTCCCTAAATAAAGGGATAATTCAGACCTTCGAAAAAAAATCGGTATGAGGATCCTTTTTGCCTTTTTCACCCTCTTCCTTCTTCCCCTCTTTGGGAAGGGCCAAAGTCAAGTGGCCCGCGAACATATCGACACCCTTTGTTCACCAGAAATGGAGGGAAGGGGCTATGTGAGCGATGGAGAGAAGAAAGCAGCTCGATACATCCGGAAGGAGCTGAAAAGCTATGGGGCGAAGCCCTTGTTCGATGGGGATTACTTTCAACCCTTCAAAGTGGACGTGAACACTTTCCCCGGCGCCATGAAGTTGGTATGGGAGGGGGACAGCCTCGAACCCGGCATCGGGTTCATACCCGATCCGGTATCGGGGCCGAGCGAAGGGACGTACAAACTCTTCCACGTCACTCCACCCATGTTAAAGGGTGCTGAGGGAAAAAAGCGCTTAAGGCGTTTCGGGTCGAAAGGGGAGCAGATCGCTGTGCTCGACCCCCAAAAAGCTGAAGGGGACAGCGCTGAGAATTTTCTCTCCCTTCGATATGCGTT
>CAZOSO010000044.1:10242-13547 GCA_964582635.1 uncultured Weeksellaceae bacterium | reverse complement strand
GTAGGAGGAGGCAGTGAAGGCATCACCGTTGTGAACGGAAAAGTGCACGAAGAAAAGCTGGAATGGCTTCGGAAAATGAACGAAGAGGAGGGTTGGTTCCCCAAGATCAAGGCACGGGGAAAGGCCATGAACAGCGATCACTACTGGTTTTCCGAGAAAGGTGTTCCCGCCTTTTTCATTTATACGCTGGGGGATGTTGATGCCTATCATGACGTTCACGACACAGCAGAGAACCTTCCTCTGAGCCGTTTCGATGAGTTGGCGGCCTTGGTAGAGCGTTTTGTGCGGGAGTACGGTAAGGATTAAGAAGGGGGGACCTGACAGGTTTCGAAACCTGTCAGGTCCGGGTCGATCATGATCCTTCTCATGATCCCCCAAAGCATGACGATCGCATGACAATTCCTGATAAGGGATGAACGACCTTTGAGTCGGCTTTTCAAAGAAGCATGAACGCACTCAAGGTCATAGCGATCACCCACAAGGAAACCGACCTCGATTCGATCGGACGGTATCATGTCGAAGACGAGCGTGTGCCGGAATTTCTACCCGATTTCCAAGAGAAGATCGGAGCCAGCGAGGTCTGCTACCTTTCTACATGCAACCGGGTGGAGTTCATTTTCACCGACGACGAGGAGAAGCATTATCAGGAAGGGGAACTGCGAGGTTTTTTCGAAGCGTTCTTCGGACCTGAAGAGGAAGCTATCGAACGAGCGGTAGGGGAAGCAAAGGTCTTTGAAGGAGAAGACGCTATCCGACACCTCTTTATGGTGGCTTCCTCCCTGGATTCCATGGTGATCGGGGAACGGGAGATCATCACCCAGGTCCGTAAAGCCTTCGAGCGCTGCCGAGAAGCCGGTACTACGGGTGATATCCTTCGCTTGGTCCTCGACGGGACCGTCAAGACCGCCAAAGAGATCTATACGCGAACCCGGATCGCCACCCAACCGGTTTCCGTCGTATCCCTCGCTTATCAAAAGCTTCGGGACCTGGGAATGGAACCGGATGGGGAAGTTCGGGTGATAGGTGCGGGCAAAACGAACCGGTCTTTCTGCCGTTTTCTAAAAAAGCACGGTTTCAGCAATTTCAAAGTCCATAACCGCTCGCTCGATAAAGCGGAAGAACTCGCTGAAGAGTTGGATGGGCGAGCAGCATCCCTCGAAAAACTCTCGGAGCTGGATCATCCCCCTTCCGTGCTTCTCACTTCGACCTCAGCGGAAGAACCCGTGATCCCGAAAGCCCGCTATGAAGAATGGAAAGACCGTGGCGTAGCCCCGAAGGTGATCGTGGACCTCGCTCTTCCCAGCGACTTCGACCAAGAAGCCCTTCCTCTTCACGAAGGGCCTTATATCGGCCTGAAAGAGCTTCAGGACAAGGCTGAAAAGAACATGAAAGAGCGAGAAGAGGAGATGGAGGCTTGCTACTCGATCATCGAGGAGCGGATCGAAACCTTCCACCGGGCTTATAAAGAACGGGAGGTGGAATTGGCCATGAGGCAAGTACCGCAAAAGGTGAAGGAGATCAATGAGCGCACGCTCAATTCGGTATTCGCAGAGGACATCGAACAAATGGATGAAAACTCCCGGGAGGTGCTCGACAAAGTGGTCCGCCACCTCGAAAAGAAGTACATGTCCGTCCCTATGAAAATGGCCCGCGAGATCCTTCTCGAAGAGAGCGGGGCGAAAGGCGACGGAACGCGACGATGAGGAAGACCCTTCGGATCGGTACCCGTAGCAGCCGTTTAGCCCTCTGGCAAGCCCAACATATCCAAGACCTGCTCCAAAAAGAGGGGCATGGGGTTGAACTCGTAGAGATCTCCACCCAGGGTGATCAGAACCAAAGCTCCCCATTCTCCGGAATGAGCGGGTCGGGCTTTTTCACCAAGGCCATCGAGGACGCTTTGTTGGCCGAAAAGGTCGATATAGCCGTGCATTCCCACAAAGACCTCGAGACCACACCCACGGCCGGAACCCGGATCGCAGCGATACCTGCAAGAGCAGAACCGAACGACCTCTTGCTCGTCCATCCATCGCATTACAGCCCTGACCCTTTATTACCGATCCGAAAAGGTGGAAAAATGGGCACTTCCTCTCCGCGAAGGCAGGAACAAGTTCGCATGTTCCGAAGCGATCTGGAAGTAGAAGAATTACGGGGGAATGTTCCGACCCGGCTTCAAAAGCTCCGGGAAGAAAAGTACAGCGCGATCCTTTTGGCAAAAGCGGGCATCGATCGTTTGGAAGAGGATGTGAGCGAGTTCAGGACCTTTGCCCTTCATCCCGAGCGTTTTATCCCAGCTCCCGCTCAAGGGGCCTTAGCCGTACAAATACGGGAAGAGGACGCGGAAAGCGAACAGATCGTGAAGCAACTCCACCAAGCTTCTTCGGCCGTACCTTGCTGGATCGAAAGAGGGATCCTTCAGCGCTTCCGAGGAGGATGCCAATTGCCTTTGGGCGCTTACTGCCGCGAAGAAGAAGACCGTTACCGGGTCTGGGGCATGGTGCTGCTCGAAGGGCATGAAGTACCCCGACGCCTAAAGTTGAGCTTCGACAAAGAGAGCGAAGGGATCGCCGATAGGGTGGCCCGCAAACTCCAAAGCGAGGACTGCCAAAGGGTTTTCATCAGCAAGGATCTTCCTGAGGACCATTGGTGGGTGCGCAGCTTGGCCGGGAATGGGAACACAGTGAGCGCTCGCTCATTGATCCAACAGGAAAGGATCATGCCCGAAAAGATCCCGGAAACAGCAACGGTCTTTTTCAGCAGCCGGAACGCCATCCGCTTTTTTATGGAATACTGCGACCAAGACCTTCAGGCCCGAACTTTTGCTGTTTATGGCCCCGGGACCGCTGAAACTTTAGCAGAATACGGTGTCGAGGCTGATTTTGTGGGTTCGGGGGGACCTGAGGAAGTCGCTCACGGATTGATCGAATGGCTTCAAGAAAAGAAGGCCCAAGAACTTCTGGTACCCGGACCCGAAGAGCCTTCACGCAAAATCCCCGATACCCTCAGAAAAAAGGGAAGCATCCAGGTCCATGAATTAGCGATCTACCGCTCGATCCCCCAAAAAAAAGTGTCGCTCCCCTTAGAGAGCGACACCTTGGTCTTTACCAGCCCCTCGAACGTGCGGGCTTTTAAAGAAATGGGAGGGAAGGTCGAGAACGAGCGCGTGCTGGCGATCGGTCCAAGCACGCAGGAGGAGATCCAGCGAGTGTTCCCGAAATGCTCCTGTGAGCACCCGGAAGAACCCGGCCTGCTCGGCCTCCTCGATCTCTTCTTCAGCAAGCTTACGCCGAAAGGGCCATAAGCTAAGA
>CAZOSO010000044.1:3211-10142 GCA_964582635.1 uncultured Weeksellaceae bacterium | reverse complement strand
GTTCCTTTTCTGCCGTTCTTCTTGTTTGGCTTTTATTCCCCTCAGGAGGTCAGATCGCGATCAGTAGCGAAAGCGGATCGAGCAACGGAGGGGGGAATACGGGATCCAATGGAGATGGCACCACCTGCGCCCAGTCCTTTTGTCATGATGATGCCTCTCCCCAATTCAATAGCGGTCAGGCTTCGATAAGCACTACCATCCCTGCATCCGGCTATGTTCCCGGACAGACCTATACCATTACGGCTTCCATCAGTCAGAGTGGCGTCAGTAAGTTCGGTTTCGAGCTGACCTCGGAAACCCCTTCCGGAACGAAGATCGGGACCCTGAGCAGCACCTCCTCTGAAACCCAACTCACGAACAACAACGATGCGGTGACCCATACCAACAGCGGGACCTCCGGAAGCGGAAGCAAGTCCTGGAGCGTGGATTGGCAAGCCCCTTCATCCGGGACCGGCGAAGTGATCTTTTGGGCGGCCTTCAACGTGACCAATTCGAGCAGCACCTCGACCGGAGACACCATCCACCTCGATTCCACCACTGTTCAGGAGGACACCTCTGCGAGCGCTATTCCCACTGCCAAGATGATGGAAGAGAACTCCTTTTCGGTCTATCCCAACCCTGCCCATGAGCGTATCTCCCTTCAGGGGCTTTCCCCGAACTTGCAAAAGGGGAAGCTTCTCTTGCGCGACCTGGAGGGGCGGATCGTGAAAAAGCTTTACGAGGGCGAACTGAGCAACAACAATGGCCGCTTCTTTGATCTAGGCGCTGACTTAGAGGCAGGAAGCTATCTGCTCGAACTACGCAGCGGAGAGAAGCGAAAAGTGGAACAGATCCTGGTCCACTAAGCCAGAGGCTTTTCCCATGGCCGGCTTTAAAAAACCTCTGCCTTTCCTATTCCCCATTTTGGCCCTTGCAACGCTGCTCTCGATGGAAAGGCCTTTTCAGCCCTATGCCTCCGGTGCTCCGGGTGGGCATACCGGATCACCAGGGGACGGGGGTATAACGTGTGCCCGGGGTGGTTGTCACAGTTCTTATTCCCCCGTATACGATGCTCCGAATGTTTCGATAAGCACGGACATTCCCTCCCAGGGCTACCGCCCCGACAGCACTTACACCGTGACCGCAAAGATCAAAAAGGGAGGGAACACGTTCGGATTCGAGGCCACCGTCGAGGACAGCAACGACCAAAAGATAGGCGATCCCCAGATCACCCAAGGGAACAGCACCCAATTGACCAATAATGGGAATGCGGTCACACACACCAGCAACGGGAACGGGGGCTCTGGAAGCCGGACCTGGGAATTCGAGTGGAAAGCACCTTCTACTGGTGTCGGACCGATCACTTTTTACGCTGCTTTCAACGAAGCGAACGGGAATGGGAACCCTACGGGTGACAGTATCGAACTGACCCAGTTGCAGATCCCGATGGACAGTACTTGGATGCAGCTTCAGCAAAGGAGCAGAGGAAACACCTTTTCCTTACAGCCCAACCCCGTTCGGTCCGATTTTCGGATCAAAGGGAAGCCATCTTTTTCCGGAACCGGGCGCTTGGTCCTTTATGATCAACAAGGGCGTCTGCTACGAACCCTTTATCAAGGAAGGATCAAAGAGCTTTCGGGAAAACGGTTCTCCCTTCCTGGGGGGATCGCTCCCGGTATCTATTCGGTCCGATTAAAAGGGGAAGAGGGTGTTGTGGTGGAAAAGATGCTCGTCAAGTAGCTTTATTCCTCCCGATAAGCACTTTTAAAGGCAGGTATCCCGGTAACCTCGTTCCCGGTGATCAGAAGGTGGATATCGTGGGTTCCCTCATAGGTGATCACGGATTCCAGGTTCATCATGTGGCGCATCATGGGATACTCGTTCGTGATACCCATGCCTCCAAGGATCTGCCGCGATTCGCGAGCGATGTCCAAAGCCATTTTCACGTTGTTCCGCTTTCCCATCGAGATCTGAGCAGGAGAGGCTTTTCCTTCGTTCCGAAGAACACCGATCCGGTAGGCGAGAAGCTGCCCTTTGCTGATCTCGGTGATCATTTCGGCCAATTTCTTCTGCGTCAGTTGAAAAGAGGCAATAGGTGCCCCGAATTGTTTCCGCTCCAGGGAATAGCGAAGAGCGGTATCGTAGCACTCGACGGCAGGACCGAGCGCTCCCCAAGTAATGCCGTAGCGCGCTGAATTCAAACAACTCAAAGGAGCTCCTAAACCGGTCCGACCAGGAAGGATGTTCTCCTTCGGGACCTTCACATTGTCGAAGACCATTTCACCGGTCGCTGAAGCACGAAGGGACCATTTACCTTTGGTCTCAGGTGTTGTGAAGCCTTCCATATCCCGCTCGACGATGAGGCCTGTTATCGTTCCCTCCTCATCCTTGGCCCAAACGATCCCACAATCGGCAAAAGGCGAATTGGAGATCCACATCTTGCTCCCGTTCAGGACCACATGATCGCCTTTATCGACGATATGGCTTTTCATCGAGCCCGGGTCGGAGCCGGAATCGGGCTCCGTCAATCCAAAACAGCCCATCCATTCCCCGCTAGCCAGCTTTGGAAGGAACTTTTGTCGTTGTTCCTCAGTTCCATACTTATAGATGGGGTACATCACCAAAGAACTCTGAACAGAGGCGGTGGAACGGATCCCTGAATCACCCCGCTCCAATTCCTGCATGATGAGCCCGTAGGAGATCTGGTCCAAGCCCGGTCCTCCGTATTCCTCCGGTATATAGGGGCCAAAAGCCCCGATCTCTGCCAAACCAGGGATCAATCGATCCGGGAATTCGCTTCGCTCGTAATAATCCTCGATAATGGGCTTTACCTCTTGAGAGACCCACGTGCGCGCACTGTCCCTCACGAGCTTTTGCTCATCGCTCAAAAGTTCGTCGATCTGAAGATGATCGTGCGCTTGATAAAGGTCTTGGGCCATGGATGATCGCTTTTTCTACCGGATGACGAAGGTAAAGAAAATGGGAGCCTTGGATCAAGTCCTCCTCAGAAAGCCTCTGGGAAGCTACCGCCCCCTCACAATAGACTTCTTCTTAACATAGAAGGCCGAGAAGGAAGGATGAAGTACATTTCTATCATAACGCAGCACTTCAGGAAGCGATACTTTTGGGCCATGGATCTCGAAGCGATGAAAGACCGGCTCCAGGAGTGGGAAAGCGAAGGCAAACGCCTCTTCGTCACCTCTTCCTTCCAAACCCACAGCATTCCGCTCCTTCATATGCTGGACCGCACGGGAGTTCACATTCCTATCTATTTCCTGGACACGGGCTATCTTTTTCCGGAAACCCTTTCTTACAAGGACCAGATCCAAAAGCTCATCGATCTTCCCATTCGCCCGCTTCGTTCCGAGATCCCCAAACATCTCCAGCGGGATAACGAAGGGGCTTTGCTCTTCACCTCCGATCCGGACCGCTGTTGCTACCTCAACAAGACGCTTCCTTTGGAGCCCATCCTTTCCTCCCACGATGTTTGGATCAGTGGGGTGCGTCGGGACCAGAACGAGAACCGAAAGCGGATGAGCACGGAAGAACGCACTCCCAACGGGGTGATCCGTTTTCACCCTCTCTTGGATTGGAGCGCTAAGGACATTTACGACTATATCAAAGCTTACGATCTACCGAGACATCCTTTGGAGAACAAAGGTTACTTGAGCATCGGTTGCGAACCCTGCACGCGTAAGTTCGACCTCAACAATGAGCGAGATGCTCGTTGGGCTGGCTTGAACAAGACCGAATGCGGACTTCATACCGAATTGCTCGATCAAAAAGAGAAGGGCTCATGAAAGTGCTCGTAACCGGTGGGGCCGGTTATATTGGAACAGAACTGGTGCGAAAGATCGCAGAGGATCCTGCTATCGAACGCCTGATCGTTTACGACAACCTCAGTCGGGAACAATTCAACCTCTTTTTCAGCCCCCATCCACTGCCATCAAAAGTGGAGTTCGTACAGGGAGAGATCCTGGACAGTCGGAGTTTAAAGCAGGTCGTATCGGAAGTCGATACCGTGATCCACCTTGCTGCTAAGGTGACCACACCCTTTGCCGATCAGAATCCTCACCTATTCGAGCAGACCAATCACTGGGGCACTGCAGAGCTCGTCTATGCGGCCGAAGAGAATCGATTGGAGCGTTTCATCCATGTGAGCAGTGTCTCTGCTTTAGGAGCTTCCAAAACCGTGATGGCGGACGATCATCCGCCCAATCCGAGAACTTTTTACGGAACCTCCAAATTAAGGGGAGAAGAGCATGTACGCAGGCTCGGAGAAAAAATGCCCGTCCATATCATCCGCTGTGGGAACGTATACGGCTACAGCAAAAGCATGCGCTTCGATGCGGTGATCAACAAATTCATGTTCGAAGCCCACATGAAGGGACGCATCAGGATCCAAGGTGACGGAGAACAGCATCGCTCTTTCGTTCATATCCGAAAAGTCGCCGACCTATTCGCCTCGATGCTTCACGATCGTTTCGATCCAGGAACTTATCACATGGTGGACCGCATCCTGAGCATCAACGAGATCGCGGACACCCTCGATGAAGTATACGAAGACCTCGAAAAACTCTACGTGAACCAGCACTTACGCCTTCGAGAGATCAAAGTGGAAGCTAGTCCAACCATACGAGCATTCCTGGATCGCTACGAGGATAGCTTAAAGGAAGAAATGAAAGCGTTCCGGAACGCTTTTGCTTTTCAGCCTTATTCCGAAGAGGCTGTATCGTGACCAGCCCCTTTGCGGGGCTTTTTCCCCTCGTACATGACACCCATTTGCCGTTTGATAGAGCCTTTATGGACGGCATCGAGGAACTCCTGCATGAACTCGGAGCTTAGCCCCAAGGCATTTCCCAGATCCTTCCGATCCTTGAGGATCTTTTCCCAGCGCTCCAATTGAAGGATCTGGATGCCTTTTTCCTTTTTGTGCGCTCCGATCCGTTCAGCGATATCCATTCGGGAGGCCAATTCCTGGACGATCCGATGGTCGAGCTCATCGATCATGGTCCTTAGGTCTTCAAGGCGGTCCTGTGTATCAGGATCCGTAGGTCTACTCTTTCGCTGTTCAAGGCTATTGAAGAAGCTTCGGAATCCTTCCGGTGATAGCTGCTGATCCGCATCACTACGGGCTTTTTCGGGGCTGGGATGGACCTCCACCATCAGTCCGTCCATATCGAGGTCTAATGCACGTTGGGCCACATCCGCCACTTTTTCCCGGTCCCCACTGATGTGGCTCGGATCGCAGTAAAGGGGGATATCGGGCATTTGCCTTTTAAGGTCGATGGGGATCTCCCAATGGGGGGGATTTCTGTAGAAAGAGCGCCCGTATTGCGAAAAGCCTCTATGGATAGCACCGCCCAAAGGGACCCCTTTTTTATGGAGCCGTTCAAAAGCCCCCATCCAAAGAGCGATATCGGGGTTGACCGGATTCTTGATGAAAACAGGCACAGCGGTTCCTGCAAGGGCCTCCGCAATGGAATCCACATAGAAAGGGTTGACCGTCGTTCGGGCACCGATCCACAGGGCATCGAGTTCGTATCGAAGGGCGATATCGACATGCTCGGGCCGGGCCACTTCGGTGATCGTCCGAACACCGGTCGCTTCCTTAGCCTTCTGGAGCCATTCCAAAGCGGGTTCCCCCACCCCTTCAAAAGCATCAGGTCTTGTCCGGGGTTTCCAAGCACCTGCTCGGAAAAAGCCTGTTCCGAGATAAGGAGCTACCGCTTCCGCACTCCTCACCACCTGTTCTTCCGACTCCGCACTACAGGGGCCGAGGATCCAAGAAAGGCTTTTGCTCGTTCCTTCAGTGCTCATAAGGGTCAAAAACTGGAACTGAACTGGCGGAGAAAGCGAAGGTCGTTCTCGAAAAAGAGGCGAAGATCGTCGATGCCGTACTTGAGCATGGCGATCCGTTCCACTCCCAGGCCAAAGGCAAAGCCACTGTAGCGCTCCGGATCGATATCACAACTTTTCAGCACGTTCGGATCGATCATGCCGCAACCGAGCACTTCCATCCAATCTTTTTTTCCTCCTTTCCAGGAGATGTCCATTTCAGCCGAAGGTTCCGTGAACGGGAAGAAGGAAGGGCGAAAACGCGCTTCCAGATCCGCTCCGAAAAGCTCCTTCATCAAAAAGAAGAGCGTTTGCTTCAGATCCGCGAAAGAAACTTTGGTGTCGATATACATCCCTTCGATCTGATGAAAAGCGGGCGAGTGTGTTGCATCGCTATCACAACGAAAAACCCTGCCAGGAGCGATGATGCGTAGCGGAGGATCCCGGCGCTCCATCTCTCTGATCTGGACCGGTGAAGTGTGAGTCCTAAGGACCATATCGGGATCCCGTTCGAGGAAAAAAGTATCCTGCATATCCCTTGCGGGATGATCCTCGGGCATATTCAGCGCGCTGAAGTTATGCCAGTCGTCCTCGATCTCCGGTCCATCCGCCACACTAAAACCGATCCGCCCCAGAGCGTCCACCATTTCATCCCGCACAGTGCTAAGGGGATGACGAGCTCCAGGAGGTCTATGGCCGGGTGGCAGGGTCGGATCGAAAGAAGGACCGCTCTTCTTCTCTTCTTTTTTGAAGTGCTCTTGCCAAGCCTGATGCTTTTCCTGGGCGGCTTCTTTCAAGCGGTTGAGCTCTTGGCCCAGTTCTTTTTTCTGCTCGTTCGGCACTTCCTTGAACTGAGCGAAGAGCTCGTTCATCACCCCTTTCTTTCCCAAGAAACGGATACGGAATTCTTCGAGCTCCTCCGGACCGGAGGGCTCAAAGGCTTCCACCTCATTCATCAACTCCTGGATGCGTTCCTTCATGGCTTTTCGAGGATATCGACCTCCATCCGCACCGGATCGGTGGGTCGGTTGTTCTTCGGATCGGTTTTCACAGCAGCGATGCTATCGATCACATCCTTGCCTTCGATCACTTGTCCAAAGACCGTATAAGCTCC
>CAZOSO010000044.1:1962-3111 GCA_964582635.1 uncultured Weeksellaceae bacterium | reverse complement strand
TCCCGTATTTCAGCTTCGATGGTATATCCCGGACCTCCTTCCCCGACCTTTTGTTCAGGATCCGCTTTTTTGCTCAGAGGATCCCCTCCTTGGATCATAAAGCCTTCGATCACTCGATGAAAAGTGGTGCTATCGTAAAACCCCTTTTTTGCTAATTTGATGAAATTATCCCGGTGTTTCGGAGTTGCGGCATATAATTCAACCTTCATGGTACCGTATTCCGTATGGATCGCTACCAAAGCTTTTCCATTTCCATCATCGGAAAGCATCCCTGAAGGGGTGCATCCCGTATAAAAATAGAAGGAAAGAATAAAAAGCAGGACGGAGAAGACCCTTAGGAACGGGATCCTTTCAGGAAGATGGCGGAAAACTTTCGATGCCATTTTCTTATATTTGTGAGTCAGGGCCCGTTCCACAAGGTCGGATGTCCGACGAATTTAGCAAAAGCCTTTGGATATGATGACGCGTCCACAGCGCATAGCGCTCCTTTTCATAAGCTGCCTTTTTATGGTCGCTCTCTCGGTATCCTGTGATAAACCTCAGGATACCATCGGCATCATTACCGTCGAGGATCTTCAAGGAGAACCTGTGCACGGAGCTCATGTTCGGGTTTTCGGAGACCCTTCGGATACGGTTTATGCCACCAATAAAGTGAGGGTCGATAAAGAAGGTACGACAGGTAAGTCCGGCACGGTGGAATTCAATTTCGAAGAATATTACGAGGATGGACAATCGGGGATGATGGTCTTGGATATCGAGGCCAAAAAGGACTCCTTTTCAGCCGAAGATTACATCGAGATCGTCCACGGGGAAAAGAACAAGAAGACCGTCGTTCTAGAGCCCTGACCCTTTCATCCGTTCCTCTTCAGCCTTTCGCTGCTCGAAATAATCCACGATCGCCTCTTTGATCAGGCGATCCTGTTGTTCTGCATCCAAGGGGGGTAATTCTTCATTGATGCGAAAGTGAGGCCAACCATCCTGGTCCTTTCCTTGATAGCTGTAATAACCGTAAGGTTCCAGGAGCGTGCAAATGGCCACGTGCATCAAGTTGACCTTATCGTCCTTTTTGAAGCGCTGGGGTCCTTTTCCTAATTCTTCGACCCCGATCAAAAAGAGGATCCCTTTCATATCCAGTTCTTCCCCGAATTG
>CAZOSO010000044.1:0-1862 GCA_964582635.1 uncultured Weeksellaceae bacterium | reverse complement strand
CGCATCTCCAGGATCGCTTTCTTCTCTCCTTTCCATTCGATGGACCGGTCGAGATGCTCTCGAACAGCCTCCACTCGTTCTCCGACAGTAGGAGGGTCCATATGCTGACCGGTTTCCATGTAATGGTGCATCTCCCGAAATATCCAGGGGTAGCCGATGGCTGCTCGGCCGATCATGATCCCGTCCACCCCATAACGCTGGCGGTATTCGAGGGCCTTTTCCGGTGAATCGACGTCTCCGTTCCCGAAGATCGGGATCTCGATGTTCGGGTTTTGAGCGATCCGTCCGATGAGGGTCCAATCAGCTTCTCCCTTGTACATCTGCACCCGCGTCCGACCATGGATGGCGAGCGCTTGAACCCCTACTTCCTGAAGACGTTCAGCGACCTCTTCGATGTATTTCGTGTTCTCATCCCATCCAAGGCGGGTCTTGACCGTGACCGGAAGCTCGGTGGAGCGGACGATCTCCCCCGTCATCTCCACCATCTTGTCCACATCCTTGAGGATAGCCGCTCCAGCCCCCTTACAGACCACATTGCGCACCGGACATCCGAAATTGATGTCGATGATATCCGGCTTTGATCGGGCACTAATAGCGGTGGCCTGTTTCATGTGTTCGATCTCCGAGCCGAAGATCTGAATGCCCACGGGGCGTTCGTCCTGGTAAACGTCGAGCTTTTTAGTGCTCTTCGCTGCATCACGGATCAGACCTTCGGAAGAGATGAACTCCGTATAGACCACATTCGCTCCATGCTTTTTACAGAGCGCGCGAAACGGGGGGTCGCTCACGTCCTCCATGGGAGCGAGGAGGAGGGGAAATTCCCCAACGGGTATATCCGCGATACGCACCATTTAGGGACAAAGGTAGCGATCGGTCTTTGACCCTTTGAAGGATAAGGGTTTTAATAACATCGATCCGGTGAACGAGGGAGCAGTAGGGTGTTCTAGGGATAAACCTAAAGCCTCGGTGGGGTCTTCGAGGCGTTTTTTTTGGGTTGTCGTGAGCAGACCCGATATATACAAACATAAATACATATGTACTTATATTTTTATACCCCCTCCTTCCATCCCTTCCCGCTATTTTTGTTCGTCCGGATCAGGAACGCCGAACAAAAGAACCCTTATGATCAATTTCATCTACATTACGACAGAGGACAAGGAGGAAGCAAAACGAGTAGCCTCCCCCCTTATCGAAGAGGGACTGGCCGCCTGTGCCAATATCATCCCCGGTATGAACTCGGTTTTCTACTGGGAGGGAGAGGTACAAAGCGAAGAAGAGTGTATCCTGATCGTTAAAACGGAGGAAAGCATGAACGAGAAGGTCATGGACCGGGTCCGCCAGCTCCATAGTTACGACACACCCTGCATCTTGGTCCTTCCCGTAAAAGATGGGAACGAGGACTTCGTGAGCTGGGTTCAAGACCAGGTCGGAGGCCGCTGATCCATGCTGCAGGGATTGCTTAGCGAAAAAGGGGCAGGGGTCCAGCTGATCGCCTTGGTATTGATCGCCTATTTAGGAGGCGTGTTCTTCTATGCATTGGGGCTCTTGATCCTCGAACCATTCGCTCCGATATCCCTTATCGAGAACATCCAAAAACTTACCGCTTTCGAAGAATATCCTGCGATGGTGGGCATCTACAGAAGCCTCCTCTTCTTCCAGCATACAGGAATGTTCATTTTACCGGCGATCATTTATCCTTATCTCCTTGGGAAAAGATGGTGGAGCTTCCTCCATTTTCACGGGATAAACCTCGAAAGGATCTTCTTCACCTTTCTCATCATGTTCTTTTTCTTCCCCTTATCGAATTATCTCGGCCAACTCAATGCGGGTTTGGAAATGCCCGAAAGTCTCGGATGGTTGGA
>CAZOSO010000043.1:0-15115 GCA_964582635.1 uncultured Weeksellaceae bacterium | reverse complement strand
CTTTTGATACAGCCCCGAGCCAGAGGGATGGGGGTAGTTGTTGATGGAAGGGAATTTAGAAGGATGGTCCAAAAAACGAAAACGCCAATTACTCATAAGAATAAAAGCTCCTTATATTTGTTCCCGCAATGGAGCTCTTCAAGAACCTGCATCATCACCACTGGCATTGTCCCAGGCCTTCTCGGCCGAGCGGGTGGTGAGCTCCTTGCATTCTTTTCAAGAACGCATTAAGAACTCGAAAGGCCTGCCCGCTCGGCAGGCCTTTTTTTATGTCGGAATATGGAAGAACTGAGGATCGCAACACAGAAATCCGGGCGTTTGAGCGAAGATTCGCTCTCCCTCTTCAAGGAATGCGGTATTGCCCCCGCTAACGCCAAAGGGAAACTCCGTTCCAAAGCCGATGGATTCCCGGCCGAACTCCTGTTCCTCCGGGACGATGATATCCCGCGTTATATCGAGGATGGGGTGGCCGATATCGGTGTAGTGGGTGCTAATGTGGTCCACGAAAAAGGTGGGGAATTGAGCATCGAGGAAGAGCTCGGTTTCTCCAGGTGCCGTCTTTCCCTGGCGATCCCTAAGAACGAGGATTACGAAGGGGTCGGCTATTTTCAGGGGAAACGGATCGCCACCTCTTATCCGGAGTTGGTGAACGACTTCCTCCAACGGAACGCGATCGATGCCGAGGTCCATGAGATCAGTGGGTCGGTGGAGATCGCTCCGGGGATCGGATTGGCGGATGCCGTCTGTGATATCGTGAGTTCCGGTAGCACGCTCTTTACCAATGGCCTCAAGGAAGTGGAGACGGTTCTTCGCTCCGAGGCCGTGCTCGTCGCCAATAAAGACCTGAGTGACGAAAAGAGAGCGTTGCTGGACAAGATCCTTTTCCGGATCCGCTCGGTGAAGAACGGGAAAAAGCACAAGTATATCCTAATGAATGCGCCGGACGACCGGATCGAAGCGATCTCGGAGATCCTTCCTTCGATGAAGTCCCCTACCGTTCTGCCCTTGGTGGAGGAAGGGTGGAGCAGTCTCCACTCGGTGGTGGACGAGGATCAGTTCTGGCATCGGATCGATCGCTTGAAGGAGGAAGGGGCCCAGGGCATCCTCGTGGTGCCGATCGAAAAAATGGTGGTCTAAAAAAGAAAGAGGAATGGAGATCTACGAAAATCCGGATCCGGAAGAACTGGAACGCTTGCTGGCCCGTCCCGATTCCAAGGCGGCTGCTCAGGAAGCTTCTGTAGCTGAAGTTCTCGATCAGGTCCGAAAAGGAGGAGACCGGGCCGTCCAACGCTATACCCATTTCTTCGATGGCGTCCAATTGGAAAACACTCGCGTTCCCCAAGAAGAAATGGAGGAGGCTCAGAAAGCCTTGCCTCAAGACCTTAAGGAGGCGATCGAGCGTTCAGCAGCGAACATCCGTTCTTTTCATCAGGCGAACGGCCCAAAGGATGGAGAGGTTATGGAGACCACTCCTGGCGTGGATTGTTGGGAGCGGCGGGTTCCGATCGATAAAGTGGGGCTTTACATTCCCGGAGGATCGGCACCCCTTTTCTCTACCGTCCTGATGTTGGGGGTTCCGGCTACTTTGGCCGGATGCAGGGAGCTCGTCGTTTGCACCCCTCCCGACCATGAGGGGAAGGCGAACCCGACCGTCCTCGCGACACTTCAGCTCCTCGGGATCGAAAAGGTCTTTAAGGTCGGAGGTGCTCAAGCGATCGGGGCCATGGCCTACGGAACCGCATCGATCCCTCGTGTCGATAAGATCTTCGGTCCGGGCAACAGCTTTGTGACCCTTGCCAAACAGTTGGTCCAAAAAGAAGGGGTGGCGATCGATCTCCCGGCCGGGCCTTCGGAGTTGATGGTCGTAGCCGATGGCTCGGCCGAGCCTCGCTATGTCGCTGCTGATCTCCTCTCCCAAGCGGAACACGGGGCGGATAGCCAGGTTTTGCTCATATCGGATAATAGGGACTTTTTGGATAAAGTCCGAGAGGAAGTGGATCGGCGAGTGAAGGAATTGCCCCGGAAAGAGGTGGCAGAAGCTGCTTTGGAACACAGTCGTGCGATCTTGACCGACTCCATGGAAGAGGCCATGGAGCTTGCGAATAACTATGCCCCCGAACACTTGATCATCGATGCCGAGCAGGATGAAGCGCTAGCGAGCAAGGTGCGAAATGCGGGCTCGGTCTTCTTGGGCGCCTATAGCCCGGAGGCGGCCGGCGATTATGCCTCGGGCACGAACCACACTTTGCCTACGAACGGCCACGCAAGGGCCTATAGCGGAGTCTCGGTCGAAAGCTTTACCAAACGCATCAGTTTCCAGCGCCTGTCAGCCGATGGGATCCGGGGTCTTGGAGACACGATCATGCGACAGGCGGAAGCAGAAGGACTCGAAGCGCACAAAGAAGCAGTGCGGGTCCGGCTCGAAGACCTTAATAAGGGATGAGTTGGGTGGAACGCCATATCAGACCCCATTTACAGACCCTCGAGGCCTACTCGAGCGCTCGGAAAGAACAGGGAAGCGGAGCGGGGAAGCTGCTCCTCGATGCCAATGAAGTGCCCGACGATACGGGATTCAACCGCTATCCCGACCCCTTTCAGCAAAAGCTCCGTCAAAGCTTGGCTGAGTACTATGGGATCGGGTCCGAGCAGCTCATGGTCGCCAATGGCAGCGATGAAGCGATCGATCTTTTGATAAGGGTCTTCGGTCGCCCCGGGGAGGATAAGCTGATGATCTGCCCGCCGACCTATGGCGTTTATGAAGTGATGGGCGCCATCAATGGGGTAGAGCTTTTGAAGGTGCCGCTCCTACGGGAGTCTTTTGGCCTTGATCTCGATGCGTGCCTTAAGGCGATCGAGGAGCATAGCCCCCGGTTGATCTTTCTCTGCAGCCCCAACAATCCGACCGGCAACCGTTTTGAACCTGAGGCCGTTCGCTACCTCTTGGAAAAGCACGACGGCCCCTTGATCGTGGATGAAGCCTACATCGATTTTGCTGATGGCCCCTCTTTGCTCCCTCTGTTGGAGGAATACCCCCAACTCGTGCTCCTGCGGACTTTTTCCAAAGCATGGGCCGCGGCAGGGCTTCGTGCCGGGATGGCGATCGGGGATCCGGAGCTCATTCGCTTGCTCGATCGGATCAAAGCCCCTTATAATGTGAACGCCTTCACCCAGGAAAAAGCGCTGGACCTCTTGGAGCATGAGAATGAGGTTCGGGAACGCGTTCAACGTATTCGAGAAGAAAGGGAGCGCATCGCAAAAGCACTGGAAGAAATGGAGCACGTAGAACACGTTTTCCCGTCCGAGGCCAATTTTCTGCTCGTGCGTTTTAAAAACGCCGAGGCGGTATTGAAAGCGACCGGCCAAGCGGGTATCCTCATTCGCGACCGGCGCAAACTCCCCCTTTGCGAAGGCTGCCTCCGGATCACGGTCGGAGATCGGGACACGAACGATCGCTTACTGAACGCAATAGCTGAAGCCCCATGAAAAAATACCTCTTCATCGATCGGGACGGGACCTTGATCCGTGAACCCGAGGATGAACGGATCGATTCGCTCGAAAAGCTCGAATTCTTTCCGGGCGTCTTTCGAGGGCTCGGTCGGATCATTTCCCAGCTCGAATATGAGCCGGTCATGGTCAGTAACCAGGACGCGCTGGGTTCGGAGGAATATCCGAGAGAACGCTTCGAGAAGGTGCAGGGGAAGATCCTTAAAGCCTTCGAGAACGAAGGGATCCGCTTTTCGGATATTTTGATCGACCCGACCACGCCTGAAGAGAACGCTGTCACGCGTAAACCGGGGCTCGGCATGCTCACCGGCTACTTTCAGGAGGGGGTCGATCTGGGAAGCTCTTTCGTGATCGGGGATCGTGGGACGGATATGGAGATGGCCCGCAGGCTCGGAGCTGGGGGGCTCTTTATTCACGAGGATCCAGTTGTGGTGGAGCAAATGAAAAAAGACCCGCCTGAAGCCATGGTCCGTGCTACAACCGATTGGGAAGAGCTTTATCGGTACCTGGCGGAAGGCGACCGTAGAGCTCGCGTTCATAGGAAGACCGCTGAGACCGATGTGTTAGTGGAGTTGGACCTTGAAGGAAGCGATGCGAGCATCGATACGGGCATCGCTTTTTTCGACCATATGCTGGAGCAATTGGTCCGCCACGGAGGCATCGGTTTGAAGGTCGAAGTGGAAGGGGACCTTCAGGTGGATCATCATCACAGTGTGGAGGATACGGCCTTGGCCCTTGGTGAAGCATTGAACCGAGCGCTCGGGGAAAGAAGAGGGATCGAGCGTTACGCCTTTTTGTTACCGATGGATGAAAGTGCCGCACAGGTCGCTTTGGATCTCGGAGGAAGGCCTTATCTCGTTTGGAAAGTGGAGTGGCAGCGGGAGCAGATCGGGGAAATGCCTACGGAATTGATCGGGCATTTCTTCAAAAGTTTCACGGATACGGCCCAATGCGATCTGCAGCTCTCCGTCGAAGGCCAGAACGATCATCATAAAGCGGAAGCCCTTTTCAAAGGTTTTGCGAGGACCTTGCGGGATGCGATCCGCAGAGATCGGGGAGATCCCGGGCGAATTCCCAGCACAAAAGGAAGCATTTAAGATCATGGAACGTGTACTGGTCATCGATAACTACGATTCATTCGTCCATAACCTGGTCCACTATTTGGAGCAGCAAGGGGCTGAAGTGGACGTTTACCGCAACGACCGCATCTCCTTGGATGCGGCTTTGAAATATGAACGGATCTTGCTTTCCCCGGGACCGGGCCTCCCTAAAGATGCAGGGATCATGCCCGACCTTTTGAAGCGGCTCGAAAAGGACCAAAAGCTCCTAGGGGTTTGCTTGGGCCATCAAGCGCTCGTCGAAGCGATGGGGGGAGGCTTGAAGAACCTTGAGCGGGTGGTTCACGGAGAGGCTACAACAGCCTTTTTGGAAGGATCCCATCCCCTTTTCAAGGAGCTCCCCGAGCGCTTCGAGATCGGACACTATCACAGTTGGGTTTTGGACGAAGCTTCGCTACCGGAAGTCTTAGAAGTGACCGTTCGGGATGTGAATGGCGACGTAATGGCTGTATCGCATAGGAGCTTGCCCTATGCGGGAGTTCAGTTCCATCCTGAATCCGTTCTCACACCGAACGGGATGCAGATCATCCGGAACTGGCTGAAGCAATGAAGGACCGCTCCCCCTATATATTGGATTACAATGCGGGCAATGCCCGATCGGTCGCTTTTGCCCTCGAAAGGCTCGGCCATCAGCCCCGTATCGGGAACGACCCAGAGGCGGTCCGAGAGGCCTCTCATGTCCTGTTTCCCGGAGTAGGGCACGCTGGCCCTGCTGTTCGTTTTCTCCGGGACCAAGGTTTGGAGCATGCCTTACAAGAGCGTAAAGGTCCGAGCTTGGGGATATGCCTCGGGTTGCAATTGATGTGCACCCATTCGGAGGAAGGGGATGTGAAAGGAATGAGGGTTTTCCCGGAAAAGGTGAAGGGTTTTCCTGAAGGCAGGGGGGAAAAGATCCCCCACATGGGATGGAACGACGTTCGAGCTCTCGAAGGACCGCTTTTTCGGGGCATACCCGAAAGAACTTGCTTCTACTTCGTACACGGTTATTACGTGAAGCAGGGTCCGAGTTGCATCGGTGAAACGGAGCATATAACGGGCTTCGCATCGGCTTTGGCCGCCCCTCCTTTTTATGGGGTCCAATTCCATCCGGAACGCTCCGGCCCCTACGGAGAACAACTTTTAAAGAACTTCATGGCCCTATGAAGCGGATCCGACTAACTCCGGCCATCGACCTGAGAGAAGGCCGTTGTGTTCGCCTCGTCCAAGGGGATTTCTCTCGGGAAGAGCGATACGAGGAAGATCCCGTGGAATTGGCCGAGCGATATGAGGACGCTGGCTTTGAGCGATTGCATCTGGTGGACCTGGATGGTGCTCGCCAAGGCCGCTTCCAAAGCCACGATATCCTTTCACGTATCGCAGAACGCACGCGTTTGCGGGTGGATGTGAGCGGTGGGATCAAGAGCATCGAGCAAGCTTCCGCATCGCTCGATGCAGGGGCGGCCTTTGTGACCTTGGGGAGCTCGGCCGTCCGGGATCCTGAAGGGACCGAAAAGCTTCTGGAAGCTCTCGGAAGCGATCGCGTAATACTGGCAGCCGACGTTCGGAACGAACGGATCGCCATCGGCGGTTGGGAAGAAGACAGCGGACTCGCATTGTCCCCTTTTGTGCAGCAATGGACGGAAAAAGGGGTTGAGCGCTTTTTGGTCACCGATATCCAGAGAGACGGGACTATGGAAGGACCAGGCTTGGAACTCTACCGAAAATGCTTGAACGAAAAGCCGGACTTGCATTGGATCGCGAGCGGAGGTGTTCGGTCGGTGGAAGATGTGGAGGCGCTCGAAGCCCTCGGTATGAGCGAAGCGGTCCTTGGAAAGGCTTTGTTGAACGGAGCGATCGATGAGGGAGCCCTTCGATCCAAAGGTTTTTTGCCCTGATGTTGCGCAAACGGATCATCCCTTGTCTCGATGTAAAGGACGGCCGGACCGTCAAAGGGGTCAATTTCGAGGATATTCGAGATGCCGGCGATCCGGTGGAGCTCGCAAAGCTTTATGCACGGGAGGGGGGAGATGAATTGGTCTTTCTGGATATTACGGCCACCCATGAGGGTCGGAAAACCCTCATAAAGATGGTCGAAGAGGTGGCACGGGTCACTAACATTCCCTTTACGGTCGGAGGCGGCGTCTCGAGCGTTGAGGATGGTGAAGCGATCCTAAAGGCCGGGGCCGATAAGATCGCTGTCAATTCCGCTGCTATTAAAGACCCTTCCCTTTTGGGGCGGCTCGCAGACCGTTTCGGGAGCCAGAGCATCGTCCTCGCCATCGATGCGAAATGGGACGGAGAACGATGGATCGTTCACAGGAGCGGAGGAAGGACCCCTACCGAGCGGGAGCTTTTCGAATGGGCACAAGAAGGGGTTGAACAGGGGGCCGGGGAGATCCTCTTCACCTCGATGGACCATGACGGGACCCGGAAGGGCTTTGCCGTGGAAGCTTTAGCTCGCTTGAACGAAGCCCTCCCTTGTCCCCTGATCGCTTCCGGAGGCGGCGGTGCGATCGACCATTTCAAGGAACTATTTCAAAGGACCGGAGTGGATGGTGCTCTTGCCGCCAGCATTTTTCATTTCCAGGAGATCGCTATCCCCGAACTCAAAAAAGAATTGGAGCAATGCAAGATCCCCGTAAGGAATTGAACCCGGATTGGGAAAAGATCGATGGCCTTCTACCTGCTATCGTTCAAGATGATCGGACTGCCCAAGTCCTCATGTTCGGCATGATGAGCCCTGAAAGTTTGGACCGGACGATCGAAAGCGGCCGGGTGACCTTTTACAGCCGCTCCAAAGAACGGCTTTGGACCAAAGGAGAAAGCTCGGGGAATCATTTGCTTTTGAAAGAGCTCTACTTGGACTGCGATAGGGATACCCTTTTGATAAAGGCAGAACCGAAGGGAGCGGTCTGTCACAAAGGATGGAAGAGCTGTTTCGGAAACCCTGGCTCGAGCGCAGGTTTTATCCGGGAGTTGGAAAGGACGGTTCAAGAACGTAAACAGAACGGAGGGGAGGAAAGTTACACTTCCCGTCTTTTCAATAAAGGCCGGGATAAGATCGCTCAGAAAGTCGGGGAAGAGGCCACCGAAACGGTCATCGCTGCCAAGAACGAAGATGATACGGATCTTTTGAACGAAGCGGCCGACCTCCTCTACCATTATTTGGTGCTATTGGCGGAAAAAGGAAAAAGCCTAGAGGATGTGGAAGCTGTTTTGGAACAGCGAAACGAGGGGAGAAAAGAAAATTAAAGAAAAAGCTGTATTCAGTTTTTCAGAGTTTTTATTTTTGCACCAGCAAGCCCATGCTGAACGCTACGACGCATAGCATCCTTTCCTACGCCAAGCAGTGTTGTTGGTGTATGTGTTGCTCCTTCCGGGAGGATGGAAAGGTATATAGCGTCCGTACGAGCATGTGACCCCTAAGCGAAACAGTTCACGAACGCATTTGAAAAAGCCTTTCCGTCCTCGGAAAGGCTTTTTTTATGTCCCTTAACGAAGAATGAATAACTCCAAGCACGCGCTCGATGATCATTAAAAAACAGATCCTCAATACGGTCCGCTCCGATAAAAAGCTAGTCGTGAGCGGCCTGAAGAAGCATCCCAACGATGGCTCCCTGGGGAGCTCGTGTTCGGCGCGTCGCTTCGCCCAAAGAAGGTTGGCGTCTTCCTTCAAGAAAAAAAGGCGCCACAAACGAGTGAACGATCAATAACCTGAAAACTCAAAACCTATGTCTCTTAGACTCGGAGATGAAGCACCGAATTTTCAAGCAAAGACCACGGAAGGCGATATCGACTTCCACGAATGGGCCGGCGATAGCTGGGTGATCCTATTCTCACACCCGGCCGACTTCACGCCCGTTTGCACCACCGAGCTCGGCAAAACGGCCAAGCTCAAGGATGAGTTCGACAAGCGGAACGTGAAGCGGATCGGCGTGAGCGTGGATCCGGTCGATTCCCACAAGGAGTGGGTCGAGGATATCAATACGACCCAGAACACCCAGGTCGATTATCCGATCATCGCCGATGAAGACCGGAAAGTCGCGGAGCTTTACGACATGATCCATCCCAATGCGGATACGAAAGCGACCGTGCGTTCCGTCTTCATCATCGATCCCAATAAGAAGATCCGCTTGACGCTCACCTATCCGGCTTCGACCGGAAGGAACTTCAGCGAGATCCTTCGGGTGATCGATTCCCTCCAATTGACGGACGGTTATCAAGTGGCTACGCCCGTCGATTGGGAGCAAGGCCAGGATGTGGTCATTGCACCCACGGTCCCCAATGAGGAGATAGCGGAGAAATTCCCTAAAGGCGCCACGGAAGTGAAGCCTTATCTCCGCTATACGCCTCAACCGGACCAAAATTAGCCATGAGCATCGATACGGGGCGGGCCTTAGAGCTCGCCCCGTATTTTTTTATTCCTCCTATTATGCGGATCGAACTGAACAGAACGAGCCCGGCATTCGACATCGAAGCCCGGAACGAAAGAGGTCAAAAGGTCTCTATAGATGGAGCCGCCGCTATAGGGGGTGGCGATGCGGCCTATCGTCCGATGGAGCTATTGCTGGCCGCCCTTGGCGGATGCAGTGCCATCGATGTGATCCATATGATCAAAGAAGGGAAGGAGCGAGCCGGCGATCTGAACATTTTAGTGGATGGGGAACGCGACGCGGAGAACACCCCCTCTCTCTTTAAAAGCATTCACGTCCATTTTCGATACAAAGGCCCCGTGCCTCAGGAGAAGTTCGAACGGGCGGTCCGATTGTCGATCGAAAAATATTGCAGCGTCGCTAAGATCCTGGAAAAAAGCGCTGCGATCAGTTACAGCACCGAGCACGAAAAGTCGAGTTGAGCCATGAGCGAGCGGAAAAAGCATTTCGAGACCATCGCCATTCGCAACCGAATGGAGCAACACGAACGGGAACACTCCTCTCCCCTTTATCCCACTTCCAGCTTTACCTATGAAAGCGCTGAGCAGGCTCGCGCCCTTTTTGCGGACGAGGAAAAAGGGAACATGTACTCCCGCTTCTCCAATCCCAATACGGACGAATTCATCCAAAAGATGGCCGCTCTTGAAGGGACCGAGGACGGGTTTGCCACTGCCTCCGGTATGGCGGCCGTTTTCGCGAGCATCGCCTCCTTTCTTCAACAAGGCGACCACATCGTCGCATCCCGAGCACTGTTCGGGTCGACGCACCAAACCTTGACGAAGATCCTCCCCAAGTGGGGGATCGAGCACACTTATATCCAAGGGACGGATCCTCAGGAATGGGAAGATGCGATCCGCCCGAACACCAAGATGTTCCTCATGGAAACCCCGTCGAATCCCGGGCTTCGTTTGATCGATATCGAGGCGGTGAACCAGATAGCCCGCGAAAAAGGGATTTTGACGAATATCGACAACTGCTTTGCGACCCCTTATTTGCAGCGACCTGCTGAATACGGAACCGACATTATCGTCCACTCAGCTACGAAGTGGATAGATGGACAAGGTCGTGTGGTCGGCGGGATCGTGCTGGCTTCCGAGGAGCTTATCAAAGATGTACGCTTTTTCTGCCGTCAAACAGGGCCGGCCATGTCCCCTTTCAATGCCTGGATCCTTTCCAAGAGCCTTGAAACACTGGCTGTAAGGATGGACCGGCATTGTGCGAATGCAGAGCAGGTGGCCGAGGGGCTTCGGGGTTTCGAAAGCATCGATCAGGTCCTCTATCCCTTTGCCTCCGATTTCCCCCAATACGAGCTGGCCCGAAAGCAGATGGACCAAGGGGGCGGATTGGTCACCTTCATCCTAAAAGGCGGTTACGAAAAAGGAAAGCGCTTCATCGATAACCTGCGGATGCTTTCCCATACCGCTAATTTGGGGGATACCAGGAGCATCGTGACCCATCCGGCTTCGACCACTCATGCCAAATTGACCGAAGAAGAAAGGGATGCCGTCGGTATCGACGACGGATTGGTCCGTATATCCGTAGGGTTGGAACATCCAGAGGATGTGTTGGAGGACCTGTCCCAAGCCATCGAAAAAGCTTGAAGCTATGATCGTCCAGAAATTCGGAGGCACATCGCTCGGTACAGCGGAAAGGATCCGGAATGCCGCATCTATCGTGGAGCAGAGCGAAGGGGAACAATTGGTGGTCCTTTCCGCTAACGGAGGGATCACGGATGAGCTCCTCGCTTATGCCAGGCATCTGATCCGAGGGAATACGGATGAAGCCGGGAGGATCCTGGATAGAATGGAGCGCTTTTACCGAAGCACTTTGAAGGGATTGGTCGAGGACCCATCTCTTTACGAACGAACTTTGCGCCGTATCCATTCCCGCCTCGTTCATCTCCGCACCTTCCAAAAGGATCTGGTCACGGAGCACGAAGAGCGGGTGATCCTCGCCCAAGGGGAGGTCCTATCCAGCATCCTCTTCGAAGCGCATCTGAAGGAGCGGGGAGAGCGAGCAGCTCTGCTTCCGGCTCTGGAAACGGTCCATCTCGACGAGAACGGAGAGGCATCCTTCCAACGGATCCGGGAAGCTTGGGAGGAAAAAGCTTCCGCCTATCGAGGAGTGCGGGTGCTGCTAACTCAGGGCTTCATCGCCCGCGATCGGTATGGATCGATCGCCGATCTCGGCCGAGGGGGGAGCGATCATACGGCAACGCTCTTCGGAGCAGCACTCGATGCCGAAGAGGTCCGGATCTGGACCGATATCGATGGGATCCATAACAACGATCCGCGGGAAGTGGACCGGACCTATCCGGTCCGCGAGCTCTCCTTTGAAGAAGCGGCCGAATTGGCCTATTTCGGAGCGAAGGTCCTTCATCCCACCGCTGTTGCACCGGCTCAAGAAAAAGACATCCCGATCCATCTGCTGAACTCCCTGGATCCAACCCTGCCGGGTACCATCGTTAAACGTCGGAAAGCGAGTGAACCGGGAAAGGTGAAAGCGATCGCGGCCAAGGATGGGATCACCGGCATCCGGATCCGTTCAGGGCGTATGCTCATGGCCTACGGTTTCCTGAAAAAAGTTTTCGAGGTATTCGAACGCTACCGAACGTCGATCGATCTGATCAGTACTTCCGAAGTGGCGGTCTCCTTGACCATCGACGATGATGCTCGCTTGGACGAGATCGTGAACGAGCTCTGGAAATTGGGTTCGGTGGATGTCGTGCAGGATCAAAGCATCGTCTGTGTGGTCGGGGAATTGGGAAGCGGAAGCAGTCAAACAGCGGCCGCCGTTTTCGACGCCGTAGGCGCGTTTCCACTCCGCATGATTTCATACGGCGGGAGCATGAACAACATTTCCTTTTTGATCGATAGCGCTTCAAAAAAGGAGGCTTTGAACCGCTTGCAAGAAGCTTTTTTCGTGGGGCAGGAGGAACGGGTGTAGAAAAGAGCTACCTGCTGAAAAAAGGCGTTCTTCCTTGAAATGATCGGCTTTCCGAGCCCCCTCCATTTTGTTAAGGCCGTCCATTGTGCATAAATAGAAAGCCTTTAGCTTTAACCTGATTTTAAACGCCTTATCTATGTTCTCCACCTCTTTCCGTTCCCTCTTGAACCTTCTTTTTGTTGGATCTTTCGGCCTTTTGCTTTCGAACTGCGGAGGAAGCGATAGGGAGGGTGCGAGCGGAGATTCCAAAGCGCACGAGCTCGTCACGAAAAAAGATACGTTCGGGAACAGCTATAAGACCGTTACGGATGATCCCTACGCTGCTCGGATCTATGAATTGGAGAACGGCCTGAAAGTGTACCTCGGCGAGAACGAGGAAGAACCCCGGATCCAATCCTTCATCGCAGTAAAGGCCGGTTCGGCCCATGAGCAAAAAGAGACTACGGGCTTGGCCCATTACTTGGAGCACATGCTTTTCAAGGGGACCGATCGGATGGGCACCTTGAACTGGGAGAAGGAGAAGCCTTTGTTGGATTCCATTTCCGCCCTTTACGAAAAGCGTCGGAAACTCGAGGACAGTGCTCGTCGAAGGGAGCTTTATCGACGCATCGATAGCCTGTCCCAAAAGGCTTCCCAGTACGCTATTCCCAACGAATACGACAAGATCGTTTCCGATATAGGAGGGCAAAGGGTCAATGCCTTTACCAGTAAGGATCGGACGGTCTACATGAGCAATATCCCATCCAACCAGTTGGAGCGCTGGGTGAAACTTGAGCGGGAGCGCTTCAGCGATATGGCCCTTCGCTTGTTCCATACCGAACTGGAAACGGTCTTCGAGGAGTTCAACCAGAACCAGGACAGCGATTACAGCCTTGCTTCCGAGACCATGAACAAAGCCCTCTTTCCAGGTCATCCTTATCGGTACTCCACCATCGGGACGGCAGAGGACCTTAAAAACCCTTCCATGAAGAACGTCCATGCGTTCAAAGAGGAATATTACGTGCCGAACAACATGGCGATCTGTCTTTCGGGTGACTTCGACCCCGCTGAGGCTTTTCGCCTCATCAAAGAGCATTGGGGGGATTGGGAAGCGAGCGAAGAGGATCCTGAGGATCCGAGCGAGAAAAAGGCGAAGCCATTAAAAGAAAGCATCGAAAAAAGCGTGCAAGGGCCGGAAGAGGAAAGGGTCTATATAGCTTATCGTTTTCCCGCAGTGGACAGTGTCGAGCGCTATGTGAATTTGATCGCTTCCTTGCTATCTAACGGACAAGCCGGCCTTTGCGATCTGAACCTGGAGAAAAAGCAAAAGGTGCTCAATGCCTCTTCTTATTCCAGGTTCTATAAGGCTTACGGGCAATTGTCCTTTTACGGGGAACCCAAATCGGGCCAAACTCTCGAAGAAGTGAGGGATCTCATGCTCGCCCAATTGGACAGCCTTAAGAAAGGAGCTTTCCCTGAGGAAATGCTCGATGCGGTGATCCGGAATAAAAAGAAGGAGCTCATCGAAGATGCTAGTTCGCAAAGGAAGGCCTATGCTTTTGTGGATGCCTTCATCAAAGAAATGCCTTGGATCCAAAGGGTTAGCTACCTCGATTCGCTCAGCAAGGTGAGCAAAGATGAGATCGTGAACTTCGCCCGAAAAGCGTTCGACAGTTCCCGCGTGGTCGTCTACAAAAGGCACGGAGAGGATACGAGCAGCGTGAGCGTGCCGAAACCTCCCATTACCGAGATCGATATCGACCGGGAATCCAAGTCGGATTATCGAAAGAAGCTCTTAGCCGATAGCGTAGAGCCCATCGATCCGGTCTTTGTGGATTACCAAGAGGAGATCGGGGAGCTCAAGCTCGATTCCGAGGTCCCGATCAAATACACGGAGAACGAGGCCAACCGCCTCTTCAAACTTTATTATATCGTCGAGCAGGGACGTCACCACAACCGTCGCTTGTCCTTGGCGATGGATTATCTGGAAAAACTGGGAACGGAAAAGTATTCGCCTGAAAGGATCTCCAGGGAGTTTTAC
Organism: uncultured Weeksellaceae bacterium; assembly: GCA_964582635.1. Classification (GTDB taxonomy): domain Bacteria; phylum Bacteroidota; class Bacteroidia; order Flavobacteriales_D; family CAYVSK01; genus CAZIDL01. The sequence goes on along the minus strand of CAZOSO010000043.1, from coordinate 1,115 downwards.
GAGCTCGCTACCGATTTTGCGATCTATTCGAGGGACGATGTTTCATATGCTCGGATCCAAGGGCTTCCGGAAACTTTTGAGGAGAGCATCGAGCTCCTCGAGCACTTGGTACACAATGTCGAAGCGGATACGGCTGTATACCAGGAATTGGTCAACGATATCCTTCAAAAGCGGAAGAACAGAAAGAAGAACAAGTTCTTCAACCTGATCGCCCTTTACCAATATGGGATGTACGGGCCGAATTCTTCGTTCACCCATAAGTTGTCCGAAGAGGAATTACGGAATACCGACCCTCAGGAATTGGTGGAACTCATTCGCTCTTTCTTGGATCATAAACACAAGATCTATTACCACGGGCGCCGCGATCCGGAGGAAGTGAAGAAGATATTGGCCGAAAAACACGAAGTCCCGAAGAGCTTCGATAGCATTCCTCCCAAAAAGGAATTCAAGAGCCGAAAAGCCAAGGGGGACAGCGTCTTTATGGTCGACTACGACATGATGCAGTCACAAATGGCTCTTGTGTCAAGGGATCAAAAACAGTCCAAAAAGCTGAAGCCTTATGCCCGCGTTTTCAATGAATACTACGGCAGCGGCCTCTCTTCCATCGTCTTTCAGGAGATCCGTGAGGCCAGAGGCCTCGCCTATAGTGCATCAGCGAGCTATTCCACTCCGGATACGGGAAAACATCACTTTTCCTATGCGACCCTGAGCACCCAGCACAATAAGACCGAGGATGCGCTCGATGCCATGAAGGACCTCCTCCAGGAAATGCCCAAGAGCGAGGAGCAGTTCAAGACGGCTAAGGAAAATATCCTGAAAAAGATCCGGACCAATCGCATTACCGGATCGCGCGTTTTTTGGAATTACAAATCCATTCGGGAGGAGGGCTTTGAAAAGGATCCCAGGGAAATGGTCTATCGCGAAGTAAAGGATATGACCCTGGAGGATATGGAGCGCTTCTTCCAGGAACATGTGAAGGGGGATGATTACGATCTCCTTATCATCACCGACCCGGAAAAAGTGCCCGCATCCCGCCTTAGCTCTTATGGCAACGTGAAGGAGATCGACAAGAGCACCATCTTCGGGTATTAAAGGGTTTGCCCCTCTTCAGAGCC
>CAZOSO010000042.1:14248-15313 GCA_964582635.1 uncultured Weeksellaceae bacterium | reverse complement strand
TGCTCCCGGTCTTTTCGATCAAGTCCGTCATATTCGGAGGGCTCGAGACCACTTGGTACTCGAAACTGTCCACAGGGGAGGGAGTGTTATCCGTTTCGTTGATGCTGATCTGAGCTTGGAGAGCACCAAAGCCCAGGACGAGAAACAAGGTAAAGATGCAAGTTCGCATAAAGAATGATTTTAGGATTCGTTCCCACAAAGGAAATGATCATGCGAAAAACAGAAGTGAGCTCCCTTATTTTTTTTTGATCTAAAAGGATGAAGCTACCTTCGTGAGACTACCGATGGAGCTTTTATGCAACTTGACCTAACAGGAAGGACCGTTCTTTTGACGGGAGCAACGGGAGGGATCGGGGAGGCGATCCTCGAGCAATTGGTTGAAGCCGGAGCGACGGTCGCTGTCCATTATGCCAGCAATGAGGAAAAAGCACGGGAGCTGGCCCATAGGGCCGGGAACGGATCCGCACCCTTTCGAGCGGACCTGGCATACGAGGCTGAAGCTGTGGCTTTGTTGGGGTCAACGGTGGATCATTACGGACGCTTGGATGTGTTGATCAACAATGCGGGGGTTTTTATCGCCTCCTCGGTGGACCATCCTCAGCAGTGGATGGCGGATTGGCATCGGACCCTGGCCATCAACCTGACCGCCCCGGGCCTCCTCTGCCGGGAAGCGATCCGCCATTTCCGCGAACAAGGGGGAGGTCGGATCATCAATATCGCATCCAGAGCGGCCCATCGGGGGGACACCGGAGACCATTTGGATTATGCCTCTTCCAAAGGGGGCATGATCGCTATGACGAAGTCCATCGCTCGAGCTTGGGGCAAGGATAACATCAAGGCTTTTAGTGTGGCTCCCGGTTTTGTCCGGACCCCAATGGCGGAGCAGGTCATTGCGGAAAAGGGGGAAAAGCCGCTGCTCGATGAATTGGCTTTGAACGAGCTTACAGAACCCGGTGATATCGCTCCTACGGTCCTCTATTTGGCCAGCGGGACGATGGACCATGCCACTGGTTCCACCATCGACATCAATGGCGGAAGTTATGTCCGGTGAGCCCCGATCGGTCC
>CAZOSO010000042.1:12482-14148 GCA_964582635.1 uncultured Weeksellaceae bacterium | reverse complement strand
TTTTTCCCCTTGCCCACCCGATAGGAAAGGGCAAGCCCGAATTCGCTCGCTATAGGGAACCCCTTGTAATAAAGGGCCTCGATCCCCCCATAAGGTTGGGCGACGAGCTTATTGGTGATGTAATACTTGAGACGAGCTCCCACCTTTCCGCTCACGAAAAGGTCATTTTCCAGGTGGCCGTTGTAGATGTCGAAGCCCAAAGGATCGAGATAAGGAGTGATGCTCATCCGGTTCGAGACCGGTATGGAATAAGAGACCCCTTCGGGAACGAAGAGGGAGATCAATGCGCCGATCCCTAGCAGGGTGGCCTTTCCTCCTTCCCCTGAACTGTCCGATGCCGCCAAGGCCAGGCCACCTAAAACGCCAGCTCCACCCCCGCCCAGGTAACTGTGCATGTAGAACTGCTGGTTCTGGTCCGCCCCGAATGTCAGGGAATAATTCAGGGCAAAATTGTTCTTTACATAGAAACGAAGCTCTAAACCGTAATTCTGGACCACCTGCCCTTTTGCAAAACCCAGTCGGCTTCCTCGGATGCCCATCCATTCCGTCCCCTCTTCTTGAGCGTGGCCGGATTCCGGAATAAGGAGCAAGAGGGGAAAGAGAGGGAGCAGGAGGAGTTTACCTGCACGTCGGATAAGGGGGTGGTCGGGAGGAACATCTTTTGAAAGCATAGAAAGCTATTTTATACCAAGGAGGAACTATCTTTTCTGAACTTCCCTCGAAGATAGGATCTATTCTGAGCTTGGAAGCTGGGGATCTGTCTCAAAAGTCGATCGATGACTTTTCTCTTCTACAAACCACCCTCATTCCTCGGTCGGGGCTGTGTCAAAAGTCCCTTTGAGCCCTTTCTGCGTTCCTTTGAGTCCATTGTGGTTAAAACTAAAGGTCTTGGCATCTAGAAACCACGAAGGGAAGCACGACGGACACAATGAAGGATGCGGATCAAGCTTTTGATACAGCCCCGAAGCCCACGGAGAAGGCACTGAGAGCACGGGGATGCTTTTAAGACATCCGTCTAGGAGTGAGGATCAGCAGAAATGACGAACATCTTCTACCTTGAAAGTTCCCGCTCGGAGAAGATCTCCCTGGCTAAGGAGTCCGGAACGGATATATCCCGGATCTTTCGTTCCCCTCGGTCGCTCGAAAGTTCGAGCCCGTTATAAGTCCGATAGCCTTTCCAGGGGGTGACCATTTTGGGCTCTTTCTGTTCCCTTTTGGGAAAATAAGCCCATTTTCTCACCAGATGCTCCTTTTGGTCCACCCAAACGTGGTATTTGTTCTCCGGGGTGAAGCCCACCTCCTCAAAGGTCATTTTCAATCGGTGAGCGGGTCCGGAAGAGAGGGTGTCGAGTCCCATGTATCGGAGCTTCACTCCAGGGTCGAGCATTTTAAAGGGCATGAAGAGCCAATAGGAGTCGTTGGCCCATATCTTTTCGGCCATGCCCAAAAGCTGGGCTCTTTTTGCACTATCACGAAGCGCTTTTTTTCCTTCCCAAGCTTTGACTGTGTCCTCCTCCAGGTCTGCGATGATGGTGAGCCCTTTTTGGGGCCATTCGATCCGCACCCGATCTTCTTGCTTATCCCACCAGAGCTCTCGGACCCCGAAAAAATTCCAATGAAAGTATCGGCTTTCCTGCCATCGCCCTTTTCCCCCCGATGCTTCGAG
>CAZOSO010000042.1:4822-12382 GCA_964582635.1 uncultured Weeksellaceae bacterium | reverse complement strand
GTCTTTTGCTTTCCCTTAGATTTCGAAGCGGGTGTGACGGTCATTTGATCGACAGGGCCTTTATCCGTTCGAAGAAGGGTTTGGCTCACCATTTGAAGCTTCTGGTCTCGGAGGACTTGGTATTCATCATCCACGCTTTTCACGACGAAAGCAGAATCGGCGCTTCTTCCTTGGCCGCTCCGGTAGATCACCTGGAGGAAGGAGTAATAGATCCGGCCAACGAGCTTCGCGGAATCTTTTTTCTCTCCTTTGTAGTAGGCGACCATGAGCTTGTACCAGGTTCCGAGCTTCGCCGGGTCTCCCTGGAGTTTTTGCTTTCCGATCGCGATCGCTTTTTGATGCTCTCCTTCTTCGATGACCTTGTCCATCGTATCGGATCCCCCGCTCATGGTTGAGGTCGAACTGTCCACCAGGGCGGAGCCGTAATAGAGATGCTTATAGGCCTTCCCCGAAAGGCTGGTATCGAAAGTCAAAAGACGTTCCTTAAGGGGTGGGTAAAAATAGTCGGAACTTTCATCCCGGGCCCGTTCTTCGATCGCATCCAGGTCCACATTGGAGATCTCTTGGCCGTACCCTGAAAAGGGGAGGATCAGGAGTGAAAGAAGAGGGAGGAGGGTTTTCATCGCTAAAGTGAAAGAGGAACTCCCTAAAGGTAAAGGATCCTCAGGAACAAAGGGTTATTCCAGGAGTCCCTGAACGGATCTCTTCACTTCTTCCACCCGTCCGGCGCTATACCCGGATCGATAGAACACCACATCCCCATTGCGGTCCACCACAATGTGGGTGGGAAAGCTTTGGACGCCAAAGGAGCGGTAAAGGTGTTTCGCGGAAACCCCTTGGGTGTACGCAAAATCCTGCTTCTTCAGGAAAGATCGGATCTTGGAGGCCGGGTCCCCGGTGATGGCCAGAAAGTGTACCGGTTCTTCCTCGAATTCTTCGACCAAACGGTTCAATTCCGGTATCTCCATTTTACAGGGTTTACAAGCGGTGAACCAGAAATTGATCACCAGGATGCTGTCCCTTCTTTCCTTTTTCGAAAAAGCATAGCTCGAGCCATCCAGTAGATCCAGTTCAAAGCTGTCCGGGATGCTTTTCCCGGAGTCCTCTTTCGTTGTGCTCTGAATATCGGGCTCCTTATACCCGGTGATCACACAGGCACGGATGATGAGCGAGGAATCCACATAGCTTCGCAGCTGAGGCTCTCCTTTCTCTTTGAATTTCATCATCATGTCCTCTTTGCTCAATGCTCGGCCTTCCTGCGTGTAGAAGGTCAAGCTGTCCCCCTTTTTCACGCTATCCTTTTCAGAAGGATCGAGGGAGGAGATCGCTCGCAAGTGATCCGGAAGGAACCCATGGGAGATGGAGTCCGGAATGCTCTCCTGGGCCTTTCCTGGAAGGAACGGGATGAATAGGATCAAAATGGATGTGAGCTTTCTGAACATTATTCGGCATTTTCTTCTTCAAAGGAATGGACAGCCAGGGTGATAGGATGTCGAAGATCCACGAACGGTCGAGCGAGGTGGATGATCGGTATTGTATGGGAAAAAGGGTGCTCCAGGCTCTCAAGGGAGAACAGTTCCGGAGGGATCTCACGGATCAGAATGCCCGTCATGTTCGATCGAGGGAAGCTGCTTCCTTCCATTTCACTCTTGGTAAGTTACTCGCGTGAAGGGCTGCTAGATAGGCGAAGGTCATCCGGATCGCAGCCGCGATCTCAGGAAGCTCTTTGGGGACGGGTAAGGTTTTCCCATGGGGTGCATAGTAGCCAGGGATCCGTCTCCCTTCACCATCGCAAGCGCGACCTTGTCCATCTATGTAGGTCGTATCATTCCACATCTCATAGGAACTGGCTATCACCCCCTTTTCTGCCCGTATCCGGACGCGCTTGCCTTCTTGTTCATAACAAACGCCGACGATCCTGCCGTTTTCTCCGATCGGACGCATCCATTCACAGTTATGCTCGACGGGGATCTTAGCTTTGTGAAGGGCATGCCGGAGTCCTCCGGCCGATGCTCCTGAACCGGTCAGCCTATTGCCCCCGAGGATCGAGGAAAGGATAGGGTGCCATTTTTTTTCCTGGTTTTCATTCTTTTCCTGGGCTTCTTGAACCGAAGCAGCTTCTAACCTGAGGGAGGGGTCCATTTCTCGGATCATACTTCGCAGTTTGCGTGCAGGAAAGGGGATCGGCCTTAGCTGTCTTCCTTTCACCGAGCCGTCCTCAAGGTCGGTGACCGGACGGAACCTCAGGTCACTGTGTTTTTCCAGGAAATAGATCATTTCCGGCGCATATCGGGCAAAGATCGTACGCTTTTCTTTTGAGATCGCAGGACCTATAAGGGCTTCTAAATGTTCCCGCACCTGGGCGTGGTCTTCCATGTAATTCAGATCGGCCATCAGATGGTTCCCGGGGATCCAAAGGATCCCTTTTGGATCCAGGTCAATTCCGCCATAAAAAGGGCTTTCTTCCAGAACCGTTACGCTTGCTTGCTTCCAGCTTGCGGCCAAAGCCGCTGTCATACCAAAGGGGTTGGCTCCCAGGACGAGAATGTCAGTGTATTTGTCGAAATGGAGATCGGATCGCTTTTTCATCGTTTTACGGTATATATAATAGGCGAACCTTAAGTTACGATGGGATCCTGAAAGTCGTTCATCGAGTTTTGGGTCTAATTCGTCGAAATTCGCCTTTTTTGTTCAGCGGCCTTTTCAACCGCTATCATCTCCTCGTAAGGGAACGAAAAGTCTTCGTCCTATTTCTTAAAAGAGCTTTATGCTTCAGCATTTTCGAGGGAGTCTTTTATGGATCGTTTTTTTCTTATGGATAGGACCATTGAGTGCACAATGGCCCCAGGGGAAAGGCCATGCCTATACCAATATCTCTTTTACCTACCTCCGTTATCACGAGGTGATCGATCGGGCCACATTGAGCGATGGGTTCGAACACCATTCGATCGAACGCACGGTCTCCGATCATACTTTGAATGCTTATGTGGAGTACGGGATCTCGGAGCGTTTCACCGCCAAGGCAGCCCTTCCTTTCAAGCTTCTTCGCACGGGAAGTGAATTGCATGAAGCTAGGGACGATCGCTACACCGGGGACACGGTGGAAGCAGGGTCCTTGAACGCGTTGGGGAACATTCGCTTGGGAGGGAGTTATCTCCTCCATCAAGGGGATTGGAATTGGTCCGCGGAATTGATCGGGGGGATGAGAAGCGCTTCTTATCAGCATCCCACTGGCCTACGGAGCGGATACGATGCTTGGTATGTGACACCAAGAATATCTGCTGGCAAAGGCTGGGGGAAATGGTATCTATCGGCTTCTCTCGGATATCGCTACAAAACGAACGGGTATACGGACGATCTGGTCTCGAACAATGAGCTCGGTTACAAATGGAAGCGGGGCGAGGGAAAGGACACTTGGTTCATTTTTACGATGGGAGCGCTTATACCGGTCAACGAGGGGAGTTATGATGATAGGAACAGCGTTCATACGGGGCTCTATAGGGACGAAGAGGGATTTGTCGATCCCGGGTTGAAGATCAATCATTATCTCAACGAGCACTGGGCCATCAACCTTTCTTCCATAGGAGCGATCTGGGCGCGGCATGGCGGTAACGAGCTCACCTATACCGGAGGGGTCTCCTACGAATGGTGATGAGGGATCTGAAGCTTTAGAGAAGCTCCTCCACCTGCGGAATTTCTTTTTTTCCCACTTTAGGTCGGCGTATGGGGTAAAATGCATATCTTAAAGGATGATCCTACCCTTATTCTTATAAAAGCATGGACAAGGACCGCGAACTACGGGAGCGACTGATCGCTCACATCGATGGGGGAGAAGCTTTTCTCAACCTCGAGCATCTCTTGGAACGGATCCCCTTTCATAAACTGGGTGAGCGTCCCCCTGCTATCCCTTATTCCCTGTACGAGCAGTTCTACCACCTCTATATCGCTCAAAAGGACCTGCTCGAATATGCCAAGGATCCCTTTTGTGAATCGCCCAACTGGCCGGAAGAATATTGGCCCGATCAGGTTGCGCCGGCCTCAGAGGAGGAATGGGAGGAGCTCCAAAAAGCTTTTTTCCAGGACCGTTATGCCTTTCAGCTCCTCCTCAGGGATACGGAGCAGGATCTTACCAAGCCTTTCGAGAATGGGTCCGGCCACACCCTTTATCGCCAAGCCTTGCTGATGATCGAACATGCTGCTTATCACACTGGTCAACTTTGGATCATCATGCGGCAATTGGGACTTCATGGACAGGATAGTTCCTCTCCTTAAGCGAAAAGAGGGTAAGGACATCCCCTTAAAGACGGGATCCTAGTGAGTGTCTTCACTTAAGGAGTGTTCCACCTCTGACCGGGATAAAAAGGGAGTTTTTCGAGACAGGTGATAGGTGGGATACCCGCTCACCGTTGCTGAAGGACTTTCGTACTGAAGCTAACACTAAAAGATCCTTCAGCTATGAAATGCCTTCTAAGCACCTTCCTTTTACTTCTCGTTATGACCGGCCATACCCGTGCACAGGGTCAGGATATGGAAAGCCCCACAGGGGTTGTTTCGGTCCAGCTCGACCGTCAAAGTTCGGGCAGTGGTCACATGAACTTCACCGCCCTCGGGGCCTCCTATAGTCGCGGACGTTCTTCGATCTATGCAGGAGCGATCATGGATGATCGCAGCCACCATTTCCAAGGTATGAAAATGACCTACCGCTTCTTTCCGATCGCCTTTGGCGCTAAGATCTTCCCTTATTTCCAGTACGACCTGTTGGGCCGTTGGAATTCGCGCTTGACCCCTGAATTGGAGCGGATCGTCCACAGCGAAGGATGGAAGGGAGAGCGGCATGAGCGTTACCGGACCCTGGAGCACTACCTGGGTTTTGGCCTCCAAGCCCCTCTTGTCGCTGACCTCTATCTGGACCTGGGCATCGGCATGGGCTTTTACCAAAGCGAGCTCGCATCCGATTTCGATGACAGGATCGAATATCCCACCCGCTTTCGGGAGACTAGGGACGCCTCCCTTTCCTTAAGGGGAAGCATCGGCTACGCGTTTTGAAACCGCTTAGCGAAGCTTCCCGAGGAAGACTTTTTCCGAAAAGCTCCTCTGGGATGAGCGAAGACGGACGAAATAGATCCCTTCGCTCAGATCGGTTTGGATCCGTGCCTCTTTTCCGTCCAAGGATATCTTACGGTCGGAGAGAACTTTTCGCCCGCTCGCATCGTGGATCGACACCTTAAAAGGTCCTCCTTTTACGCTGCCCTCGATCCGCACTTCCTTGCCCCGGCTATGGATCCTGGGGTCGGAAGAAGTTCCCCCGCCATCTTCGGTTATCGCGGTCGGGTCATCGGTCAAATGGAGGAAGAAGCGAGAAGCACCACTATCGGAAGAGCTGGCCGTAACTTGGACCATCCCCTTTTCCCGGAGCTCATGGAAACGTCCATCGGAACGGTCTTCGATAAAGGCTTTGGAATAGGGAAGGGCATCCAACCCTTCGAGGCTGAAGTTGAACAGCCCTTGTTCATCGGGGACCACTTTCAAAGGGATCACTCGACTGGAGACGCTATCATCTACGATCTTGGACCGCACTTTCCCACTATCCTTCCCCAACGCATAAAGGTCCGGAGCTCCTTTTACGGGCGTTTCTTTATGCGATACTTCGACCATCGAGTTTCCCATCTTCTCTTGAAGGAAGAGGACCTTGGATGAAAGGCCATTGGAAGCATCGCGGAAGCTCAGTTTCATGGCATCCGCCCCTCCGTTCTTGGCAAAGGCCGCGTTCGCACTGGATTTATGGGATTGCTCGAAGCTGATATGCGCATTGCTTCCGTTCCCTTTGACCCAGAAGCCTTGAGATGAAGAGATGATCGGCCCTACATTGGGATGACTGGAGCTTCCGGAGCTCCTGTCGTACCATTCGTAGCTCCCGGTCGCGGCCGCTACGTAATAGTAGGGGTCGACATTGGTCAGCCCGACCTGATCGAAATCGATGGGGGAGGCAAAGGGATTCGCGATGAGGGTCCATTCGTTGTCGTTCACATTCACCGTAAAACTACCGGGCTCCTTGATCCGCCCTTTCACGGTCACGGTCGTATCGGAGTTCATGACATTAACGCCCCCGTCATCTCCTATAAAGAGTTCGTACCCTCTTCCGTTCTCCAGGGGAGTGGCTGTGGAAGTTACGTCCACGAGTTGACCCGCTGAATCGGAGCGTTTTACCGACCAAAAGCAGCCACTGCTCCAGGAGCATCCATCGTTAAAGCCCCCGGTCGTTTTCCCCGATAGGTAGATGTCATCGTCCCATTCGGCGAGCGTCACGCTGTCTTTATTGGGAGATGCCATATCGATCCAACCAGCGTTTCCGGAGGGGATCCAGCGCTGAACAGCTACTTGGCCTTTGATCTGGCTATTGTTCGGTATCGGGGCGATCCGAGCAGTTCCTGTGGAATCGGATAGGAGGGTGATCTGTTTGTCAGCGATGTCCAAGGTGCCGCTCACCACTTCGAGCTTTTCTTCCAACTTCAGGACCCCGCTGTCCAAGCGGATTTCGCTCGGAACGTCCAGTACAAGTTCTTCGGCCTTCATCGGCTTTTTAGCAACGAGTTCCCGCGTATTGGTCGTGCTCCCGTTGAATTCCAGGACCCCGCCGTTTGAAATGTAATCCCCGTCGTGGATGAAGTCGCCTCCTTCGATGTAAAGGGTGTCCCCGTTGTTCATCAAAGTGTCCTCGAGCACCAGGTTCTTCATATGAGTGCTTTGGGTCAACCAGATGGAATCCCGGACCATCGCGGTAGTGGAATCGTTAGGAACCCCGTTGTCCCAGATTCCGGGGTCACTGCAATCCCCTGAAGAAACGGTCCGCGTGACCTCTCCATCGGCCGGGACCGTCGAAAAGGAGGAACTCGTGGATCCGTCGTTGTCACAAGGGCTTTTATCGTCGACCGTATAGTCGTCGAAATCCCAGTAGCCGATCAATCCATTGGCATCGTAGGATGAGCCGGTCACGCTCTCGGGGTTGTTCATGATATCACTGACCTCCTGAGGAGTGAGGGCTCGCTTCCAGACAGAGACCTCATCGATCAGGCCATCGAAAAAGCGGTGGTTGTTGGCGGCATTGGGCCAGCGCCCCATGTTCAATTTGGACTTGCTCGAGACGTTGAGATTCCCGCTTTTCGATTTCCAGCTCTCCAGGTTCCCATTTACATAAAGCAACATGAGGGACCCATCATATACTTGCGCCACGTGATACCATTCCCCTTCTTGGGGGTTCGTCGTGGAGAAAATATAATCGCGGCCGTTCACGGTCTGAACGGCGAATTCAAACCGATCGTTCTTGTTATTGTGTTGGCACCAGAAGGTCCCGTTATCGCCGTTCCCGGTCGAATCCGCATAGGTCAAGCGATTGGCCCAATTCCCAACATTCGAGGCTTTCTTGTCGTCCCATTTCACCCACATGGTGACGGAAAGTTCATCCCCGTTCTGAAGATCGGAAAAACAATTGCTGTTGTCGGTGGACCCGAGGTCCACGTAATTCTCCGTGGGCGCATTGAACCAAGCTGCTCCACCGCTTTG
>CAZOSO010000042.1:0-4722 GCA_964582635.1 uncultured Weeksellaceae bacterium | reverse complement strand
GTTTCTTTATTTCAGCTTACTTTTCGATCGTCACCCGTTCGTAGCTTTTTTTATTCGGGATCGATGCTGAAAAAGATCTTCATCCTGCTCCTTTTTATATCCTTCGGGGTTCGTGGGATACCTCAGGTCCAAAAGGAGGGCTTAGCGGTCCTTAAAGGGGAGGATACCTTGCGGGGGGATTTTCGCTATAAAGAAGGACATCTGTTCATGGGGGTCGATTTTCGTACGCCTGAAGGAAATTGGGTTTTTTTGCCCTCTGATAGCCTGAAGTTCCTTCGGATCGATGGACGCTTTTATCGCAGTTTTCTTATTTCTCAGGAACAGGCGGGGATCCGCACTGCTTCACTGCTTCTTCGGAAGGTGGAAGGGAGGATGAGCCTTTATCGAGGACATTACCGTCATAAGTCCTGTAGCTGTCAGGACTATCCAAGTGTCAAGCGAGGAGCGGCTTTGATGAAAGCAGGCGAAGCGCACTTTCAGCTGGTCCAGAAGAACCAACTCCTCGATCGGATCAAGAACGCAGAAGAAATAGCCTCCGCTTTTCTCCCCCACGATGATCTAATGGAGGGAATCGCTGACAGGGATTTTGCTTTTTCCGAACTTGAAAGCGCCGTCCGACGGTTCAACGAACGCTCTAAAGCACCTTCTTCCCCATGAAAGAGCGTTTCCTGGAGCTTTTCGATTATCATCGGTCCATGAACGAGGAGTTGATCCAGCTTCTCAAAAGGCCGGAGCTAGTGGGAAAGGAAGACCTTCATTCCCTGATGAGCCATATCCTCAATGTTCATGGGCTTTGGCTCGCCCGTATCGAAGGGAAACAGCCACCCTATCGCACTTGGGAGGTCCATAGTCCTGGAGATATGGGAGGGGTCGACCAGGAACATCTGGAATGGACCCAAAAGCTCCTCGAGCGAGAAGCGATCGATCAAGCGATCTCTTACCGGGATAAAGTGGGGAAAACCCATTACGAGCGTTTGCCCGACGTTCTCTTTCACATCGTCGATCACGGCACTCATCACCGAGCCCAGATCGCGATGCTATTGAGGCGCTACGGGTACGAACCCCCTGAGCTCGATTACCTGGTCTGGTCCCGGGAAGGTTGATCCGCGTCTCTTAAAAAGCGGTCTCTCCCCTTTGCGTATTTCAGGAAGTTGTAATAGGCGCTGATCGTACAGATCAGGAAGCCATAGTAGCCGTCCCGGATCCCGCCTTGAAGGATGTATTTCTTGAAGAAAGTGAAGGAGGGGTTCAAAAGCAGGTGATAAAAAAGATGGGGTTTTTTCCCTTTGCGGTAGAGTTCATCGGCAACGATGTCGGAGAACTTGTTGGAGGTTTCGACATGGGAGCGGATGCTGGGAAAGGAATAGTGGAGGAGCTCTCCCTTGAGGGCTCCGATGCTCGCATCCTGGTCCATGACCACCCTGTCGTGGGGGTTCATCCCTCCCCATCTTCCTTTCTTACGATCCCAAAGGCGCACTTTACGATCCGGGTACCATCCGCAATGGCGGATCCATTGGCCGCAATAATTGGTGAGGCGGGGAAACGAATAAGCATCCGCAAAAGGGTTTTCTTTTACTTCCCGGATGGAGTGGACCGCTTCCTCGGTTAAGACCTCATCCGCATCCAAAGAGAGCACCAGGTCATAGCGGGCTTGCTCCATGGCGCGGTTCTTTTGTTGGATGTGCCCATCGAAGGAGTGCTGGATCAGTTCAGCTCCTTGGGCCTCGGCGATCTCGACGGTGCCGTCCGTGGAATAGGAATCCACGACGAGGATCTGGTCCGCTACCTCACGAAGCGGTTCAAGGCAGCGAGCGATGTTCGCTTCTTCATTGTAAGTGATGATGACGGCGGAAAGGGGATGCATGGGAAAAGCGCCGCTTTCGGCTCATTTCTCCTCGAGCTGAGCTTCTTCGATGCGATAAGATACGGCTCTTTTCCGGGGCACGGTCGGACGCCCCGAATACTTCGCGTGGATCTTGGTGAAATTGGCGCCATAGAGGAGAATGAACGCCGAGTAATAGATCCACATCAAAAGGATCACCAGGGAACCTGCCGCTCCGTATGCGGAGGTCATCGTGGATGTAGAGAGGTAAAGGCCCATCAAATATTTTCCGAGCACGAAAAGGAGGGTCGTGACGATCGCCCCTATCAGCACGTCCTTCCATTTGACGACCACGTCCGGGAGGATCTTGAAGATGAAGGAGAAGATCAGGGTGATGACCACCGTGCTGATCAGATAATTGGCCACTTTGAAGAAGAAATCGAGGTCCAGGATCAACTTATTTTCGGGGAGGGCTGAATCCAAGTAATCATTGATGAGCACCAAAACCGTTTCCAGGAGCACACTCGTGGCCATGATCGCTCCCAATAAAAGGACCATTAAGAAAGATATCCCCCGATCGATCGCCAGTTTGATAACACTGCTTTTCTCCGGCTTTTCCATAACACGCCAGATCTGATTCAGGGCGTGTTGAAGGACGGTGAATACCGTAGTGGCTGAGAAAAGAAGGATCCCGATACCGATCAGGTTGGCGACCGTACTGGGTTCGGCGATCGACGTGTTCTCGATGATCCCCTGGACCCGCTCCGCCGTATCCGGTCCGATGGCATTGCTGATCCCGGCATATAGTTCCTGCCTGGCGCTTTCAGCCCCGAACAATGAACCGACCAGGGAAATGATGATGATCAGAACGGCCGGGAGACTGAAGATCGCATAGAAAGCGATAGCTGCGGCGTGACTCAGCGGATCGGTCTGCCAGAAATCGATCACCGAATCCTTTAAGATCCGCCAAATGTCCTTGAGCTTTCTGATCCGAGCCATTCCCCTGAGCTTTTATGATCCCTTTTTTTAGCGTTGCTCGTTCAATAATATCGCAAAAGGACGAAGGTCCGGTATTTCCTCGCAAAGGACTTTGATGATCCCCAATAGCGGGATGGCCAGGATCATCCCTACGATGCCCCACAAGACCCCCCCTGCGAGGAGCCCCACGATCGCAGCGAGGGGATTGATGTCCACTTTAGACCCCACGATCTTAGGGGTGATGAAGTTGCCTTCCAGGAATTGCACGAAGGAATAGACCGCTACCACCCCGATCGGGTACCACCAGGAATCTTTCGTGATCAAGGCGATGAGGGTCGGCATGGCCGCTCCTACGACGACCCCCACATAGGGGACTATCGTGAGCAAGGCCGAAAAGATCCCGAGGGGGATGGCGAGTTTGATCCCGAGCAGAAGAAGTCCCGTCGTATTGAGCACAGCGATGATGGCGATCACCAAAAGCAAACCGACCAAATAACCGGTCGCCAGTTCCTTGATGCGGTCGATCGCACTTTTCCCCCCATCTTCTCGGGCTTCCCCGAATCGGAAATATTCGAGGAAGCGCTTGAACGAATTCCTGTATAGGAGGATCAAAAAGACATAGATCGGGAGGATGGCGAAAAAGCTCAGGATGCTGGAGGTCATCGATAAAGCCCCCGTGAAAAGCGCCCCTCCCGACCGCAACAAACCTGTACCGTTTTGAAGAAGAAAAAGTTCATCCAAGTCTTGCCCCAGGTAATCCTCGAGTCGTTGAACGGAACCCTCAAAAGCTTGCTGAAGTTGGAACCGGAGGTCCGGCAATTCCTGCATGAAGCTTTGGACCTGGAAGCTCAGGTAGGTGATAAGGCCCGCAAAGATGCTCGTTAAAAGGATCACTCCTAGAAGAGAGGACAGGATCCGTCCCATCCCGACCCGCTCCATTCGGTTGCAAAGGGGTAGCACGAGCATGGCCAGAAAAAAGGCGAAAATGAGCGGGATCAAGAGCGAGCGAAGGTAGTGCCCGACCAGGATCAGCCCCCCGAAAAAAGCCCCCCATTGAAGAAGGCGGCTTAGTCCCGGCGCATGTTTTGGGGAAGTAGGTCGGTCCATAGGGGCGCTTCACTTGGCTTACGGAATAGAGAACGAGAAGCATTCCCGGTCTGAACTTCAAAGATAGGCGATCGGACCATCGCTCCGGATCTTGTACCTTTGCTGCCTGAAACGAGCCCATGGTCACCGTTTGCCGTAAAGCGGATTTTTGCGCCGCTCATCGTCTTCACAATCCCGATGCGAGCCCTGAGGAGAACCAAAGGGTTTATGGAAAGTGCAATAATCCCCATTACCACGGGCACAATTACAGTTTGGTGGTAAAGGTCAGCGGGGAGGTGGATCCGGAGTGGGGTTATGTGATCGATCTCAAAACCTTGCAGAACCTGATCGAGGAAGAGGTCGTTCAACCGTTCGATCACAAAAACCTCAATTTGGACACAAAAGATTTCGAAAATCTGAACCCTACCGCCGAGAACATTGTTCAAGTGATCTGGAAACGGCTGCGCGAAAGGCTCGATCCTTCGCTCAGCCTGCAAACCATTCTCTATGAAACCGAAAGGAACTTCGTTGAATACAGCGGGGAATGATCGTACGACTGAGGGAGAGAGCGAAGGAGCCGCTCATAAGCCCGAGGGAAAGAACGAGCGCTTGGAGACCGATCTGGATCCTCTGATCGAAACGCCTTTGCGGAAGGATGCCTTCGAAAAGAGCGATGAGGACAAGATCGAGCGGATCGCTGAGCATTTTGAAGCGATCATGGATACGCTCGGCCTCGACCTCGAAGATGATAGCTTGAAGGGCACGCCGCATCGGGTGGCCAAGATGTACGTGGAGGAGATCTTCAGCGGCTTGAAGCCGGATAATAAGCCGAACAT
>CAZOSO010000041.1:13854-15663 GCA_964582635.1 uncultured Weeksellaceae bacterium | reverse complement strand
CCGTCGTTGTAAAGGTCGTAATACCCGTGAGCGGTGTGATCGGGCAATTCATCGTGGGGATCGTAATAAGTGTCATGGAGGTCCAAGGGCTGAAAGATCCTTTCTCGGAGAAGGTCTTGGTGTTCTTTCCCGGTCGCTTGCTCCATCACCATGCTCAGGAGGGTGAAGTTGGTGTTGGAATAACGCTCACCTCCACCGGGGGCGAAATAAGGGTCCTCGTTCCGAACCTGGTCGAGGATCTCCTCCGTGCTCCACTCCTGATCCGGTTCGTCGAGAATGCTCAAATAAAATCCCTGATCCGAGACCACGTCGTAGATCCCGCTCCGATGGTTCATCAATTGGCGAATGGTGGCATTCCTGGCGTTCGCAACATCCTCGAGTTTGCTGAAGGCCAGTACCTCTCCCAGGCGATCGTCCAAAAAAAGCTTGCCCTCCTCGACCAATTGAAGCGCCACCGTGCCCATCATGAGCTTGGTGATACTGGCTACTTTGGAAACATGGCAAGGCTTCATGGGGATATCGTTCTCTAGATCGGCTTTTCCGGCCGATCCGACCCAAACGCCATTTCCATTGCGTATAAGAACGGTCGCCCCCGGAAGTCCTTTGTCCACATATTCTTCCAAGAGCTTCTGGAGCTTTTCGGCTTTGGGATGAGAAGAATGGTCCTGGGAATAGGAACAAGCCGGCTCGGGTTCCTCTTCTTTTTGGCAGGCGCTGAAGAGGATGAAAGCAAAAAGCGGATAAAGGAGCAAAAGCGGCCGTTTCATTCCGATCGGTATTTGGAAGGAAGTTGAAAGCGAAGCCCGAAATGAAGCGCGACGTTGGGGAGTACCGGGACGTATTGATTGACGAAGGGGGTCTGTACCCAAAAGCGGTAATTCAAGAAGAGCTCCCATTTCGGAGCTTGTGGGAATCGATAAGCAGGCCCGGTCGCTAATCCGAAGGAGAATTGGGAGCGGCCCGTGGAAGGGAGCTTTTCGTACTCCCCGGTCTCTTCGTTCAGCTCATAACGCGCTCGTTCGGTGATCATGTGCAAATAACCCATCTTCAATCCGAGCTCCCAAGAGAAACCATAACGTCCGCTATCAGGATCCCCCATTCTCCGATAGCGAATGCCTCCCCGCAACCCGATTCCGTGATGGGAAAGGCGATGGTAATAGTAGTTCAAATTCCCGCTCAGTTCCCATCGGCCTTTCTTTTTCACATTGAAAGGCGTGCTCGCTCCAAGGTCGATACCCGGATGGTAAGGGGTGGTAAAAACTTGGCCGCTCAACGGAAAGCTGGGCGTATTGGAGTAAAAACTCACTTCCCCCCGTACTTCATTGCTGTCCTTTTTTCCTTGAGCTAAAAGGGAAAGGGGTAGGAGAAGGCAGAAGCTGATGATGGCCAGGCGCATGCTCAACAAGTGGAATGGATGAGAGCCCCGACCTTCTCTTCTTCTTTCAATGCTTCGTTGTATCGCTCAACGGCTTTTCCGGTCGGAAGGACCTCCAGTTCGATGGATCGTTCTTGCAAATAGGAGCGAGTTTGCTCGGGGACTTTCAATCGCTTCCAATACCCTTGGGACAGGATGACCCGTTCAGCTCCGTGTTCGGTCAGCTCGCGGAGGTCTTCCGTTTGGATCCCCGGATCGTGACGGGTACCGGTTTCGTTCCAATCCCATTCCCGGGCTCCTCCCGGATAGAGCTTGACATCCTTGAATGTCTTCTCAAAGCCTTCCACCTCGACTTTTCCCCATGAAGCGTTTTCGATCCTTGGAGCTGACCCTGCCATGGGCTTTTTCTTCTTTTGAATGAAGGTACGGATCCG
>CAZOSO010000041.1:0-13754 GCA_964582635.1 uncultured Weeksellaceae bacterium | reverse complement strand
GGGCTTTTTCTTCTTTTGAATGAAGGTACGGATCCGTGAGGGAGCTGTCTCAAAAGTCAGATGCTTCCTTCCGAGGGATGATCCCCGGCCTTCTTACCGGTTCCGGGTTGAAGCTTTGGGGCGATTCTTTCTGCTTCAATACCCTTTTGGGATCTGGGCTTTGGATTTGGGGTTTGGATTTGGGGTTTGGCATTAACCTCCTACCCCCTTTTTTCTTAAATTCGGCGCCCCGAACGAAAAAGACGCATCGATGAGCAAGTACGACCTGATCGTGATCGGCAGCGGACCCGGTGGATATCCAGCAGCCATCCGTGCCTCCCAACTCGGTATGAAAGTGGCCATCGTCGAAAAAGAGAACCTCGGCGGTGTTTGCCTCAATTGGGGGTGTATCCCATCCAAAGCCCTTCTCAAAACGGCCAATGTGTTCGATTATGTGAACCATGCTCAGGATTACGGGATCAAGATCGATCAGGCGAGCATCCAGTTCGATAAGGTGATCGAACGGAGCCGGAACGTTGCCAATGGGATGAGCAAGGGGGTGCAGTTCTTGATGAAGAAGAACAAGATCGACGTCCTTGAAGGTTTTGGCAAGGTGAAGAAGGACAAGCAGGTGGAGGTTACCGATGAAAAGGGGAAGAGCGAAACCTATCAGGCCGGGAACGTGATCATCGCTACAGGAGGACGATCTAAAAACCTCTCGAACTTGCCGCAGGACGGTAAAAAGATCATCGGTTACCGGGAGGCGATGACCCTGGAGCAGCAGCCAAAGAAGATGGTGGTAGTAGGAGGAGGAGCCATCGGTTGCGAATTCGCTTATTTTTACAACGCCATCGGCACGGAAGTGACGATCGTCGAATACATGGATCACTTGGTCCCTGTAGAAGACGAAGAGGTTTCCAAGACCCTCGAGCGGTCCTTCAAGAAGTCAGGCATGGACCTGAAGCTCGCTTCTTCGGTAGAATCCGTGGAAACGAAAGGCAAGGGCTGCAAAGTGAAAGTGAAGACGAAGAAAGGGGAAGAAACGATCGATTGCGATGTGGTCCTTTCCGCGGTCGGCATCGATGCGAACATCGAGGAAATGGGGCTTGAAGATGTGGGGATCGCCACCGATCAGGGCAGGATCCAGGTCAATGAGAAGTACGAGACCACTGTTCCCGGTTATTATGCCATCGGGGACGTGATCCCCGGGCCTGCCCTCGCACACCTGGGAACCCATGAAGCCCTCAATTGCGTCGAGCGGATCGCCGGAATGGACCCGGGACTGCTCGATTACAACAACAATCCTTCTTGCACTTATACTTTCCCCGAGATCGCTTCGGTCGGTTACACCGAGCAGCAGGCGAAGGATCAGGGTTACGAGCTCAAGGTCGGGAACTTTCCGTTCTCCGCCTCAGGAAAGGCGAGTGCGGCCGGGCATTCCGAAGGTTTCGTCAAAGTGATCTTCGACGCGAAGTACGGCGAATGGCTCGGAGCTCATATGATCGGCGCCAACGTCACGGAGTTGATCGCTGAGGTCGTAGCTGCCCGGAAACTCGAAACGACCGGCCATGAGATCATCAAATCGATCCATCCGCACCCGACGCTCAGTGAAGCTGTGATGGAGGCTGCGGCTGCGGCTTACGATGAGGTGATACATATTTAAATCCCAAATCCCAAATCCCAAAGGGTGGAAGGGAAAAGTTCCAAGGTGATCCGTGAAGTTCAGGGCTTTGAATTTGCTGGAGCTTCCGAGCTCACCTTTTGACCTTTCTTACGCCTCTTCATCCATACATCCGTGAAAAGCGCGAGCAGGATCATCAGGGTGCCGAGGTAAAAGCCGAAGGACATTTTCTCTTCTTCACCGAAAAAGAGAAAGGCCAAAAGGATCCCGTAGATGGGTTCCATGTTGATCGTAAGGGATACGGAGAAAGGGCTGAGCACCTTCATGACGTGGACACTGGCCATGAAGGCGAATGCTGTACAGACCAGCCCCAGGATGAGCAAGTAGATGAGATCGGCCCCACCCATTTGGAAAAGCGAAGAAGTCGGCGTTCCACTGAAAAGGAAAAAGAGGGATATTCCGATCGTGCCACCGAGCATTTCGTAAAAGGAGATGATCCCGGCCCCCCTTCCTTCGATCATGCGTGCATTGATGACCGTGAATAGGGCTGCACTGAAGGATGCCAATAGGGCTAGCATGATCCCAGTGGCATAGTGGGCTTCGAACCGGAAAATGGTCCACAACCCCCCGATCACGATCAGGCCCAGGAAGACCTCGTACGATCGGACCTTTTTTCGAAAAAAGAGGGGTTCCAGAAAAGCAGTGAAAAGGGAAGCCGAGGCCATGCACCCCAAGGTCACCGAGACGTTCGAAGCCTTGATCGCCCCGAAGAAAGCGATCCAATGGAGGGCGATCAGGAAACCGACCCCGAGCATTCGAAGGGCTTCTCCTCGCCGGATCGCAAAAGGGATCTTTTTGAAAAAGAGAAAAGCAGCGATGCCGAGTGCTGCGATCAACATTCGGTGCCATACGAGTTGGAAGGAATCGATCGAGATCAGTTTGCCCAGCACTCCGGTGAACCCGTAGATCAACACGACGAAGTGCATGATGAGATGATAACGGACCGGTGGCATGGGCGGATGCAATGATAATGATCGCTATCCGGGGGATATGGAGCAAAAAAAGGGCGTTCGAAGAACGCCCTTTTTTTAAAGGTCTTTATATATGAAGCTTCATTCCACGGCTTCCTTCCGCTCTTTGACCTTTTGGACTTCTTTTTTCTGAGCTTTCACTTTTTCTTTTTGGGTCTTTTTCTTTTCTTCCAATTCTTCGATCGTTTTCTCAGCCTCTTCGATCGCTTTCTTGGCCTCCTCGATCGTTTGCTTGGCCTCTTCGATGGTTTCCTTTTGGTCTTCGATGTTTCCTTTTTGGTCCTCCTTTTGGTCTTGTATGTCCTCTAGCTTGCTCTGGAGCTCTTCAAGCTTCTCTTGTTCACGCTCGACGACGCCTTCCATCGCTTCCTTGGTCACGCGGACCGCGAATTCGTGAAGTTTTTGTTTAAGGGCTGCGTAGCGATCGCTGTGGTCGCTGGAGTTGAGCCAGGCCCCTCCGAGGTTGACGCCGACCAGGACTTTGTGCGTGCTGTCATCCTGTTCTTCCACTTTGAGCCAAAAGTCGAAGGGCAAGTCCCCCATTTCGTCCCATTCCGCTTTGTTAATGTGCAAAGGAGCTTCGCGGTTCTTCACGTTACCCCATCCCCGGAACGTACGTCGGGCTTTTTTCTCCACTTCATCGTGCTCTTCCCCATAGACCATTACACCGAGTGCATTATGGCTCTCGCCATCGAATTTCGCACTGGTCTCACTGA
Source organism: uncultured Weeksellaceae bacterium (assembly GCA_964582635.1). Classification (GTDB taxonomy): domain Bacteria; phylum Bacteroidota; class Bacteroidia; order Flavobacteriales_D; family CAYVSK01; genus CAZIDL01. The sequence continues at coordinate 10,407 of CAZOSO010000041.1, read as the reverse complement.
CTTGGATCTCGGGCTGTGCGTTTGAAAGGAGGGGGAAGGAGAAAAGGGTGATCGCGAGGAAAAGGATCCGGAGTTTCATAGAAGGCGCTTTTCCCCAAAAATAAAAAAACCCATTTAGGGAAGTTGCTGGGTGAAGGTAAAGCTGTCGGGATCAGCCGCCCTCTTCCTTTTTGGGCTCTCCTTCCTGCTCGTAATCCGTAGGTAGCACGTGGGAATCCTTGGTTTTGGAAAGGACCACGTTAGTGGTCATTTGTCCGATCTCTTCGATCCGGCTCAGCTTTTCAGTGATCAGCTTTTCAAAGGCAGGAATATCCTCGACGATCACTTTGAGCAAATAATCGAAGTCCCCTGTCAACTGGTAACACTCCACGATCTCGTCAACCTCCATCACTTGTTCATGGAAGGATTGAATGGCGTTCTCCATTTGGCGGGCCAGGGCTACTTGGATCAGGGCGGTCAATCCGAGGCCGAGCATTTCGGGTTCCACCACGGCATGATAGGACCGGATATAGCCGGAACTTTCGAGTTTTTTCACCCTCTCGAGGGTGGGTGCTGGGGACAGGCCTACTTGCTGGGAAAGTTGAATGTTCGTGACCTTGCAGTTCTCCTGAAGGGCTTTGAGGATACGGAGGTCTGTGCCGTCGAGTCCGCTTGCCATAGAATAAAGATTTGAACGGTCGTGCCGTTTCCGAATTTAACCCTCCCCGAGAGGAATTTCACAAAAGCTGCTTTAGGCCACTGGAGGGAATATCAGAGGGCGGGAAGGGGCAGCATCGTTCTCGACGGGCGCTACCTGTAGATCCAGGATGTAAACGCCTTCAGGGGTTCCTTCCGGAACGTGGATCAATTCAGTGATGGTCCGTTCATGGTCGGGATCATCCGGAACATTCCAAAAGGTGTGGTGTGCCGGGAGCTGTCCTCCATCATTCTCCTTATCGACAGAAGGCAGGTCGGTGAGCAGATGCAGGATCCCTTTTTCGCGCAGCATTTCCATTACATCGGGGTCGAAATAGGGCGGATTGCTACCGCTGTAATTTCGCGGCCTTTCCCCGGAATAAGGATGGGTCCGAAGGATGAGGGCCGTGATCCCTTTCGCTTTTTCCAGCTCTTTTTCGAGGGAGCTTTTGGTGATCACCGCATCCCCTTTCTCTTTCGGGGGATCGGCCCTTTTTTGCTCGATGGGGGCGACCTCGAGGAGAAGAGCTTTATGGAAAGGTCGCTCCCATCCCCGGTTCACGCTGTGAACGGTATCGGTGATATGGCCGTGACATTCGGTGTGGGTTCCATTGCCGTGGGGGTTCAGGAAGAGATCGCGGAAATTCACCGCCCCTCCTTCCTTCACACTTCCCACAAAATCCCCTATCCTTACGGGGGTATAGCTCGGATGCTGGACGCCCCAAGCCAAGGGGCCGTTCCCTTGATCCGTAAAAGGGTCGGAGAGGTCGATGGCCTGTTCCAGGTCGACTTTGATGGTTCCGCTTTGAAGATGGAATTCAGCGATCATCCTTCAAAATGAACAAGCGCTCGGAAACCCGATCGGCCAAGAGCTTGCCTTTTCGGGTCAAACGTAAGCGTTCTTTTTCTTTCGCCAAAACGCCTTCTTGCATCATCGAGCGAAGCTCTTCTCCTCGTAGTTCCCAAAGGTCAAGGCCATACTCCCGGAGCTCATCGGGGAGCAAGCCTTCAGCGGTGCGCAGGCTCGTTAGCATGCGTTCATTCGCTCGGTCCACAGGGTCGTAGGTTTCTATTTCCCGCTCCGGTTCAGACGCACGGATCCCCCTGATGTAACGGGCATTTTTTGGGATATTCCACCACCTGTTCCGGCCGTCAAAGGAATGAGCTGCGGGACCGACCCCAAGGTAGGGTTCACCGCTCCAGTAGGAAGCGTTGTGAACCGCCCTATGGCCCGGCTTAGCGAAGTTGGATATCTCGTAATGCTCGTAGCCGGCTTCCTGGAGTTTTTGCATGATCCGTTCATAGGCGTTCTTCATTTCCTCCTCATCCGGAGGGGATTCCGTCCCTTTTTCGATCTGGCGGGCTAAGACCGTGTCCGGTTCGATGGTCAGGCCATAGGTCGAAATATGGGGAGCTCCGAGCTCGAACATGCTCAGCAGGTCGTTTTCCAGGGTTTTTTCGGCATAACCGGACATTCCAAAGATCAGGTCCGCCGAAAAGGTCGGAAAATGCTCGGCCGCATCCTTCAGGCATTGGGCGGCCTCCTCAGCGTTATGAGGTCGCCCAAAGCGCTTCAGGAGTTCGTCGTTGAACGTTTGGACCCCGATGCTCAGGCGGTTCACTCCGATCTCCCGGTAGGCCTTCATCCGTTCCGGGTTCAGATCGTCGGGATTTGCTTCCAGCGTGATCTCGGCTTCGGGCTCGAGCCCGAAAAGCTCCCTGCTCGCTTCGATAAAGGCTTCGATCCGTTCAGGATCGAAGAGGCTGGGCGTTCCACCTCCGAAATAGACAGAATCGAGGGGCTTTTCAAAGGGGAAGTTCGCCTCCTCACGGATCTCCTTCAGCATCGCCTCGGTCATCGCCGCATCATCTTTAAGGCCGACCCTGAAATGAAAATCGCAGTAAGTACAAGCTTGTTTGCAGAAGGGGATATGGAAATAGACGCCGGCCATCACTTGTTCAAAACGATCCGGAAAGTGGTCCCTTTTCCCGGTTCGGAGTTCTTTACGAAGATCCTCCCTCCATGATATTCCTCGATGATGCGCTTCGTGAGCGAGAGGCCGAGTCCCCATCCGAGCTCTTTGGAGGTGAATCCCGGTTCAAAGACGGTCTTCTGTTTGCCGGCAGGGATCCCCTTACCGGTGTCCGAAACATCCACGTAGACCTGATCCCCTGCGTTCTTAACGGAGATGCGGATCACGCCCTCGCCCTCCATCGCATCCAAGGCGTTCCTGCACAGATTTTCGATCACCCATCCGAAGAGGGCTTTATTGATCCGGACCTTTAGGTGTTCGTCATCCTCCTTGTCGAGTTCATAACGGACCTTTTGGCTGGTCCTCGAGCGCAAATAGGCGATCAGTTCTTCGAGCACTTGTACGATCTCCTCCTCATGAAGTTCCGGGTTCGAGCCTATCTTGGAGAATCGGTCCGTGATAGTCCCGAGGCGGTCCACGTCCTTTTGGAGTTCATCGATCAGTTCAGGGTCAGTGTCGCGGGCTTTAAGCAGTTCCATCCATGCCATGAGCGAAGATAGAGGGGTTCCCAATTGATGGGCGGTCTCCTTGGCCATCCCCAACCAGACTTGGTTTTGCTCTGCTTTTCGGAAGGAACTGAAGAGGAAATAGCCGATAAGCAGGAAAAGACCGATGATGGTGAATTGCACATATGGATAATAGCGAAGTTGCGTAAGGACCCAAGACCCTTGGTAAAAGACGTAACTGGGCTCATCCCCTCGAAGATTGACCTTGATAGGTTCGTTATCGGCTTCCATCTCCGCGATCTTTCGGTCCAGACGGTCCGGGTCTCTGACGAGGCTGCTATCGATGTTGCCGAAAGCGATCACGCTGTCCCGCGTGCTATCGGTAAGGATGACCGGGACCGATGCGGTATTGACGACGGTCTCCGAGATGAAAGAACGGATCAGCTCGTTCATCACCTCTTTGAGTTGTCGGAATAATTTGGAATCCCGGTAGTAGAGGTAATGTTTGCGTCCCCCATGGAGCTCGATCTCGATCGGCTCATTGGCCTTTTTCATCAGTTCCATTTGCTCCTGGAGGTATGCTTCCTCGTCTTTTTTTGCCGTGTCCAGGTTTCTGGAAGAGATCACATCGCCTTCTTCATCAGCGAGGATGACGGGGACGGTCGTGTTGTTACGGACCACCCGCATGAGAAAGCCGTAGTCGGATATCTGCTCATCTCCGGCCAATCGCTTGGTGGCCGCAGCCCATAACTCCACCTTTTTTCGTTCTTCCTTCCGCAGTTTATCGAAAAGAGAGCGGGTGTATTTGACGAGGTCTGCTTTCTTCTTGACCGCTTGTGACCAGATCCGGACTTGTTCGCGTTCTTCAGATCGGATCCGCTCCACGATGCGTCCGGTGTACCAAATGGAACCGATCACGATCACCACCGCAAAGGCCATTAAGGCGATCTTCCACCGTTGTTTGCGTGAATAAAGGTTCACTTATCGCTTTCTTTTTCCTCTTTCTCCTCGTCATCACCGATCCCTAATTGCTCCCAAAAGCTTTTTTCCTTTTCCTTTTTTTCTTGCTCCTTCTCCTTTTTCTTTTCATCTCCCCATTTTACATCGAAAACAGGGTCGCTTTTCTCTTCTTCTTTTTCAGTACTGTCGGTGGATAGACTGTCTTTTCCTCCGAAAAGCCCGAACTCTTTCCGCAGCGCATCTTTAACACTCTCTTTTTCCTTTTCTCTCCGCTTTTGGCGGAATTCGCTCGCTGCCTGTCTGTCGAAACTAAGGTCGGGGTTTTCGGAATTTCCGGTCATTTTTACGAAGAGGCGTTTTTTCCGGCCTTCATCTTTGATATAGCCGAACTCGCTCTTCTCGGATCGGGTGAGGAGATCGTCGAGCAGGATCTCGAAATGGTGATCGATCTTCCCGTCAAATCCCTGCTTTCCAGTGGCGGTGATGTCCAGGGCATTGGAGCGAACGTCGAAGCGGGGGATGATGAGTTCTTCGTCTTCGATCCGGAAGCGATTTTTCAAGGTCTTAAAGCGGACGTGCTTCAATTCCTTGGATAACTCCTCGAGATCGAGGAAACTGTTGAGGACCTTTTTTTCTGCTAGCTTTTCCCCCAGATCCATGAGGGGTTCGAATCGGATCAATTCGCCCTTTCGGAATTCGAGCTTTACCGTACTCAACACGGATTTGGGGGGTATCGTAAGGTTTTTTTGAAGGGATGAGCTGTATCGAATATCGGCATCGATAACGCCTTTGAGGTGTTCATGGCGGACGAGCTCTTGCCCGAAATTTTCAAAAGCACGGAAAAAAGGGCGTATATGGATCCCCTTCAAATTCACGCCTGCACGGGCCTCATACGGAGAGCGGCTGGCATCTATGGACATGTTGCCGTTCAAGCGGCCTTGAGCGATCCGCATGGAGATCCCCCTTCCTTGTAGACCACCGGGTCCCAATTCGATCCTTCCTTTCAGGTCGCTCGGGTTGAATCGGCGGAATTTCAGCTCATCGATATCCGCTTTCAGATCGAAGCGAAGGTCTTCTGGGAAACTGAGGTTATAGGAAGAGCTGTTTTTGGAACTGCTTCCTTCCGGATCTTCAAGGAGGCGGTCGAGGTTGAGGGAGGGAGAGCTCAACTCCGCATTGATCCGGAGCGTGCTATGGGGAAGGAACAAGTAAGGCAGGAGTTCGTAAAAGCGCCCTTTCAATTTCATTTTGCTTCCGCCGAGTTTTCCCTCCAGATCCTCCACGGCGGCGTCCATTCCATGGAGGAGAAAAGTGCCGCTCACATTTCGGAAGGCTTTATCATTCCCTTTGACCGCTAAAGTGGCGTCCTTCAACTCGGCCCTTCCACTGATCGAAGCTCTTTCCAGTTCTCCAGGGGTTGGGGCTCGAAATGCTGCCAAGGCCCCTTGGACCCGAAGGCTCGCTTCCCATTTCCCTTCAGCTTTCCGCAGGGTATCGATCCCAAGAAAGCGCACTGTTTCCTTCACGCGGCTTTTCCCATTCAGATGCACCTTCAGGCGGTGTTCTTCTCCCGATCCTCCTGGACTCCAATGGCCTTTTCCTTTCCATTCACCCCCTCCTAGTTCTCCGCTGAAACTCTTGAGTCGGATGATCGGCCTTCCTCTTTTATTCCGCGTTCGGAAACTTCCTTTCGCCTTCAGCTTGCTTGCCTCGATCCCCGAACTCTTATGGCGGATCTTTCCATCCTTGAGTTCCATGTTCCCTTTTAGGACCGGACCAGCACCCTTTCCTGTCGGGCCTTCCCATGCGCCTTCGACCCGCATTTGAGCTTCGGTCCGATATCCTTCGGGCATGATCAAGAGGTTCGGCCAGGCATTCATGTATTTTTCGCTGGCTTGGTAGGGGGTTCTGAAGGCGAGATCGAGGCGGGAGCCGGCCCCATAGCTGATCGTTCCGTCGACCTTCCCTTGAAGCCCGTTCCAACGCAATTCCCCTTTTTGGATCTCGACCTTTTTTTCTTCGTTGTGGATCTTCCCGCTGGCCTCTACATTATAAGGGCGGTCCATTTTCGTCCAAGAGCGTTCCCCCAGATCGATAGAGTTCCAGGTCCCTTCGATCCTCGTTCTGAGCTCGCTTTTCTTATCCTTGAAGTCCCCTTGTAGAAAAGCGTAGGAAATATCGGTCTGGAAAGAGGTCCCCGAACGTTGGTCGTTGTAGTAGAAGCGGACCTGTTCCCAAGTCAAACGGTCCAATTCGAATCGGGAGCTCGTATCCTCGGTTTCTGTTTCGGCTTGCCACATATCGGAGTAGGGATGGTTGCCGTTCGCATCCACCGGAAGTCGAAAGCTCCCGTCTTCAAAGCTCACGCGGTCGATCTTTTGTTGTCCTCGAAAGAGGTCCACGATGTCGAATTGAAGGAAGATCTTATCGAAATGGAAGAGGGTGTCCTTTTCCTTCGTTAAAACGGCCTTATCGAGCCCTACTGAGGCATAAGGGAATTTGCGGAGGACCGAGAAGCTGACCTCTTCCACGTCCACTTCCACTTTGAGCTTTTGGTTGAGTCTGTGGATCACGGCTTTTTTCACCTCGTCCCCGTAATAATGGGAAATAAGGAAGCCGGATCCGATAAAGATGCTTAGGAGGATGAGGAGGGTGATAACGGTATTCCGGAGGATCTTCAAGGCTCTAAAATGGGAGAAAAGCTAAAAAGGAAACGCCTTATGGGAACGTCCGACCCGAAGGATCATTGAGGGGTTTCCCGCATTTTCAGGAAGCTCACTTCCTTATCCGTCAAATATCGCCATTTACCTCGGGGCAGGTCTTTTTTCGTCAAACCGGCATAGACCACACGATCCAGCTTTTTCACCTTATATCCCAGGGCTTCGAATAGGCGGCGCAAGATCCGGTTCTTTCCGCTGTGGAGCTCGATCCCCACGCTTTTTTTGTTCGGGGCTCCTTTAACATAGGAGGCGGCGTCCACGGCGAATTCGCCATCCTCTAATTCCACGCCTTTTAAGAGCGCATCCAGGTCCTTTTGGGCCAGGTTGCGGTCCAATTCGACGTGGTAAAGTTTTTTCACCCGATGGCGGGGGTGGGTTAGCTTTTCAGCCAATGCGCCGTCATTGGTAAGGAGCAAAAGGCCGGTACTGTTGCGGTCGAGCCTTCCCACAGGGTAGAGCCGTTCCTTACAGGCGTTCTTCACGTATTCCATGACCGTGCGCCTGCCCTTTTCGTCGGAAGCTGAAGTGATCGTGTCCTTCGGCTTATTGAGGAGCACATAGACGTTCTTCTCGATCTGAAGGCGGCGATCCCCGAACCGGACCTCGTCCTTTGGAGAGACGCGTGTCCCGAGTTCGTTGACCACCTCTCCGTTCACTTTGATCGATCCGGCCGCGATCAGGTCGTCCGCTTCTCGACGGGAACAGAGTCCAGCGTTCGCTATGAACTTGTTCAGCCGGATCCCCTTTTTTTTCGCATCTGCTTTTCCTTGGCCTCCGCGATCTGCTTTTCCTTCCTTTCGGTGAGGCCCTTCGTCCATAAGCTTCCGGGATCCGCTTCGCCGGTCCTTGCTGGGCTTGTCCCCTTTTCTTTTTTTGCTCGGTCCTTTTCCTTTGCCCGCTGCGCTCATCGTTCCGCTTTTCCACAAAGTTAAGGGGGATTCGGGAGCCCTTCACATTCATTACCACCGGGGTCCGAAGGCGTTCTCTATATGGTGGACTTCTTCTCCTTTTTCGTTGATGATCACGGCCAGGATATCGAAACGGACCTCGCGGTCGAGCCCTTTTATACGGACATAGCCGTTCGCCGCTTGAAGAAGGTTCTCTTGTTTCGCCTTATTGACCCGGAATTGGGGCGATCCGAATTTCCGGTCCTTCTGGGTTTTCACTTCTGCGATGATGAGGAGCTCCTCCTTTTCCGCAATAAGGTCGACTTCGCGATGGCCGAAGGTCCAATTCCGTTCCCGGATCCGATACCCTTGCTCCTCCAAATACTGAGCTGCGACTTCCTCCCCGTTCCTTCCTTGCTGTTCCATACCCCGAAGTTCGGATCGTTCTTTGGGGTAGGGTTGGACGGAAAGGGAGCTCGGATCCCAATGTCCAAATTCAAAAGCCCAACGAAAGGAGACAGGGAGTTGGGTTAAAGATCCAGCGCTTTGGGAAGGGATTTAGTGGACTACCCTTTCCCGGGGAATTCAGCAGCTTCTTCGATCTTCGCCTGTTTCTTGCTTCCCTGGGCTTCTTGCTCCAGGGAGCGTTCCATGGCCTTTCCTTCGCCGTCGCTTTCGCTATGCGCCCCTTCTTCTCCGATGTGGGGCGCGATCACCAAGGAGACGATCATCATCAGTTTGATAAGGATGTTCATCGAAGGTCCGGATGTGTCCTTCAAGGGGTCGCCCACGGTGTCACCAGTGACCGAAGCTTTGTGCGCTTCGCTTCCCTTTCCGGTCTCTTCGCCATCGATGGTAAAGCCTTCTTCGATGGTTTTCTTGGCGTTGTCCCAAGCTCCACCTGCATTGCACTGGAAGAAAGCCATCAGAACACCCGAAACGAGGACTCCCGAAAGGACCCCACCGAGGATCTCGGCTGAACTGACATAATCGAAGACCCCTTGAAACCCGAATCCGATGATGATAGGGGTTAAGAGGGCGATCGCCCCGGGGATCATCATTTCTTTAAGGGAAGCTTTGGTGGAGATCTCCACACATTTATCGTACTCCGGCTTTTCGGTCCCCTCCAGGATCCCGGGCTTGCTATGGAATTGGCGTCGGACCTCTTGGACCATGGACATTGCAGCTCGACCTACTGCGCTAATGGCCAGGGCTGAGAAAATGAAAGGGATCATCCCTCCAATAAAGAGGCCGGCCAAGACCGGAGCTTTGTAAAGGTCAATGGCCGATATACCTGTCATTCCTACAAAAGCTGCGAATAGGGCCAGAGCTGTTAAGGCTGCTGAAGCGATCGCAAAACCTTTACCACTGGCTGCTGTGGTGTTTCCTACGGCATCCAGGTTGTCCGTTCGGTCGCGGACTTCGTCGGGCAGTTCGCTCATTTCCGCGATCCCACCCGCATTGTCAGCAATAGGCCCGAAGGCGTCGATGGCGAGCTGCATGGCCGTAGTTGCCATGAGGCTCGCAGCCGTGATCCCTATGCCGTATAGGCCGGCACATGCATATCCCGCGATGATACCGCCGCCGAGAATGATGGTCGGGATCAAAGTGGATTCCATACCGATCCCGATCCCTGCAATGATGTTAGTGGCATGGCCTGTAGAACTTTGCCGTGCGATGGAACGGACCGGTCGATAGCCGTCAGCGGTATAGTATTCAGTGATCCAACTCATTAGAGCTCCGACGAAAAGGCCGACCACTGAAGCACCAAAAACCCCATATGCGCTAAAAGTGGACCCTCGGAATTCATAAGAGTCGGGGAGCATCCACATGATCACGAAATAAGAAGCGATCACGGTGAGGAGGATCGCGGTCCAGTTTCCGATATTCAAAGCCTTTTGGACACTAGCGCCCTCTTTGTTCACTCTCACAAGAGCAGCCCCCAGGATGGAGAAAAGAAGTCCTAAACCTGCGATCAAAAGGGGAAGAAGAATAGGTGCGATCCCTCCGAAAGCTGCGTCAGCTCCTCCGGCTTCTACTTCTCGCCCCAATACCATAGCGGCCAAGGTGGTCGCAACGTAGGATCCGAATAGGTCAGCACCCATTCCTGCAACGTCCCCGACATTGTCCCCTACGTTATCCGCTACGGTCGCCGGGTTACGGGGGTCGTCCTCAGGGATCCCGGCTTCCACCTTCCCTACGAGATCGGCTCCTACATCGGCGGCTTTGGTGTATATACCGCCACCGACCCTTGCGAACAAGGCGATGCTCTCAGCCCCGAGCGAGAAGCCTGCAAGAACTTCCAACGCTTTGGCCATTTCTAAGCCGTAGATATCTCCGCTTCCTCCCACATACATTTGATAAAAGAGGATGAAAAGGCCTCCCATTCCGAGAACGACCAAACCGGCAACGCCGAGCCCCATGACGGTTCCGCCGTTGAAGGAGACTTTAAGGGCTTCTGGAAGGTTGGAACGAGCTTTCTGGGCGGTCCGCACGTTCGCTTTGGTAGCGATGTTCATGCCGATATAACCGGCCAGACAAGAGAACACGCACCCCACTAGGAATGCGATGGCGATGACCCAATCCGAATTCGGGGCTGTGGCGCCGGACCAAGCCAATAGTAAGCCGGCGATCACGGCATAATAGCCGAGCATCTTCCATTCTGCTTTTAAAAAGGCCATGGCCC
>CAZOSO010000040.1:14104-15829 GCA_964582635.1 uncultured Weeksellaceae bacterium | reverse complement strand
ATTGGAGAACAAAGGAGGGCTCCTTATCCAGAAGCGCGAAGCGGGAACCGTTAAGGGGGAGCTTCGGATCGGGTATACCCACCGTGAGATCCGGAACGAATTGATGGGAAAGCAGCAACGGGTCCGGGACGGGATCGCTTTTGTAAAAGGAGCGCTCGATCGAAAGGATGCCCGTTGGACCGGAAAAATGACCTATGGCCTCGACGGACGCGGCAAACAGGATCAGCTTCTGGATCTGGCATGGGTATGGGATCGAGGATGGGAAAATGTGGCGGATAGCCTGGGGCTGGCTTTTCAATACAAGAAGCGCGCTCCCGCTTATTTGAACGAGCACTATCGCTCCAACCATTTCCGATGGGAGCAGGATCTCCCTAAGGCTCGTACGCTAAAGGTTCGGGGGCGATTGGGGGAACCTGAAGAGCGGGAAGGCCTTTCCGTTTCTCATACACGGGTTCGGGATGCGGTCTTCTTCGGGACGGATGCTGAACCCAAGGCAAGCTCTGATGAGCTTCGCTTTGCTCGAGCTCAATTGCGCCAACGCTTTCGTTATCAAAAATGGGGGCTCGATCTTCATGGGGCTTGGCAGAAAGAATGGAACAGCGATATCCTTCGTTTTCCGGAATTCTACCTCAAAGGAGAGCTGTTCTTTGAGACCCCCCTTTTCCAACATGCCTTAACGGCTCGATTCGGAGCCCGTTGTCGCTATTACTCAGCTTATAAAGGGTACGCTTATATGCCGGTGACCCGCCGTTTTTACCTACAGAACGGAAAGGTCATCGGAGATTATCCTTTTATCGATCTATATGTACACGGGAGGGTCGGGGATATTCTCTTCTTTGTAGAGATGGATCACGGGAATGCGGGCCTCATGGGCTATGAATACTACGGGGCTCCCCGGTATCCGTTGCGGGACCGCATGTTCAGGGCGGGCTTTAAATGGAACATCTACAATTGAGCGAGCTGCTTCAGATCCCCGTATAATTCCAGGGGGTCAAAGCGCGCAATTCTTCCTTGACCCGCTCTTCTACATCGAGTTCCTCGATGATCCGTTGGATCGCCTCGCGGTCCAAAGGTCCTTTGCCTCGGGTTGATGCCTTGATCGTTTCATAGGGGTCGGTAAAACCTTCGCGGCGAAGGATCGTTTGAATAGCCTCGGAAAGGACGCTCCAATGGGCGTCCAATTCCGCCCGAAAGTTCGATTCGTCCGGTTCGAGCTTCTTCAATCCTTTTTTCAATGATCCCAGGGCCAAAAGGGTATGGGCGATAGGGGTGCCGATGTTCCGGGTTACGGTTGAATCGGTGAGGTCCCTTTGCTGCCTGGAGATCGGAAGCTTGGAGGCAAGGTGATGGAAACTGCTGTTGGCCAAGCCTAAATTCCCTTCGGCGTTCTCTAGATCGATGGGGTTCACTTTATGGGGCATGGCCGAAGATCCCACCTCGTCCTCTTCGGTCCGTTGCTTGAAACGCCCCATCGAAATGTAGCTCCAGAGATCCCGGGCAAGATCGATCAGGATCGTGTTCGAACGCTCCAGATTATGGAAATAGGCCGCCAAATGGTCGTAATGTTCGATCTGGGTGGTGGTCTTCGAACGATGGAGCCCGAGCTTTTCTTCGATAAAGCTGTTGGCAAAAGCGTGCCAATCCTTGTGAGGATAAGCTGCGTGGTGGGCGTTGAAGTTCCCTGTGGCTCCCCCGAATTTGGCTGCGAACGGGATGCTTTGGAAG
>CAZOSO010000040.1:12152-14004 GCA_964582635.1 uncultured Weeksellaceae bacterium | reverse complement strand
ACAGCCTTCACGTCGTGATTAACGGAGCGCTCCAGGCTTTTGACCTCTTCTGCGTCCGTTAAAGCGAGTTCCGTGTAGAGCTCTCGGAGTTTGTTCCGCTTCTTTTCCTCTATAGGAGGGAGTTCGGGCAGCCCCTCATCGGAAAGGGCGATCAGGTATTCCACCTCCACCATGATCCGATATCGGATAAGAGCAAATTCCGAAAAATAGGAGGCAACGATCTCGCACTTATCGCGATACCTCCCGTCGATCGGAGTTATGGCCGTTAGAGGTGTTAGTTCCATGAGGATGGAGTGGAAAGCGCAAAATTACGGTTCTTCCGGGAGAGAGCAAGAAAAGGGATCGGCCCGTTCCTTGCATAAGAAGAGTCGGTAAAGCGTTCGGATCGATTATATTTGCTTGGGTAGCTAATGCTCGAGCTTAAGTCCCTATTTCTTCATGGAACGGAACCACATCAGGCTTCTCTCTCTGCTTTTTCTTTTCCTCTTAACGCTCGATGTCCATCGGGTACAAGGGCAAGATGATGAAGGGAAGAACACGAACAACATCATCGATCGAGGCAAGATCGGGGTCAAATTGCGTAAGGCTCGGAATCAATTGATGGAGAACAACCGGCGTGGGGCGATGAACACCGCCCGAGAAGTGCTCGCCATCGATGAGGACAATGCCAAGGCCCGCTTTGTGATCGCCCGTTCCCACTATCAATTGGGTCATTACGACCTCGCTGATGAATACGTGAAAAAGGCTGCTCATGGGAAAGAAAAGGTAGGTTCGGAATATTACCTCTTGAGCGGAAAGGTCCATCATCGGCTTGAACGACTGGATAGTGCCATCCAAATGTTCGAAACCTATAAAGAGGAATTGGACTCGAAAACCCTTCCGAAGAAAAAGCTTCAGGAGGCATCCAATGTGGATCATTTCCTCGAGCAATGCCGTTACGCCAAGAAAATGATGAAGGATCCCGTGGATGTGGAGCGCGAGAACATGGGACGTCGGGTCAATTCACGATATGGGGAATATGCTCCGTCCGTATCGGTCGATGGAAATAAGATCTTTTTTACGGCGAGGCGTTCGGATACGAAGGGAGGAGGGATCGACTATAAAGGGGATCATCGCTACTTCGAGGACATTTATTTCACTGAATGGAAGAAAGAAGATGAGAAATGGAGCCGCCCCAGTGGGGTTCCGGGACGCATCAATACGGAGGGGCACGATGCGATCCTTTCATTGTCCCCGAATGGAAAGCGGATGTACATTTATCGGAACAATCCCGAGCATTACGGGGACATTTTTCGCTCCAAGAAGAGCGATCGGACCGGCAAATGGCGGCGTCCGAAATTGCTCCCTGAACCGATCAACAGTTCTTATTACGAAGGCTCCATTTCCTCTACGAAAGAGGAGGAGAAGATCTTTTTCATAAGCGAAAGAAAAGGAGGGCAGGGACGTGGCGATATTTACGTCTGTGAGAAGAAAGGCTACAACGATTGGGGAGAACCGAAGAACCTAGGATCTAAGATCAATACTCCTCGCGATGAAAAATTCGTCCACGTGAGACCCGATGGAAAGACCCTTTTCTTTGCCTCCAATGGCCACAAAAGCTTGGGGAGTTATGACATTTTCGTGACCCACTATGAAGGCGGTGAATGGACCGAGCCCAAAAACCTGGGCTATCCGATCAATACGGTCAATGAGGAGTCCACCTTCTCCTTCCTCCACGATGAAAAGATCATGTACATGGCCGGTATCTTCGAGGAGAATTACGGGGGCAGGGATCTGTACAAAGTCGATCTCAAGGAACTCGATCTCTTCAAGCAAGAAGGGGGAGCCGAAAAATGAGCTTTCCTCCGTTAGT
>CAZOSO010000040.1:8248-12052 GCA_964582635.1 uncultured Weeksellaceae bacterium | reverse complement strand
CTCGGCATGTCCGCGATATTGAGGTGCCAACGTCCCAAAATGTGATGAGGTCCGGCCAAACTCGGGTCGTTTTCGATCGCTTTTTCAGCTTCTTGTTTGATGACCTTCGCATATCGGAGTTTCTCCTGGGGAGCTGCATTCTGGAGAATGCGGCCCAAGGCCATGGCTTTTGCAAAATGAGCGAAAGCATGATCGGGATCCTCCTCGATCGCTAATTCCGCGTAGTACTTTCCTTTATAGAAATGCGTTCTCCGAACTTTCTCCTTTTCCTTTCGCTCTCCGATCTGGGCATATAAGAAACCCTTCAGGGCCAAGCGGTCGGCCTTATTCCCCTCGCTCTTCTTTTTATGCTCGAGGCTATCAAGGGCCTCTTTGAAGGATTTATCCTTGATGAGCTTTACGACCCCCTCGTAATCCCCCATTTTATTTTTGGTTTGGGCGATCGCCTTAGGGGCAGGAAAAGCGGAAAAAATGAAGAGCATCGTTATGGGGAGGCAAGCTCGAAGCATTTCAGAAAGCCCGAGCTATACCGAGCATCCATCTATACTCCAGAAAGCTCGAATTCGCAGGGGGACGGTTCAAAAAGAAGGGAAGATCGAAACGGAGCGTTACGGGGTCGATCTCTTCGACCGGTCCTAGTTGTTCGAGGGTAAGAGCGGTCCCGATCCCCGCGTCCATCCTTATCGGCCCTGGAGCGGATCGTTCTGAGCCTGAGCGGAGCCCGATAAAACCTGCATCGTAGAAGAGATAAGTGGCAAGGTCGAAATAGCGGTCCATCGTTTTCCACTGGAGGCCGAAAGCTTTTTGGAATTCGAGTTCAAAGTTGACCGAGGCTCCGCTCAAGCCTCGGTAACCGAGAAGGACCCTGCCATCCTCGACGGATGGTGCTAGATAACCGCTATATCCTCTGAGGCCCAATCCTCCTCCGTAATGAAAATTGCTGGGCGTTCTTTGAAAACCGCTCATATCGGAGGGAACGAACCCTTTTGCCCGCGTAAGGGGATCCTCCATCATCCTTTCGGGATTCCCACCTCCTAGATAGAGCATCGATTCAGGAGGTGCTCGCTCTCCTGTTCCATATTGACCGAAGATCCTGGAGCGTAAGGATAAAGGACCTAGTTGGAAACGGTCTTTTGCGCTCACTCGAGCCCAAGCCATATCATAACTAGGGCTCAATGTCTGGCTTCGGACCGCTCCCTTCAAAGTGCCGGAGCCTCCCTTATACGAATAATCCCTGGTGTAATTCAGTTCCAGGAAGCGGTTCGGATCTTCCCCCCACGGCATGCCTTCCATAAGGTAATGCTGATAGTTCCTTCCAGGGCGCTGCATGGCTGTAAAACGCAAGGAGAATTCCCCTTTCCCGAAAGGAGAACTGCTCCATCCCAGATAATGCCTTGAAAGGCCTGCATTCCATCGGGACCCGAAAGCGAGCTGGGACCCTTGGATCCACTCTTCCTTTCCGGTCCGATAGGAAAGGTCATAGGAGAGGTAAGAGGCTGGATGGCTCCGGAGGTCCGAAGGAAGTTCTTCCTGTTGCAAGAGGGTCGTATTTCCCCAAAGGGAAGCTTCATAGCGCCCCTTATGATCCATATAGCCTCCTTTGGAATGGATGCCCGCCTTGATCCCATCCAGGCCGTTGTACCAAAGGGCCGGTCGCCATTTCACCTCGTAGTTTTCAAGGTCGGGAGCTTCGTTCAATCCCGCATCGAATGACAGCTCGATATTGGGGGAAGAGCTATTGTTCCTGCGATCGATGTCGGCCAATCGGCCCGAGGGGTCGATGATCACCTCTTCGATGCCTTCCGGGATCTTCGCTTTGAAGCTATAAGTATTCGCAAAGTCCTCGCCCCAGCCGATCCATCGGTCCAGGACCTTGGCATCGGTCTCTTTTTCCCACCAGGTGTTGGGGATGTAATAGTCATGAGTGCTTCCGTCCTTAGCGATCACCCTGATATCCAAGGGCATTTGCATTCCCCCTTTTCGCTCGATCACGATCCGGTGTTCGGCCCCTTCCAAATGCTCCACTCGTTCGATGCCATAATCGATCCGCTTTTGGGTGTTCCACCATTGGTCGAAGAACCAATTGAGGTCGACGCCGGTGTGTTGGATCACCGAACGCTTGAAATCTTCAAAATAAGGGTGTGCGAAACGCCATTCCCGGAAATAATGCTGCATGGCGTCCCAATAGAGGGAGTCTCCCAATACGTATTGCAGGTTGTAGAGCATGCTGCTCATTTTGTAGTAGACCTGCCGGTATTTATCGTAGCTCTTAAAATGGTCAGAATGTGTGTTGAGGACCGCATCATCTTTGCGCAGAGCTGCGCTCAAGTATCCCCTGTAGACCTCTCGTTCCCGAGCGATCTCCGGCTCCGCGAATTTTTTCCGGTAGCTCCCTTCCGGGGGTTCTTGAACGATGGTGTCTCCATCGAGCTGTTCCAAACCGTGGGCGGTAAGGAATTGGGTGAACCCCTCGTCCATTGCCGCCCGATAAGTTTCGTTCGTGCCCACCATTCCGAAGAACCATTCATGGCCGATCTCATGGACCAAAAGATCTCTGTAAGAAGGGTCTTTTCCCCCGCAAAGAGTTAACATAGGGTATTCCATGCCGGAACGTGCGTCCGCAACGATGATCTTTTTGTAAGCATAAGGCCCGATGTCTCTGGAGAAGTTCCGAATGGTCCTTTTTGCGATAGAGGCTGCATTGGTCCATTTTGAAGCATGGGGTTCTTGTACGAGCGCCATGCAGGTGATCCCGTTCCATTTTACCGTATCGATCCGGTAGGTGGGGTCCGCTGTGAAGGAGAAGTCGTGAACGTTCTCAGCATGGAACTTCCAGGTCTTCCTTTCGCTGCTATCGTAGGGAATAATGGTGGATGAGGGGCTGTTCCAGGCTTTGTCCTTGAAGTTGGAGAGGTCGAGGGCGCTCCGAAGCGAATCGGGAAGGACCTTCTTGCGGTTGGTCAAATGGCCGGTGCCCTGGACGATGAAATGGGAGGGTAGGTTGAGGGAAACGTCGAAGGCTCCGAAATCCCCGTAGAATTCCTTCCCCAGGTGTTGGTCGGTCGTCCAACCGAATTTCCGATCGTAAACGCTGATCCGCGGATACCAGTGTACGCCGTTGTAATGCTTGTAACCGTCCTGGGTCCGGAAAAGGTCCATTCGACGCCAAGTCCCCTTTCGGTCGAAAAAGGTCCGGAAGCGCATGGAAATGCTCGTTTTCGTTCCTCCTGCCAGCCCTTCCGGTAGTTCAACCCGTAAAATGGTGTTATCGAGTTCCGTGGCCACCTTTTGGCCGTCGACCCGAATGCTGTCCACGATGGTCCCTCGTCCTTGCGATCCATGTTGGCCGTAGCTCGGCCTTCCATTCCGCTTTTGGTCGTAATAGGACCCGGGTTGAAAGGCGTTCTGGTAAAGGTGGAAATAAACTTTTTCGAGGGTGTCGGGGGAATTGTTCCAGTAGGTCAATTTCATCTTTCCCCGGATCATGTCTTGCTTTTCATCGAGCCTGGCCTGAATGCGATAGTGCACATCCTGTTGCCAATATTCCGAGAAGGGCCGCTTGTTCTTCCAGTAATAGGGGTTGTCCGCGTTCCGATAGGTGTTGGGCGGATGCTGAGGGTCGAAGGTCTGAGCACTTCCTTGGGCCAAGGCGAATAAGGAGAGGAGAAAAAGGTAGGCCTGAATACGCATCCCCGTGCTTTAGCGGCGAAGGTAAAGCTTCTATCCGGAGGCTTTGAAGCTCATGTCGACGGAAGGAGGTGAATGGGTCAAAGCACCGACCGATATGAAGTCCACCCCGCATTC
>CAZOSO010000040.1:4969-8148 GCA_964582635.1 uncultured Weeksellaceae bacterium | reverse complement strand
AGGCAGTTCAATATGAGCCGCTCGCCGGCAAGAAGGGCATGGACCTGTCCCTCTGCTTCGAGGGCTATAGCTCCCTTTTCGAGTTTTTCTCCATCCGAGCTTCTCCGATCGATCCTGACGTTTGGGTCGAGGTGTTGAAGGATGCGTTCGGCCAGATCGAGACCGGCCAGGACGGCCTCTTCCTTGATCAAAAGCCGGGCTTTTCCCTTTGCATCTCCGGGGATGCAGGCAAGGGTGCTGCGATCACCTTCTCCCAGGTCTTCTGCCAAAGCAGAGCGGATAAAAGCGTCCAGCCATTCTTTCGATGGGGAAGGGTTCCCTTTAGAGGTCTCCTTCATAGGGTTCGATCCGGAGCTTTTTGATCCGAAAGGCATCCTCTACCTTCTTCATAAAATAAGTGAGCCTGAAATCGCCGTTGGACGTGATCAATTTTCCGATACGGTATCGGTCCTTGAGCTTCGAACGTCCACGATGTTCAAGTTTAAGTTTATTAGGGGAATGCTCCTTAAAGAAAGCTTTAAGGATCTGTTCAGCTTGAGCCTTGCTGAACACATCGTCCGTTCCCGGAATGGAAAGATCCACCTTTTGGGTGAAAAAGTCCGCTAGTTCGGAGGCATTGCCCGCCTCTATCGCATGATTCACCTTTTTTTCCACCGAACTTTTATCCGACTGGGCATTGGAAGAAAGAAGAGGAAAAAGGCTCCCAATGAGGAGCAGCAGGAAGGTCATCGAATAGAAGGTCGAGGATCGCTTCATGGAAGAACTTTTTTACAAGGAAAGAGAAGCCGAGCAAATTTCGAGCCAGAGGCTTTTTTCTCGATACCTTTATAAGTAGTGGACGGATGAAGGAGCATGCGGGTTTCAAGCGGGATGGCTCTTTCCCTGAATTTGATAATTTTGAAAGCATCATGAGCTCCACCAAACTTATCGAGAACGCGGTGGATCAGTTCGCTTCTCTCCCCGGGATCGGAAGAAAAACCGCTTTAAGGCTCACTCTGGACCTTTTAGGGCGTTCCGAGCAAGAAGTGAAGGATTTCGCGAACGCCTTTCTGGAGATGAAGCGGGGTGTTGTAAGATGTAGCCGCTGCTTTAATGTGAGCGATGAGGAATTGTGCTCCATTTGTAAGGATCCTCAAAGAGATGCCACGACGGTCTGTGTAGTCCAGGGGAGTAGCGATGTGATGGCCATCGAAGCTTCGCATCAGTACAAGGGCCTCTATCATGTATTAGGGGGAAAGATCTCTCCCATGAACGGGGTCGGGCCCAGCGATCTTAACGTCGATGCTCTATTGAAACGGGTCGAGGAAGGTGTTGAAGAGGTGATCCTGGCATTGGGAACGACGATGGAAGGAGAGACCACTGACCATTATCTCTACAAGAAATTAGCCCCTTATGGGGTGACCGTTTCGACCATCGCGCGAGGCGTGTCTGTGGGAAATGAGCTCGAGTATACCGATGAAGTGACCCTTGGACGTTCGATCCAGAATCGAACGCCTTATGAAGGGAGCTTTTCAGGCTGACCTCCTGATCTTTTATGAAGCTCTCCGTCATCATCGTTAATTACAATGTCGAGTATTTCCTGGAGCAGTGTTTGCGCTCCGTGACCAAAGCTTTGGATGGGATCGATGGGGAAGTGATCGTGGTGGACAATGCCTCCGTGGATGGCTCTGTGGAAATGGTCCGACAGGATTTCCCCGATGTTTCGTTGATCGCTAACCAGGAAAATCTCGGCTTTTCCAAAGCCAATGACCAAGCCATCGAGCGTTCTGAAGCTGAGTACGTGCTTCTTTTGAACCCCGATACGGTGGTGGAAGAGGACACTTTTCGCAAGGTGATCGACTTCATGGATGAGCACCCTGAAGCTGGAGGCTTGGGGGTGAAGATGCTCGACGGGCAAGGGAATTTCCTTCCGGAATCCAAAAGGGGATTGCCAACGCCTGAGGTGGCCTTTTACAAGGTTTTCGGGCTTTCCGCCCTTTTTCCTCGATCGAGGCGTTTCGGGAAATACCATTTGGGATATCTGGACCCCGATCAGGTCCACGAGATCGAAGTCCTATCGGGGGCTTTTATGTTCCTGCGCCGGTCGGCTTTAGAAGAGGTCGGTTACCTCGATACCTCTTTTTTCATGTACGGGGAGGACATCGATCTCTCTTACCGGCTGATCCAAGGAGGGTATAAGAATTATTATTACCCTCACACGCGCATCATCCATTACAAAGGGGAGAGCACCAAGAAGAGCAGCATCAATTATGTGATCGTTTTTTACAAAGCGATGCTGATCTTCGCCGACAAGCATTTTTCGCAACGGAATCGGCGTTCTTTCCGGACTCTGATCCGTTTTGCCATCTATTTCAGGGCTTTGTTGGCCATCCTCGATCGGGGGGTGCGACGGGTAGCCCTTCCGCTCTTCGATGCATTGGCCATTTTCGGGGGAGGCTATGCCATCCAATACGCCTACGGGTCTTTCAAAGGAGTGGATTATCCTTTCCCTTTGGTGACCCTTGTTCTTCTTTTGTGTACCCTGATATGGATGGGAAGCGTCCTTTTTTCCGGAGGATATGATCGCCCCATCCGTAAAAGGAGAGTGCTCAGTGGTGTTTTTTGGGGCACCGTTCTGATCCTCATAACCTATTCTCTTCTTCCGGAAGAATGGCGTTTTTCCCGTGCTGTCATTCTTTTCTCGGCGGTATGGACCGCTCTGGTCTATCTTTTATCGCGCTGGGCTCTGGCTCTAAGAGGGGTGCGCGGTTACGGCTTCGGTCTTGGGGATGCTCGACGAATAGCCGTTGTTGGAAGTCCTGAGGAAGGTGAGCGGATCGGTGGTTTGCTGGAAAGGAGTCGGGAAGAGGTCCGTATGGTCGGGATCATTAGCCTCGAGCCGGAGCAGGGGTACGAAAGGGAACGCTCGATCATCGGTAATGTGACGCGCTTGTCGGAGTTGGTCGATATTCACGGTATCGAAGAATTGATCTTTGCGGCCAGGGATGTACCGGCTCAAAGGATGATCGATCTGATGGCTTCGGTCGACCGGAAATTGGAGCATAAAGTGGCTCCTCCGGAAAGTTTGTATGTGATCGGGAGCCGTTCGGTGGATCATTCAGGGGACCTACAGATGGTGGATATCAATTCCGTGTCAAGGCCGGAGAATCAGCGCAAAAAACGCGCTCTGGATATTCTGA
>CAZOSO010000040.1:0-4869 GCA_964582635.1 uncultured Weeksellaceae bacterium | reverse complement strand
GCTCTTCAGCTCCTTGATGGGATGGAATTTTCACTTATTTTTGTGGCAAGACTAAAGCTAGCGATATGGGGAAGTTAGAGGTCCAATTACCCAAAATGGGGGAGAGTGTGAACGAGGCCACCATTACCAAGTGGCTCGTCGAAGAAGGGGATTCCGTGGAAGAGGACGATGCGATCATGGAGATCGCTACGGATAAGGTGGATTCTGAAGTTCCTGCTCCGGCTGACGGCGTGATCGGTGAAAAACGATGTGCTGAAGGGGATGTGGTCCAGGTAGGAGAAGTGATCGCTGTTTTGGAGGTTGAAGGAGAAGGGGATGAAGGAGCGGACAGTGGCCCGGCTCCTCAAGAAGAAGCGGCTGAAAGCAGTTCAGGAGCAGCTGCAGGTAATGGTGCGGAGCCCTCTAAGGGAAGCGAAAGTGTTCCTTCCGCGGAAGGATCCGCTCCCGTGCTAGAGGCAGGAGAAGGGTCCCCGACCGATATACCGAGAAAAGGCCCCTCAGGACGTTTTTACTCCCCCTTGGTCAGGAACATCGCTAAGACCGAAGGGATCCCGCTTCAGGAATTGGAAAGCATCGAAGGCTCAGGAAAAGAGGGGCGAGTGACCAAGGAGGATATCCTCGATTATCTCCCGAAACGGCAAAAAGAAGCTGCTCCTGCCTCCGCTCCTCAAAAGGAGGCGCCCGCAGCTTCCCCAGCATCGGCTGCTTCCTCTGAGCCGAAGGCGCCTGAAGTGCCGGTAGGTGCGGATGATAAGGTCGTCGATATGGACCGCTCCCGCAAGATGATCGCGGAGCACATGGTCATGTCCAAGAGGACCTCCCCCCATGTCACCTCTTTTGTGGAGGCCGATATGACCAAGGTGGTCCAATGGAGGGAGAAGGTCAAGAAGAAGTTCGAAGAGCGAGAAGGCACCAAGCTGACCTTCACTCCGATCTTCATCGAGGTCCTATGTCAAGTGATCAAAGAATTCCCAACGGTGAACGTTTCCGTGAGCGGGGATCAGATCATCGAACGGGGGCATATCAACATGGGGATGGCGACGGCCCAATCCAACGGCAATCTGATCGTACCCGTGATCAAGGATGCGGATCAGTACAACCTGGTCGGTCTTGCGAAAAAGGTCAACGATCTGGCGGACCGGGCGCGGAACAACAAGCTTCAACCGGATGAAACCCAAGGGGGCACTTACACCCTTTCCAATGTGGGATCGTTCGGGAACCTTATGGGCACCCCCATTATCAATCAACCTCAAGTGGCTGTCATGGCGGTCGGCTCGATCGAAAAGCGGCCGTCGGTGATCGAAACACCGGAGGGCGATAGCATCGGAGTGCGCCACAAAATGTATCTGTCCCACTCCTACGATCATCGAGTGGTCGATGGCGCTCTCGGGGGGATGTTCGTGAAAAGGGTGGCTGAGTTACTGGAAAGCTTCGATACGGAAAGGGATATTTAGCGCAACCATCCTTTCGATCTTTAGCGTCCTTGGATGCATGATAAGGCTTCAGGGTTGCTTATCGATAAGGTCTTGAAAAGGAATATATTTGTGAAACGGTTGGAACTCCTATAGCATGACCTTTATTCGTTTAACGCTTATCAGCATCTTAATAATACCTGGCCTGACCCTCTTGGGACAGGATGATGGGGGAGAGGATAAATTCAAGGATGCTTTTGAAGAAGGGAACAAATTGATCGAAGAGGGCATCTACGATCAAGCCCTCAAGGAGTTCAAACAATGCGTTAAGATCAAGCCCAACAACGCGAACGTCAATTACAAGGTCGGTTACTGCTACATCGAGACCAACAAGAATAAAAAAGAGGCCCTTTCCTACCTCGCCAAGGCCGTAAAGGACATCACTTCGCGCTACAATCCCTATAGCCATAATGAGGATCAGGCACCGCCCAAGGCGCGCTATTACTTCGGCCGGGCCCTCCATCTCAACATGCTATTGGATTCCGCCATCTCCGTTTACAACCGATTCCAAGAGGACGTCCCCAAGAATCATATCTTTTATAGCGATGCCGATCGGCAGATCGATATGTGCAAGTATGCCAAGAAGCAGGTCCGAAATCGGAAGAATATCAAGATCAAGAACATTGGAGAAACCATCAATACCCGTTATCACGAATACAGTCCGGTCATATCGGTCGATGAGAACGTGATGTATTTCACCAGTCGAAGG
Organism: uncultured Weeksellaceae bacterium; assembly: GCA_964582635.1. Lineage (GTDB taxonomy): Bacteria > Bacteroidota > Bacteroidia > Flavobacteriales_D > CAYVSK01 > CAZIDL01. The sequence goes on along the minus strand of CAZOSO010000040.1, from coordinate 2,688 downwards.
CCCCCGGAGGATGTTTCTAAGCCTCCGCTGGAAACGGATGGCCTTCCTTTCGAATCCATATACGCCTCCTATAAAGATCGGAACGGGGAGTGGCAAAAGCCTGAACGGCTCGATTTCAACAGCAATACCCGCCACGACGCCGTGAGCAGCACCTCTCCCGATGGGCAGAAGCTTTTCATCTTCCGCAGCGGAAAAGGGAACGGGGACCTCTATCAAAGCCGCTTGCAAGGCCCCAACGAGTGGAGTGAACCTGAACCGATGGGGTCGGATATTAACACGGAGAACCTGGAGCCTCATGGGGTGCTATCGCCCGATGGGAAGACGTTTTACTTCGTGAGCGACCGGAAAGGCGGTGAAGGGGGTAGGGATATCTATAGGGTGAAAAAATTGCCCATGGGGAAATGGAGTAAGGCTCAGAACTTGGGGTCTACGATCAATACGCCTTACGACGAGGATGCCTGCTTCATCCACCCGGATGGGGAGACGATGTATTTCAGCTCCAATGGGCACGAAAGCATGGGCGGGTACGACATCCTCTTTTCGGAAAAGAAGGACAATGGAGAATGGAGTGAGCCCCAGAACATGGGCTTCCCCATCAATACCGTGGATGACGACCGTTTCTTCGTGACTTCCGCGGACGGAAAACGTGGCTATTACGCTTCCGAGAAAGAGGATGGCCTTGGTGGAAGGGACATCTATGAGGTGGTGCTCGAAGAAGGGCGGACCGAAGAATTGGCCGTCATGAAAGGCTTCATCAATGTGCCGGAGGACCAGAAAATGCCCGAAAAAACCCAAGTAAGGGTTACCAACCTCTCCACGGGCAAGACGACCCTTTATCGTCCCCGGGAACGGGATGGCGTCTTTGTTTCCATCCTCCCTCCCTGTAAGGAATACAAGGTGGAGTACATGGTCGGGAATAGAACCTTCAAATCCGAAAAGCTCACCATCCCTTGCGAGGCATCCTATCAAGAGATCAATAAGGAGATCTATTTGAATCCTGTGGATCTCGGTAAATCTGAAGTGGTCGAGAAAGGTATTTCTAGAGATCGGAAATGGAAAGTGTTAAAAGGCGGTGAATCCTATAGCAGGAGCGATGTGGTCGTTAAATACATAGCGGACAATGGGAATGTGATGTTCACCGAAAGCTTGAACGAGGATGGGACCTTTCCTTACTACAAACTCCCCAAGCAGGAGTCCTACCGTTTCCAGATCCAAACGGATGAGCCTCATCTCTGCCAAGAGTTAGAGCTTCTCCTCGTCGATCAGAAAGGCAAGGAAATGGGGCGAGCTAAGCGGAACGAACGCTGCAATTTCGAGTTGAAGGATCCTTCCCTGGCGCAGAAAAAAGGAGATACAGCAAAGGATGCTAAAAAGGACGTTGCTGATAAAGGGAAAGATGACGAGAAACCCTCTGATGAAAAGGACGATGCAGAAGAGAAGCCCGATGAAAAGGATGAGGATGTCGCAGCCGCGGATGATCACGCCAAGGTTCATGAACAGCACTACGATTACAATAAGAAAGGCTTGGATAAAGGCGAGGCAGATTATCAGGCCTTTATGAAAAAAGTGGATGAGGTCATTAAGAAGAACGGGAAGGCCAAGATCACCATCACGGGTAGTGCTTCGAAAGTTCCGACGAAAACGTATGATTCGAACAGGGAATTGGCCAAGCTAAGAGCGGAAAAAGCGAAAGAACAATTGAAAAAACACCTTGAGTCGCGGAACGTTCCGATGAACAACATCGAGTTCGAAGTCCATCACCAGGTGAACGGTCCTGGCTTCGGGGAAGGGAACATCAAATCCAAGCAGGTGTATATGGAGCATCAATATGTGCGGCTCGAGATCCAATAAACGGACGCTTCGGTTAAGCTGCTTAAAAGCGCTTCTCCTGCTTTTTTCCATTGCTCCTTTTTATGCTTCCTCTCAGGATGGAAGAGGTACTCCGGAAGGACTCAGGAGCTTAGGGTCGACCGTCAATTCTGAATTCGATGATTTCGCCCCGGTCCTCAATATCGAGGAGGATATCTTGTTCTTTACGAGCGATCGCACTTCGCAAAAAGGGGGAAAGAAGGACTTGAATATTTTTCTTTCGGAGAGGGGAAAAGAGGGCAAATGGACCGAGCCGCGGCCTTTACCTTTCAACACATCCAAGGATGAGATCAGCGTCGGCATTTCTTCCGATGGAAGCACTTTTTTTCTTTATCGTGAGGGAGACCTTTATAAAGTGAGCCGGGAAGGGGAGAAATGGGGCGAGCCAGAACCCATGCCGACCGCTATCAATAGCGAACATGAAGAGACATACGGGTCTCTTTCATCGGATGGGAACACCTTTTATTTTGTGAGCGACCGGGAGGGCAATAAGGATATTTATCGCGTGAAGAAACTGCCGACGGGGGAATGGAGCAAGCCCAAAAGGTTGCCCTCTCCGGTCAATACCGTTTTGGCAGAGAATGCCCCCTTTATTCATCCCGACGGAAAGACCCTCTTTTTTTCCTCGGTCGGACATAGTCAGAAAGGGGATCCCGACATTTATTATAGCAAAAGAACGGACCAAGGAAAATGGAAGGAGCCTATGAACATGGGCTATCCCATTAGTACCAAGGGCCGGAACATCCATCTTGTGACCTCCGCCGATGGACAAAGGGCTTATTTCGCTTCTCGTACGCTCCAAGAAGGGGAGGATCGGGA
>CAZOSO010000039.1:0-15994 GCA_964582635.1 uncultured Weeksellaceae bacterium | reverse complement strand
CGTGCAAAAATGCCATCTTTTTTCACTTTTTCAAAGCCCCCTTTTCAATGATCCACCACATAGTTTCCGAATGCTTGGATCTGCTCAGGGGGGCCGAACAGGATCAACTTATCCCCGGCTTGCAAGGTTTCGTCCCCGGATGGATTGGTGCGCACCTCCCCTTCCCTTCCGATCGCCAGTAAGGTCACATCGAAGCGTTTCCGGATATCGATCTCATCGAGTTGTTTTCCGATGAAGCGGGAACTCGATGCGACTTTCAGCGTGATGATCTCCGTGTTATCGATATGTTCTTTTAGGTTCTCCATGGACACCGAATGGCCCGGGCTACTGCGGAACATTTCGTAACTGTCCTCACGGACCTTGTTCGTGAACTGCTCGATCTCATCCTGTGGAATAAGGTAGAGGGACATGACCCGGCTGAAGATCTCGACCGAGGTTTCGAATTCTTCCGGGATCACTTCATCAGCTCCTAGTTCATGGAGTTCCTGAACTTCGTTGACGTAACGGGTTCGAACGATGATATGGATCGTCGGGTCGATCCGCCGAACATTGGCCACGATCCGCCGCGTGCTCACGGGATCGGATATTGCCACGGCCACCACTTTCGCCTTTCGGACATGCACCTGTTCCAAAACCGCCGGGTAAACAGCATCACCGAACATGATGGGTTCCCCGTTCTCCTTTTCTTTCTCCACCACGTCGGGATTCAGCTCCAGGATCAAATAAGGGATCTCGATGCTTTTGGCCGCTCTTGCCAGATTCATTCCGTTCAAACCTGCGCCGACGATGATCAGATGCCCCTTGTAGAGCTCTTTCTTTTCCACCGGAACCTGTTTTTGGATCTCAGACATCCGGAATCCCCTTTTAAGTGCCTGCGGGATGGGGGCTTTCATGACCGCACCCGCGATCCGATGGGACCAGGATATGAGGAATGGGGTAACAGCCATGGTGAGAATGGACACGGAGAGAAAATATTGATTGGTACTCGCATCTAAGAGCCCATTTTCAATACCCACGCGAGAAAGGATAAATGAAAATTCCCCGACTTGCGAAAGGCTCAAACCGACCACCAAAACCGTCCGAATAGGTAGTCGAAGGAGAAAGACCGCGATGCCAACGATCACCGTCTTAAGAAGCAATACCACTACAGCTATCAGTGTGATCTCGAGGGGATGCTGGAAAAGGAAGTTCACATCGAAAAGCATCCCGATCGATATGAAGAAAAAGCTGGTGAAGAGTTCATAAAAGGGGGCGACGTTCGCTATGGCCTGACTCGCATATTCGGATTCCGAAATAATGAGGCCGGCCATAAAAGCACCGAGCGAGAGGGACAGACCGATGGAGGAGGTCAACCAAGCCACCGCAAAACAGATCACCACGACGCAGATCAAGAACAGCTCCCTGCTTCTGGACCTGACCACAAAGCGTAAGAGGAGCGGAACGACATAGCGTGCTGAAAGAAGTCCTCCCACGATGACCAAGACCGCTTTTAAAAGGATCATCCAAGGGGACTCCTCCAATCCCCCTTCAGATGAAAGGACGGGAGTGAAGAGCATCATCGGGACCACGATGATATCCTGGAAGATCAAAATGGATAAGATGGTGCGTCCGTGCGGAGAGGTCAGCTCATTCCGCTTTTGGAGCAACTGGAGGACAATGGCGGTACTGCTAAGAGAAAGGAGAAAGCCGAGGAAGACCGCTTCACCCTGATCCCATCCCCATCCGATCATCAGGGCATAGACGATCGCGATCGCCAAGGCCACCTGAAGTCCCCCTCCTATGAATATAAGCTTCTTGGCTTTCTTCAGTTCCTTGAGCGAAAATTTGATACCGATGATGAATAGAAGGAAGATCACCCCGATCTCGGCCAATTGCTCCACCTCATGACTTGCCGCTTCTCCTTCCCCTCCCACAAGGCCAAGGGCATGAGGTCCAGCGATGGCTCCTGTCACAAGGAATCCAAGGATCGCAGGGAGTTTGAAACGATCAAAAAGGAGGAGGACCCCAATAGAAAGGGCCAAAACGATGACGATATCGTTCAGGATCGGAATCCCCATGCTAGGTGAAAAGGGACGTAAAGGACTTTTTTCTCAAAGGGAACGGATCAAAGATCCCAGACACTCGGCTTTCGCTTCTTAAAAGGCATTTTGAGGAGCTCCTTGTGCTCCAGAACAAAAGCCATCACCAAGTAGAGGATAAGGGGACTCCCGAAGGTTATGAAAGAGGAGTAAATAAAGAAAAGGCGGATCCGATGGGTTTTGATGCCCAATTTGCGCCCCCACCAATTGCAGACCCCAAAAGCATGTTTTTCAAAAAAGTCGAGAATGCGTTGGATCATGTCGCTCTTTCTTTCAGAATGCGATGACCGATCGCGCATTTCAGGCACTTTCGGGCATCACAGTAAACTTCCATCAATTCGATCGCTCCCTGTGAGCGAGCTGCGTTATCGGGGAGAACGCCCAAAGCTCTCCAGCTCCTCTGTATGCGATCCTCCTCCGCCTCCATCCCTTCGAGGATCCCGATCGCCCGCGCTTTCCACTCAGCCTCCCCTTTCCGTTCCCCGTAAAAGAAAAGGAAAGGCGCAAAGGCATTGATCATGAGCCTTCGGACCATCCCTTTTCCGATCCGGGCAGAAGCTCTCCGCTTCCGCTCCCTCTCAAATTTATAATGATCTTTCCAATATTCGGACGCAGATACCCGAAAAATCCCTTCCACTTGAGCAATATCGTCAGCTTTGGAGAGGGCATTCCAAGGATCTCCGTGTTGCTCCAGAAGAGCTGCGAATTGGGCGATCCGAACAGTCGGAAATTCGGGGGGACGGAGCCTTAAAAAACGCCAAGCACTCGGATCCATCGCTTTCAACCCGTATTTCTGTTGTTGATGCCGAAATTCACGGAGCAACTTCCCGGGGTATCCTTTTTCCGGAACCCCTTTCAAGAGGCCGGATCGACCGAACAATAGAGCCTCCGTTCGTAAAAGAGAGCCGCGCTCGCGAAGGAGGATCCGCAAAGGAAGGCGAGCGGTCAGCTGCTCAAAAGGGAACCCGTTCACTTTTCCTCCGAAATAGCGCCCCAAACAGCGATAAAAGGTCTCCCGAGGATCATAACCCGTCATTTCCCAACTGCTCTGGATTCGGGCAGCCTTTCGTTCGAGCCGCTCGATCGCCAAGCGGTCCAACCAATCGTCGATAATAAGGGGAGAGACGCCCCCGATCAAATCCCCACAAGGGACCCGTTTTTTGCGGTCGTTCACGAAGCGTTCGTAAGAACGTGCCAATCCTTGGGGAATATAATGCTTGAGCTCCAGGGTATACAGATAGCGCCCTTGAAGGTCTTTCGTCCCGGTATCGGCTTCCAGGACCACGTGAAGGATCACGTTGTTGTAGGCGGGATCCCGATGATGCCCGTGTTCATACCATTGGGAGGATCGAAAATGGATCTCAACGTGGCCTGCCCAGCAGATCGCCCCGATCCGGATCTTGGCCTCCCGGAAATCCGCCCCACCGTCTTGATGCGGGAAACCCGGATCGAGGATATCGATCGGCTGACCATCGGTCGTTGCCAAGCCACTGGAAATATATAGGCGATAGCGCCAGAGATAATGGAGGAACTCTTCCTTCATGCATGATCGAACCGAAAAACGAATTTAACGGATCGATATCGGGTTATCGGATCAGATCCCGATCCTCCATCGCTTTTTCCATGATCTTCTGGGCTTCAGCAGCTTTTTCGCTCGCTTTTTCTTCAAAATCGCTCCCGGTCGAAGCATAGATGATGCTGCGCGACATGTTCACCAAGAGCCCGATATCCCGGTTCATTCCGTACTGGATCACGGTATTCAGCTCTCCCCCCTGGGTGCCCACTCCCGGCACGAAAAGAAAATGGTCAGGGACTTGCTCCCGGACCTTCTGAACCAATTCTCCATGGGTAGCCCCCACGACGAACATTAGGTTCTCGAGGGAGCCCCATTCGGTCCCCTTCTCGATCACCTTTTCGTAGAGCTTCTGATGGCCAGGGGCGATCTGCAGGAATTGAAGATCCAAAGCACCTTCATTGGAGGTCAAGGCCAAAAGAAGGACCCATTTTCCCTTGAAGGAAAGGTAAGGACGGACGCTATCGTGTCCCATGTAAGGGGATAAGGTCACGGCATCCGCTCCAAGGCTCTCGAAGAAAGTGCGTGCGTAGTAGAGGGAGGTGTTGCCGATATCCCCTCGCTTGGCATCCGCGATCACGAAATGTTCGTCCGGGATCTCTTGGATGGTTTTCCGAAGCGCTTCCCATCCTTTGGCCCCTTCTTTTTCATAAAAGGCCAGATTGGGTTTAAAGGCCACGCAATGATCCTTCGTTGCCTCGATGATCCTTTTATTAAAGGCGAACAAGGGGTCCTCCTCTTGAAGGAATTCTTCGGGCATCCGCTCGCGATCGGGGTCAAGTCCCACGCAAAGGAAACTCCGTTTTTCACGGATCCGCTGGATCAGGGTCATGCGTTCCATTAGCTCGTTTCTTCTTGAGCGTCGCCCAAACCTTCTTTCTGCAATTTCTCATGTTGTTCGGCGAGCCGGAGCCTTTCGATGAAGGGGTCCAGATCGCCGTTCAACACATCCTCGAGTTGGTAGAGGGAATATTCGATCCGGTGATCGGTGACGCGTCCCTGGGGAAAATTATAGGTACGGATCTTCACGGAGCGATCGCCGCTGGAGATCTGGGAGCGACGGGCATCCTCTCTTTCACTTTCTCGCTTTTCCCGCTCTTGTTCGTACAAACGGGACCGAAGATGGCGCAGGGCCGCGTTGTAATTTTTCTGCTGGGAACGGGAATCCTGGCTTTCAGCCACGAGCCCGCTCGGCACATGGGTAAGGCGTACAGCGGATTCCGTTTTATTGACATGCTGCCCTCCGGCCCCTGAAGAGCGGAAGGTCTCTTTCCGAAGGTCCTTCTCCTCGAGCTCCACATCGAAATCCTCAGCTTCGGGAAGGACCGCCACAGAAGCAGCGCTCGTATGAACGCGCCCTTGAGATTCGGTGCTCGGGACCCGTTGGACCCGATGGACGCCGGATTCATACTTCAAAATGCCGTAGACGTCATCCCCTTCGACCCTTAGGACCACTTCTTTGAACCCACCGGAGGGCCCTTCGGTCTGATCGATGGGCTCATAGCTCCATCCTTTGGATTCGATGTAGCGGGTATACATCTTATAAAGGTCCCCGGCGAAAAGGCCCGCTTCATCACCTCCCGCACCGGCACGGATCTCCAGGATAGCGTTCTTGTCATCCTCAGGATCCTTGGGGATCAAGAGGTATTTGATGCGTTCCTCCAGGTCGGCCTTTTTCTTTTCCAACTCCTCCTTTTCGGACTCGGCCATTTGCTTCAGCTCATCATCGCTTTCCTCCTTCAGGATCTTTTGGGCGTTCTCGAGGTCCTTCAAGACCTGCTCGTACTCGTAATAGGCCTTTTCGAGCGGCTCGAGCTCTTTGTATTCTTTGGTGAGCGGAACGAAGCGTTTCTGATCGTTGGCCACTTCGGGATCGCTGAGCCATTTGGCCACTTCATCCCTTCGTTCCTTGAGTTCCCGTAAGCGATCGCGAAGGCGCTTCATGGTCCTTCAGTCAGTAATGAAAGGTTCCCAGAGGGCTTTCGAGGGTCAGCGCTTTCCCTCGATCGGAAGTTTCACAATGCCCGATCACTTTGGCTTCGACATCGTAGTTGCCTGCGATATCGATGATCCGCTGAGCGGAAGCCTCATCGGGCACGAAAAGCTCCATCCGATGGCCCATGTTAAAGACTTGATACATCTCCTTCCCGGAGCTAGCACTGGCATTTTGAATAAGCTCAAAGACCGGGGGTATCTCGAAAAGGTCGGTTTTCTTCACGTGCAGATCCTCCACAAAGTTCAGGACCTTGGTCTGCCCTCCTCCGCTACAATGGACCATTCCGTGGATCCGGTCCCTCATCTCCTGGAGCAACTCTTTGACGATCGGAGCATAAGTACGGGTCGGGGACAAGAGCGCTTGTCCGATGTCCAGGGGTGTTCCTTCGGCCGGATCGGTCAATCGGTACGGCCCGACATAGCGCACATCTTCAGGAAGGCCGGGGTCCACGGTTTCAGGATACTGTTCCCCCACCTGAGGTGATAAGAGATCGTGTCGGGCGGCAGTAAGCCCATTGCTCCCGATGCCGCTATTGTAGGCCTCTTCATAGCTCGCTTTGCCCGAGGAAGCGAGGCCCACGATCAGGTCCCCGGCCTCGATCCCGTCGTTGCTGATCACCTCTTGCCGGTCCATGGAAGTGCTCACGGTGGAATCGACCACCACGGAACGGACCAGATCGCCTATATCAGCGGTCTCTCCACCACAATGGTAGGCCTCTATCCCGAGTTCCCGGAGCTTTTCCAAAAAAGCCTCTGATCCACCTACGAGTTCAGAAATGACCTCACCGGGTACGAGCCGCTTGTTCCGACCGATGGTAGAAGATGCCATGAAAGGACCGGTCCCTCCAACACAAAGGATATCGTCCACGTTCATGACGAGCGCATCCTGTGCGATCCCTCTCCAAACGCTAAGGTCACCGGTCTCTTTCCAATAAGCGTAAGCGAGGGCGGACTTGGTCCCAGCGCCGTCCGCATGGATCAAAAAGCAACGCTCGGGGTCTCCGCTCAAATGATCGGGAAGGACCTTGCAAAAAGCGTTGGGATAAAGGCCTTGATCGAGATCGGCGACCGCATCGTGCACCTCCTTTTTTGAGGCCGACACGCCCCGCTTTTCATAACGCTGGCTCATAAAGGACCTTTCAGGATAGGGGGCCCAAAGGGATCGCTGCTTCTGGGGCTAACCCTGGGAGCCTTGGGCTCCTTCTTCTTCCTCGGAACCGCTCTCTCCTTCCGCATCACCGCTATCGCTGCCCGAAGATCCATCCCCTTCTTTATCTTTTTCACCCTCTCCTTCTTTTTCTTGTTCACCCTCTCCTTCTTTTTCTTCGGGCACGTAGTTCTGATGGATCACCTTAAAGACGGTCCGTCGGTTCTTCTGGTGAGCGGCTTCTTTCTCTTCTTCCGTTGGCATCTTCTCGATCTCGGACATCGGGATACGGGGTTCGGTCTCCCCGTACCCTTTCGGCACCATGCGAGCGGAGTCGATGCCCCGCTCCATCAGGTATTCAACACAGGTTTCGGCCCGACGCTGGGAGAGCTTTTTGTTGTACTCATCGTCAGCTCGCGCGTCCGTGTGGGCTTGAAGCTCGATCTTGATCTTGGGGTTCTCCTTGAGGACCCGATAAAGGTAATCGAGCGAGTCCTTGGAATTGAAATCCTCCGTGACCAAGAGTTCAGCTTTATCGAGCGGATAACGCACTTCCGGCATCTTGATCGGTTCCTCGGTAACGGGCTGCAATTCCATTTCGTGGTTGAAGACCCGTGATTCTTCATAACCGACCGTCGAGATCTGGCCAGAGGCCGCCAAAAAGTCCTTCTTATTCCCCTTGATCTTATAGGTGTTCCCTTTTTTAATGATCCGATCGCGGGCCTGCTCCTTGAAGCTCACCATTCCCTGACCATCGGTAAATCGGGTGTAAGATGTCCCATCGGAACCGGTCACCGTCACCTCGACGCTATCGAGGGGCTCCTTGGTCTTTTTGTTCATGGCGTAAACGTTCAAAACGAACTTCAACGGCGGCACTTTGAAGCTGTATATATCGTCCTTTCCTCGTCCACCTTCGCGCGAAGAGCTGAAATAGCCTTTTTCCTCATCCGCTCCTTGATAGATCAGCCCGAAATCGTCGGCCGGCGAATTGATCGGATGTTGCATGTTCTCCACCTTGCTCCACTCGAATTTCTCTTCGTCCTCATTGCCGGTCATTTCAGCCTTAAAAACATCGAGGCCGCCCATTCCTTGATGGCCATCGGAAGCGAAGTAGAGATTTCCATCTTCCCGGAGGAAGGGATACATTTCATCCCCTTTGGTGTTGATCTCAGGCCCCAGGTTCTTAGGTTTTCCCCATTTAGCGCGGGTTCCACGGCCTTTCTTTTGGATCATCCAAAGGTCCTTTCCCCCTTGTCCTCCTTCCATATTGGAGACGAAGATCATGACCCGGTCCCGATACGCGAGGGTCGGTTGACCAATAGCTGCGGAATCGTTCCCTTCCGGGCGCGCCGCTTTAAAGACTTTAGGCTCTCCCCATTCACGCCCGGATTTTTCAGCGTAGTGAATGTTGAACTTCAAGCCTTCTTTTTCCACGAACTTGGCTCGTGTGAAATAAAGCGTTCGGAACCGCGAGCTCATAGCCGCAGCTCCTTCGTGATGCTCCGAATTGATCTTCTTCCCGAGCCCGGTAGGAACGCTCCATTTTCCTTCCCGGTCCAACTCCGCGGAAAAAAGATCTTCATAACTATCCCCGTACACCTGGTTCTTCCCTTCTCCGGTCGACTCTTTACGGGATGAGGTGAAAATGATCTTGTTCTGGCGCCGGTTGGCATAGCAAGGCGCGAAATCCCGTTTCTTGGAATTGATCAGGACCTGCGCTTTCACTTCATGGCGCGTGGGATCCTCCATCCATTTTTTGGCCTTTTTACAGGACTGGATACCCTTTTTTGCACGAGGATCGTTCGGTTTCTTCTTCTTGTAGTTCTGGAATTCGGAGATGGCCTCTTCGTAGCTCCCTTGCAATTTCAGCACTTCGGCCAGCCGGAGCAAGGCCACAGGGTCATCGTATTGCCCTTTGATCGCCTTCCGATACCAGACTTCGGCCTGTTCATTGTTCCTGGTTTCGCGATAACACTCTGCGATCTTGAAGCTGATCTTGACCTTTTTCTTGGGGGCCCTAGCGTTGGCATAGGCCTTTTTAAAGAGCTCGATGGCGCTATAATAAGCCCCGTTCTCATATTGCCTTTCAGCGTCTTCCTTGAAATTCTTTTGGGCCTTCAGGGTACCAAGGCCGAAAATGAATACAGCGATGAAAAGCCAAAGAGTGCGCTGGATGGAAATGTTCATCGTCGCAAGAGTTATTATTGGGATCCCAGATCCTGAACCCTACAAAGCTAAGGATTTATTCCCAGCATCCAAATAGACGGAAATCCGAGAAAAGGGTCTGAAGCTAAGGGTGATGAGCAAGGCACCCCAAAGGAAAAAGGGAGGGGCCGATCACCTCGTAAAAAGGATCTCCCTGGCTTTGGGAAGCGGCCACAGCTCATCATCGATCAGCATTTCCAAGGCATCCGTGTGCTCTTTGATCGTATCGAAATAAGGCTTGACCCGATCGCAGTAGGCTTCGGCCCTTTCCCTTGCCTCTTCCAGGCGATTCGCCTTCGAGCGTTCCTCGAGCATTTCATCGACGGACCGTTTCACCCCTTCGATATGCTGATCGATCGAATGGAGCAGTTCCGTCTGGGTTTTCGCGGGCTTTTTCTGGGAACCCAGGACCTCCCTCATTCCCTTCACATTCTCGATGAGCCGGTTCTGATAATTCAAGGCTGTGGGGATGATATGATTCTGAGAGAGGTCCCCGATCACTCTTGACTCGATCTGAAGCTTGAGCGCATAATTCTCCAGCTCGATCTCGTAGCGAGCGTCCAACTCCCGTTCTGAAAAAACGTTCACCCGCTCGAAGAGTTCCTTGGTCTTTTTCCGGACCAGGACATCCAAAGCCCTCGGCGTATCCTTAAGCTCTGAAAGCCCCCGACTATGGGCCTCTTGCACCCATTCATCACTGTAATTATCCCCTTCAAAACGGATCGCTTTGGAACGGCTCACTTCATCCTTGAGGACTTTCAGGACGGCTTCGTCCTTCTTATGGCCTTTGGCGATCCATTGATCCACTTCCTCGCGGAAATGGTTCAGTTGATCAGCGACGATGGAATTCAGGGCGGTCATAGCAGCCGCACAATTCGAACTCCCCCCGATGGCCCGGAACTCGAACTTATTGCCGGTAAAGGCGAAGGGAGATGTGCGGTTCCGGTCGGTGTTGTCCTTTAAAATACCGGGTATCTTCCCGATATTGAGCTTGAGGTAACTCTTTTCCTCGGCGGTCATTTTCCCCTTTTTCTTCACGTGTTTCTCAAGATCCTCCAGCACTTGGGTGAGCTGACTCCCGATGAATACGGAAAGGATGGCAGGGGGTGCTTCATTGGCACCCAAGCGGTGGTCGTTCCCAGCGGAAGCGATACTGGCCCTTAGGATATCCGCATTATCGTGGATCGCTTTAATGGTATTGATGAAGAAGGTGAGGAATTGGAGGTTCTCTTTCGGGTTCTTTCCGGGACTCAAAAGGTTTTTACCGGCATCGGTCGAAAGGGACCAGTTGTTGTGCTTTCCGGAGCCATTCAGGCCGAGGAAGGGTTTTTCGTGGAAAAGGACCCTGAATCCGTGTCTCCGAGCGACGCTCTCGAGGAGGATCATCAGAAGCTGGTTGTGATCGTTGGCGAGATTGGCCTCCTCGAAGACCGGGGCGCATTCGAACTGGTTCGGGGCGACTTCGTTATGGCGGGTTTTCACAGGGACCCCGAGCTTGAGGGATTCGGTCTCAAAGTCCCGCATGAAAGCGTTCACTCTTTTGGGGATCGCTCCGAAGTAATGATCGTTCAATTGTTGGCCTTTGGCCGGATCATGGCCTAGCAGGGCTCTACCCGTGAGCACCATATCGGGGCGCGCATTGTAAAGGGCTTCATCGACCAGGAAGTATTCTTGTTCCCATCCCAGGGTAGCGTTCACCCCGCTCACCTTCTTGTCGAAATAATTGCAGACCGGAACGGCCGCGTCTTCGACCGAATGAAGAGCTTTCAGCAAAGGCATTTTAAAATCGAGCGACTCCCCGGTATAAGAGATGAAGATGGTCGGAATGCAGAGCGTACGGCCCAAGACAAAAGCTGGGGAGGTCGGATCCCACGCCGTATAACCCCGAGCTTCGAAGGTGTTCCGGATCCCCCCGCTCGGAAGGCTCGAAGCGTCCGGTTCTTGTTGAACGAGTTGCTCCCCGTCGAACCGTTCGATGGCCCGACCATCCTCGATCGGATCGAAGAAGGCATCGTGCTTTTCAGCGGTAGAGCCGGTCAAAGGCTGAAACCAATGTGTGTAGTGGGTCGCCCCTTTGTCGATCGCCCATTCCTTCATCGAGGAAGCTACCTGATCAGCGATGCTCCGATCGATGCGATGCCCTTCCTCCATGGCTTTCTTCACGCTCTTAAAGGTCTGTTCGGGAAGATGCTCACGCATCGCAGAACTCCCGAAAACATTCTGGCCGAAATAATCCGAGATCCGATCAGAAGGGGGCTCTACTTCGAAGGGTGCACGGTCGTTCACATCTTGGAGGGCTTGAAAACGCAGGGTCGCCATGGGTTATACCTTTTATTTCGATCATAAAGGTATGTTCATGATGGGGGTCTTACCGATTTTTTACCTTTTATTTTTTCAACACCCCCTTAAGAACTAGGGGGTGATAAAAAATTAAGATCGGACAGCGGGGGCGAGGATGAAATAGAGGTAAGCGAGGTAAGCGAGCAGCAAAATGCTTCCTTCGAAGCGGTCGATCTTCCGGCCCTTGATCATGAAAAAGATAAGGACGCCTGAAATGCTAAGCATCCAGTAGACATCGGCATGGATCACTCGCTCAGCCACGCGGAGCGGGTTCACCAAGCTAACGGTCCCAAGAATGAAAAGGATGTTGAAAAGGTTGGACCCGATCAGGTTGCCGATGGAAATGTTCCCTTTTTTCTGAAAAGCTGCGATGGTGGAGGTGAACAATTCGGGCAAGGAGGTCCCGAAGGCTACCAGGGTCACGGCGATCACATGTTCATCGACCCCGGCTCTTTCCGCGATACCCGCAGCCCCTTCCACCAAAAGGTCGGATCCGAGCGCCAATCCACCGATACCGAGCACCAAATAGAAAACGATCTTAAGCAGGGAAGGCGGGATCCGGGGAAGCTCCTCATCGAGCTCCCCTCCTTTTTGACGGGACCTTCGGATGATGTAGCTGTTATAAAGGACCAACCCTAAGAGCAAGATGGCACCTTCCCACAAAAGCAAGTTCCCGTCCTGGATGAAAAGGAGAAAGAGCAGGGAAGCGATCATCATGGCCGGCCAATCGAGCCGCAGGGTGTCCCGATCCGCTGCCAGAGGGAAAATGAGCACGGTAGTACCCAAAACAAGCCCGATATTGGCAATATTGGACCCAACGACGTTTCCGATCGAGATATCGTGATGCTCGGAGAAAGCGGCCTTTAAGCTTACGAGGAGCTCAGGAGCTGATGTCCCGAGAGAGACCACGGTCATCCCCACGACAAGGGTGGAGAGCTGGGCCTTATAGGCGACACCGACCGCTCCTTTCACGAGAAGGTCCCCGCAGGTCACAAGGAGCGCAAAACCGAGAAAAAGCCAGAGCAGGTCCCACCACATAAGCGTTCCCCCTTTTTTGGGTCAGGGGCCAGGGCCATCCTCGGAGCTTCCTTTCTTCTTATCCTTCGATGAGCGAGAAGAAGTATCCTCCGGTTTGGCTTGATCCAAGCTTTCTTTGACTTGATCGGCGGATTCCCGGATGTCTTGCTGGAGCTCACCCGATGCACGGCGGACCTGCTGGATCCCTTGCCCCAATCGCCGGGCCATATTGGGAAAACCTTTCGCCCCGAAGAGCAAAAGAGCGATCAGGAGTACAAAAAGGATCTCACCCGCACTGATATTGAAAAAAAGGAGCATCATAACGAGGGTGCTCCTTCAAAAGTATGGATGATCCAATGCTTCACCCAGCCGCAGTGACCTCTTTTTTCTTTTTCTCTTTGCTCTCTTGATGCCAGGCTTTGGTAAGGTCCACCGTGAAGGGGGTCGCTATGAAAAGGGAGGAATAGGTCCCTACGACCACACCCACCATCAAGGCGAATGCAAAACCTTGGATCGTCTCACTGCCGAAGAGGAAGATCATCAGGAGGACCGAGAAGGTGGTCATCGAGGTGTTGAACGTTCGGCCGATAGTGCTGTTCATGGCCCGCTCGATAACTCCCAGCGGCTCGTGCTTGTGATGCTCCCGCAAATACTCCCGGATCCGGTCGTAAACGACCACCGTGTCGTTGATGGAATAACCGACCACGGTCAGGATGGCAGCGATAAAGGCTTGGTCGATCTCCAGCGTAAAGGGCAAGAGCCCGTAGAAAATGGAGAAACAGGCCAGGACCACGACCACATCGTGGAAAATGGCCAATAAGGCCCCTAAGCCGTACTGCCACTTCTGGAAACGGATCAGGATGTAGAGGAAGATCACGGTCACCGCAAAGATGACGGCCCAAAAAGCCGACACCTTGATATCCTGGGATATGGTGGGGTCCACTTTACGAGAACCGAGGACGCGTGGATTATCCACCGACTGCTTCATACCAGTGAGCAATTTCGCCTTGATGGCTTCATCCACTCCCTCTCCTTTATCGTCGAGGCGATAATTCGTAGTGACCTTCACCTGGTTCCCTCCACCGAAGGTTTTTACTTCGGGGACCATTTTTCTCCCATCCTCGGTGACGAACTGCTCTCCCAAGCTCGATTTTAACTCGTTAACACCGGCATTCCCTTCGAATCGTACTTTATAGGTCCTACCACCTGTGAATTCCACCCCGAGATTGAATCCTTTGGTGAAGAAAGAGACGATCCCAGCCAAGACCACGAGGCTGGAAATGACATAGGCTAGCTTCCGGCCCCTCAGGAAACGGACCTTCATATTGGAGAACGCGTTCTTGGTCCATTTCGTGGCGAAGGTGATCGAAAGCTTCTTGTCCAGGCGGTTCGTAAAGATCAAACGCGTGATGAAGATCGCGGCGAACAGGGAGCTGAAGATCCCGATGATCAAAGTGGTCGCAAAACCACGAATAGGACCGGAGCCAAAGGTGGCCAGGATGATAGCGGTCAAGAGCGTGGTGATGTTGGCGTCCACGATCGCTGCGTATGCTTTTCGATACCCCTCGGAGATCGCTGGGTTCAATGCTTTCCCTTTATTGAGCTCTTCCCGGACACGGTCGTAGATGAGCACGTTAGCATCCACCGCGATACCGATCGTCAGGACGATACCCGCGATCCCCGGGAGGGTCAATGATGCCTGAAGGGAGGCGAGGGCCCCGAGGAGGAAAAAGAGGTTGGCGACCAAAGCAAGGTCGGAAACGATCCCGGCCCCGTGATAGTAGGCCACCATGTACACAAGGACGACCACTAAAGCGATAGCAAAGGACATCAAGCCCGAGTTGATATTCTCTTTTCCGAGGGAAGGTCCGACGACGGATTCTTCTACGATATTCAAGGGGGCAGGGAGCGACCCGGCATTGAGGAGATTGGAAAGGTCCTGACCTTCGGTCAGGTTTTCGGCCTTATCCCCTCCACCCATCGTAATACGGGAGTTCCCGTTCGGGATCTTTTCATTGACCACCGGGGCCGAATAGACCTCGTTGTCCATCACGATGGCCACAGCACGTTGACGTCCGGTCTGCTGTCCTTTCCGGGCCAAATTGCCCGTCAAATTGGCCCAATCATTCGCCCCTTTAGCGTCCATCTGCATATTGACCTGGACGTTCCCGTTCCGATCGAAGTCCTGGCTCGCTTGGGTGACATGTTTTCCATCTATAGCGGCCCCTCCCTCATCATCATCGACTTTGATGGCATAAAGGCGGATCACGTTATCCTGCACCGCTTCTGCACTCCACATAAAACGGAGCCTCCGGTCGAAAATGCTCGCAGCGGCGGGATGCTTTAGCAATTCGTTCACTCGAGCTGTATCTGAAGCCTTGGCAAACCCCACGATAGGGCCGCTTCGCAAGCTCATCTGACCGGTCTGCTCGTTCCTTTGAACATTGGGCCGCAGAACACTGAAAAGGGGATTTTTCTTCTTGGCGTTTTTAGCGGTATCGGGGGCGGACACAGTCTCACCTCCTTCTTTTTCGGCCGTATCCGCCCCTTCGCCGATGCCTTCGAGGATCTTTTCTTTCCGATCCACTGTATCGCTTTCCTCGTCTCCTTGATCGCTCGAGATCGTATCGGCAGAGCTAGCGGTATCCCCGACCGAGGGGCTGGAAGTATCAGGTGCCACTTCCCCGGCGGTATCCGCGGGTTCGAAATTCGGGTAGAGGGCTTCCCTCAATGCTCGATCGGCCCTTTGAAGATCGGGGCCCACGACTTGATTCCCGAAGGTCTTCCAGAAACCGAGGTTCGCTGTGGACCGGAGGTAATCCCGGACGCGGTTCTTATCCTTGACCCCCGGTAGTTCCACGATGAATCGGCCGGTGAGTCCTTGTTTTTGAATGCTGGGGTTGGTCACTCCGAAACGGTCGATCCTTTCACGAAGGATGCGCTCGGTGTTCTTAACCGCCTGGCGCCGTTTTTCCCGCATGGTCTCGATGACCTGGCGGTTGGTCATGATGTTCTGGCTGGGATCCTCGGGTTCAAAAAGCCCTTGATTCTCACGGTTCTGAACGACCGCAGCCAACTGAGCCTGGGGAGCTCGCTTTTCGAATTCCTTTAGAAGCACTTCGAAGAAATCGGCATCCTTGAGGCGGTAGGCGCGGCTCGCTGAATCAAGGGCGGCCTGGAAGGCTCCATCCTTAGGATTCCCGGTAAGCTTATTCACGAAACGTTCGAGCGAGACCTGGAGGGTGACGCTCATACCCCCTTGAAGGTCAAGACCAAGGCTCAAAGCCCGTTGCTTGCACTCGTCGTAAGTGTGGCCGAAGATCGGATAGACCTCCTCGCTTCCGTTCCGGTCGAGATAGCGCCGTTTATAGAGGATCTCCAGGGAATCGACCTCGTACTGTTCGAACTCCATCCCTTGATTCCGGAGCGAATCCACTTTTCTTGCGGCTTTTTCCTCGCCGAATCGTTGCGCACGATCCTCCATCTGCGCCGTGAAGTATGAGAAAGAAAGTTGGTATAGGCAGGCCAGGGTCAGAAGGACCGTAAAGACCCATATCGCCGTCTTATTCTGCATCTAAGCTCCTTTTTGGGATCCTTTTGGTCGCGCAAATATAGAATTTCATCACTAAAAAACTCCTT
>CAZOSO010000038.1:12084-16078 GCA_964582635.1 uncultured Weeksellaceae bacterium | reverse complement strand
CCATCGTGGTTAAAAGCTACAGGTCTTGGCATATGAGAACCACAAAGGACACGAAGGGGAGCACGATGGACACAATGAAGAATCCGGATCAGACTTTTGAGGCCACTCTATTTAGAGAGGTGGGGGTCGTCTGAAAAAGGAAAGGATCGGAGCAAGAAAAGAAGGACAAGGAGTTCGATGAAGTTTTTGATCCAACCCCGAGTAAATGAAATACCCGCTCCCTTCCTTATATTTATACTGATGCGCCCCTTAGCTTTTCTTATAGCGACTTTTTTCCTGGTCCTGGCAGCCCCTTCCGATGCGCAGAAGCACCACTCGGTGCATCAAGCTCATATGGAGCATCACGAGGAATGGGATTTGGGGCCCGACAGCTCTTCCGACGCCCCCCCAAGAGGAGATGGTCCGAGAGGATCCCGAAGCTGCAATCTGCAGAAGACTGTCTACGGCTGGCATCCCTACTGGATGGGGTCCACTTATTCCAACTACCGATGGGACCTCCTTACGCATTTTTCCTACTTCTCCTTTGAGGTGGACCCCAATACCGGGTATCCCAGCACCACTCACAATTGGCTTGGATCCTCAGCGGTGACCGCAGCACAGAACAACGGGGTCAAGGCCGATCTCTGCGTCACTCTTTTCAATAACCACAGCACCTTTTTCAGCAGCAGTACCGCCCGCCAGAACCTGATCGACACCTTGATATCCCTCGTTCAGGCGCGGAACGCGAACGGGGTGAACATCGATTTCGAGAACGTCCCGAGTTCGGAGGCCTCGGCATACAACAATTTTCTGGTGAACCTGGCCACTCAAATGCACAGCCAGATACCCGGTTCCGAAGTGAGCGTAGCCCTTTTCTCTGTGGATTGGAACAACATCTTCGATATGTCCCTGCTCGATCAATACCTCGATCATTTCGTGATCATGGGGTATGGGTATCATTATTCCGGGAGTTCGGTGGCAGGCCCCACATCCCCCCTCTACAATTTCGGAAGCGGGACCCGGAACCTTTCCCGCACTGTCAATTATTACCTCAACGAGGGAGCGAGCCGTTCCAAACTGGTCCTCGGGCTCCCCTATTACGGCTATGAATGGGAGACCGCTTCGGATCAGATCCCGGAGAACACGACGAGCAGTGGGATCTCCAAAACCTATACGGATATCCGCGATAATGCGAGCGGCAACTACGTTCAAGCCAACAAAGGCTGGCATTTCGATAGCCGCAGCAATTATTTCGTCTACAAGGAGAGCGGCACCTGGCATCAGTGCTTTGTGGATCTAGCGCGGGGGCTCGATGAGCGCTATGATCTGATCCATCGAAGGGACCTGGGTGGAATGGGAATTTGGGCCTTGGGTTATGATGACGGGTATACAGCCCTTTGGAACGAGATCGAAGAACATTTCACCGATTGCCGAAGCGTACCCTGTAAAGACACCCTTTACGATATGGGGGGACCGAGCGACCCTTATTACCACGATGAGCACTATGCCTTTACGATCGACCCGGATGCTGTAGGAAAGCTGGAGCTCGATTTTCAGAGTTTCGACATCGAGAACGGATACGATAGCCTTTGGCTTTACGACGGCCCTGACACGAACGCTCCTTTGATCGGGGGATATTCAGGAACGAGCGGCCCCGGCACGGTCACCTCCAGCGGAGAAGCATTGACGATCGAATTCGAATCCGACGGAGCAACCAATGCTCCCGGATGGGAAGCCATTTGGGAATGCATTCCCGACACTTCCGACCCGATGACCTCCATCGACACCCTCCCCCTTTGGGTAACGGACGACTTTAACATCTCCTTCTCTGATTCGGACAACACGAACGGCAGCGGCCTGTACAAGGCATTCTACCAGATCCTTCAAAAGGAGAACAGCCTGTGGCGGGGAAACGAAAAAGCCGGCTTTTTCTTCGACCGTTTCAAGCAAGGATCCATTCACCCCGATTGGACCGCTGAAAGCGGAAGCTGGCAAATTACCGGGGATAGTCTTCATCAGACCGATGAGAGCTTGAGCAACACCAACATTCATGCTCCCCTCCAACAAGATCTTTCGAACCGCTACCTCTACCATTGGAAGATGCGGATGAGCGGTTCCGGTTCCAACCGAAGAGCAGGCCTTCACTACTTCTGCGATTCGGCCGAATTATCCAACAGAGGGAATTCCTACTTCGTCTGGTTCCGGCTCGATGACGATCTCATCCAGATCTATAAGGTAACGAACAATTCCTGGGGCAGCGGCCCCGTAAAAGAGGTCCCCTACAACTTCCAGGACGGAAAATGGTACGATCTCAAACTGAGTTTTGACCGAATAAGCGGCGAAACCAAAGTTTATGTAGAAGGAGCGCTCGAAGCCAGCTGGACCGACCCGAACCCTCACAGCTCGGGCGACGCGATCTCCTTTCGAAGCGGGAATTCCGACATGAAGGTCGAACGGATCAGCGTGCATCGTTCCCGTTATCCCACCGTAACCGCTCGAGTGGGGCCAGGTCCAGAAGAAGGGGTTCGTTATCAGAATCAAAAACCCTCGGAATGGGCGACCCGTGTCGCTTCTATCGTACAAGACAGCGCCGGGAATCTCTCTACCATAGCCCGAGATAGCCTTAAAGTGGATACGAGCTCCCCACCCCCCGTTCCTTTGCGGGATGGAGATATGGCCACAGACCAGGACAGTACCATCGACCCCAACGGAACCCTTCACGCTGATTGGGACAGTGCTCAAGATCCCCATTCAGGCATCCAGGGTTACCAATACGCGATCGGCAGTACAGCAGGTGACTCCAATATCGCGGGATGGAGCAATTTCACGACCGACACCAGTGTTACCCGATCGGGATTGAGCTTGAATGCCGACTCCACTTACTTCTTCAGCCTTCGCATCCGGAACCAGGCCGGCTTGATCAGCGACACCCTTTCGGACGGGATCCTCGTCCTCAAGAGCAGCTCGCTCCAGGAAAAAGGGAAAGTAGAGGCCCAGGTGGCCCCCAACCCTTTCGAGGATCGCCTCACCCTCCGTTCCGGAAAAGAAAAGGAACTCCGCGAGGTCAAGCTTTTCGACGTGCGGGGAAGACGTTTGCCACTGGAAGTCCAGAAGACAGATGAGCGAACCTGGAAGATCGAAGTTCAACGAGGCAGCGCTCCCGGAATGCATTTCCTTTGGGTCCAGCGAGCGAACGGCCGAACGACCGTTCATCAAGTCGTCCGGGAATGAAAAGATACAGTGTTCTGCTGCTTTTCTCGATCGGCATGCTTCTAGAAAGTCATGCCCAAAAGACCTTTCACTCGATCGATCAAGCCCTGGAGGCTCCCAAAAAGGTCTTCACCCTCAAACTGGTCCAAGACCGGCCTGAGGAAAAGGAATGGAAGGCCTTCGAGCGGTTCATCAACCTTAATGAACTCTATCTGGAGGATGTGCTCCTCGACACCCTTCCAAAGTCGATGAGCGCCCTCAAGCGAATGACGACCTTTCGGAGCCATCGCAACCCGATCGCTCACTTTCCCGATACGCTCAAGCATTGGAAAGCCCTCACTTACCTGGAATTGGTAGAAGCTAAGCTGGATACTTTCCCGGAGATCTGCGCTTATTGGGGAAAATTACGGGAGATCGGCATCAACAAGAATCGCGCGGATGAGATGGTCCTTCCGGAGGCCATCGGCACCCTCAAAGACCTTAAACTCCTTGCCATCAATAAAAGCCCCTTAGGCCCTCTTCCGAAGAGCATTACAAAGCTTCCTGAACTGCGTAAGCTCATCCTCAAGGATTGCGGGATCGACAGCTTTCCAAAGGGCATGGAAAGGATGAAAAAGCTCGAAGTCCTCGTCCTTGAGAACAACGAGCTCAAAGAGATCCCTTCCTCGATCGGAGCCCTGAAGGAACTCGAATACCTCTCGCTCAAAGGGAATTTACTGGAAAGCATCCCTCAAAGCATCTCGAGATGTAGCTCCCTCAAAAAGCTGGATATCCGGAACAATTACTTTTCCGCCTATCAACTCGA
>CAZOSO010000038.1:0-11984 GCA_964582635.1 uncultured Weeksellaceae bacterium | reverse complement strand
TGAGAACGGTGGGTTTTCCTTTGAGTTCGCTCAGTTTCCCCTCACTAAGATCCTTTCGGACAAAACGGAAATCGGGAGCTTCAGAGCCTTCCTGGGGGAGGTCTCCGTTCAATCGGATAGATTCGCCTTTCAATTTGGTACTTGCGGCCATAGTTCTTCAGTTTTAAGGTGTCTTTCTGCAACACCTGAAAAGGGATCGGAGTTTACATGATCCGCAACGGATCGAGATATTTGTCGAGAATTCCTTTCATTATGAGCGGACCCCTTAAAGGATTTTCCCACCAAGAGCGGTTTCAGCCAGGAGATTACTATTACAACGAAGACGGCTATATCGTGATGACGGAGCAATACTTGCTCCGGAGGGGGTATTGCTGCAAAAGCGGTTGTAAACATTGCCCTTACGGCTTTGGCCCAGAAGGGCTTCGAAAAGAAATGGAGCGACGCCGCTCCGATCACTGATGGAAAGCACTATGGACGACCATACCCGAGAAGACCTTCGAAAGACCATTCTCGAGGGGATCCCCGACGAACTGCCCGCCCCCAAAGCGTTGGACCCCGAGCTGGATCATGCTCCGAAGCGAAAGGACAGCTTAAATGATGAGGAAAAGCGTACGGCCCTAAAGAACGCCCTCCGCTACTTCCCCGAAAAGCATCACAGCACCCTTGCCCCGGAATTCGTAGAGGAACTGAAGCGCTACGGACGTATCTACATGCACCGCTTTCGGCCCGATTTTGAACCGGAAGCGCACAGCATCGATAGTTACCCATGTCGCTGCCAGCAAGCGGCCGCTATCATGCTGATGATCAACAACAATCTGGACAAAGCCGTGGCCCAACACCCTCAGGAGCTGATCACATACGGAGGGAATGGCGCCGTGTTCCAGAATTGGGCCCAATACCGCCTTACGATGAAATACCTCGCCGAAATGGAGCAAGACCAGACGTTGGTCCTCTATTCCGGCCATCCGATGGGGCTGTTCCCTTCCCACGAAGAAGCACCCCGGGTCGTGGTCACCAACGGAATGATGATCCCGCAGTATTCCGAACTGGAACAGTATGAGAAATACAACGCGCTCGGGGTGACCCAATACGGGCAAATGACGGCCGGATCCTTTATGTACATCGGCCCCCAGGGCATCGTCCACGGGACGACGATCACGGTGCTGAATGCGGGACGTAAGTTGGAAGGGGGCTCCACCGTCGAGGACCTCGGTGGAAAACTCTTTGTAAGCTCCGGTCTTGGCGGAATGTCAGGGGCACAACCCAAAGCCTCCGTGATCGCAGGAGCTGTTGGGGTGATCGCCGAAGTGAACCCCAAAGCAGCCCAGAAGCGCTACGAACAAGGTTGGGTCGATGAGATCTATGAAGACCTGGACGGGCTCCTCGAGCGGGTGAAAGAGGCGCGAGAAGCCCAAAAGGGGGTTTCCATCGCCTACATCGGGAACGTGGTCGACCTCTGGGAAAAACTGGTGGCCGAAGGGGTCCAGGTGGACCTCGGATCGGATCAAACATCCCTTCACAACCCCTATGCAGGAGGCTATTATCCTGCCGGCCTGGGTCTCGAAGAGGCCAACGAAATGATGGCCAAGGATCCGGAAGGCTTTCGCGAAAAAGTCCACGAAAGCCTGAAGCGCCAAGTGGAAGCCATCAACACCCTAAGCGAACGAGGGATGTACTTTTTCGACTATGGGAACGCCTTTCTCGTCCAAGCGAGTAAAGCCGGGGCTGATATCGAGGACGCGAAAGGGCGGATGCGCTATCCCTCTTATGTACAGGACATTATGGGACCGATGTGCTTCGACCACGGTTTCGGTCCTTTCCGATGGATCTGCACATCGAACAAAGAAGAGGACCTGGAAAAAAGCGATGCGATCGCCAAAAAGGTTTTAAGAGAACTTTACGAAGAGGCTCCCTCGGATATTCGAACCCAGCTCAGCGATAACATCCGTTGGATCGATTCCGCCGGAGAGAACCGATTGGTGGTGGGAGCCCAAGCCCGTATCCTTTATGCCGACCTCAAAGGACGGATCCGGATAGCGAAAGCGTTCAATGAAGCCATTCGAAGCGGAGAACTGAAAGGACCCATCGTCCTCGGGCGGGATCACCACGATGTATCAGGCACCGATTCCCCTTTCCGTGAAACCGCTAACATTTACGATGGCTCGGCCTTTACAGCTGACATGGCAGTCCATAATGTGATCGGCGACGCTTTCCGGGGAGCAACCTGGGTATCCCTTCACAACGGAGGAGGGGTCGGTTGGGGAAAGGTGATCAACGGAGGCTTTGGCATGCTCCTGGACGGCACTGAAGAGGCCGATCGCCGCATCGAGAAAATGCTCCATTGGGATGTGAGCAACGGCCTGGCCCGGCGCTCCTGGGCGCGGAACGAAGGGGCCATGACCTCCATCCAACGAGCTATGGAGGAGGAGCCCAAGCTCCGGGTCACCCTCCCAGCGATCCCTGACGATAAAACCATCGACGACGCCTTTTAGTTATCACTGTGCCTTCCCGATCCTCCTTTGCTTCTTTCTGGGAACCCCTTCGAGGAACGGGAAAAATGCCCCTTATCCTTTGGGGGACTGTTCTCATACTATCGGCGCTCAAGATCCTATGGGGCGACCATGAGTTTTTCATGGCCCATTTCGCAGAAAACTTCGAGAAGCGCGAAATAGCTGAATGGTGGGGATGGGGTTATGATTTTATCGCGACTTTTTTTCTTTTCTTCTGCATCCCTCTTTTTCTGAGCTTTCAAAAAGCTTGGCAGATACCCCCTATCGGGTTGGGTATCGGCGATCATCGTTTTGGGATCCCCGCCACCCTCATCGCCTTCCTGCTTCTACCGATCCCGGCCTACATAGGCTCTCTTAGCGCGGAGCACCAAGCGCTTTACCCGCTTAGCCCTTTAGCTATGGCTTCTACAGGATCTTTTATCCTTTGGAACGGGCTTCACCTCCTCCATTACATCGGTTGGGAAAGCTTTTACCGGGGTTTTATAGGGATGGGTATGCGGCCGCTCTTAGGAGGGATCGGTGCCCTTAGCCTTCAGGTCCTATTGACGACCCTCATGCACATCGATAAACCCAACGGGGAGACCATAGGGGCCATAATAGGAGGGGTCTATCTCGGGCTTCTGACCTACCGGACCGGATCCATCTGGTACGCTGTCCTATTCCATGCGTATCTTGGAGCCCTGAACAGCTACTTTTGCGGTTGAGCATAAGCGATACTTGAGCATGGCAACATTTATTACGGGCGCATCCGGATTTATCGGGAAAACCGTCACCCAACACCTGCTCGAGGAGGGCGAGGAAGTCCATGCTTTGATCCATAACAGCGACATCGAGCTCCCCCGCTCCTATGAGCACCTAAAGGTCTTCAAAGGAGATATAGAGGACCCTGAGAGCATCCGAAAAGCCATGAAAGGGTGCGACCAGGTCTATCATCTGGCCGCGCTTGCAACGCCATGGGTAAAGGACCATTCTCTTTTTTATCGGGTGAATGTCCAGGGAACGAAGAACGTCCTTCGCATCGCTTCAGAAGAAGGGGTGAGCAAAATGGTCCACACCTCATCCGCCGCAACTTTAGGCCCTCAAAAGGGAGGGTCCTTGGTCACCGAAGCCCAAAGCCTTGATCTGGAAGATGCGCTCACTTATTACGAGAGCACCAAGATCCAAGCTGAAGAAGCGGTAAGAAACTCCGTCCAAGAACAGGGGTTGAATGTGGTCATCGTGAACCCGACACGCCTCTTCGGGCCAGGTCCCTTCCAAGCGAGCAATTCGGTGACCCGGATCCTTAGAGACCATTTGAACGGGGATTGGCGTATCATCCCCGGAAGTGGCAAAAGCGTCGGCAACTATGTCTTCACGAAAAATGTGATGCAAGGGATGCTTTTGGCTATGAAGCATGGGAAAAGCGGGGAGCGTTATCTTTTAGGTGGCGAGAACGCCGATTTTCGAACTTTCTTCAAAAAATGGGAGCGCATCACCGGTTGCCGAAGGCGCATGATCCGAATTCCTGTACCCTTTCTACTGATGGCTTCTTTCTTGATGCAAGCTTGGGCGGCTATAACGCGGACCCCCCCTTTGATCACTTCAGGATGGGTGCGGAAATACCTCCTGAACGATTGGGGAGCGGATCCGAGCAAAGCCAGGAACGAACTCGGTTATCGCCCCATGACCCTCAATGAAGGAATGCAAGAGACCTATGAATGGCTCTTGAGCGAGGATCTGGTCAAAGAAAGGGGAAATGGGACGATAGAGCAAAAAGGCAGCAGCTTGACCACAGCTAGTGATCCCGAAGCTCAGCCCCCAAGTGCTCATAAAGGGCATCACTGATCCGCTGCATGGCCCCATCTATCTCTTGGTCTTCGAGGGTTTTCTCCTCGTCGTGAAAAACGAACTTCATCGCATAAGAGCGCTTTCCTTCCCCGATCTTTTCCCCTTCGTAAAGATCGAATAGCTCGACCTCCTTCAAGAGCTTCTCTTCGGCTTCAAAAGCCGTCCGCTTCAACTCTTCGAAACGCTGTCCCTTATCCACGATGAAGGCCATATCCTTTCGGACCGGAAGATGCTTGGAGATCGGTCGATACCTGAGATCCCGTTCCAATATGGCCTCAAAAAGCACCGGAACACGGAATTCAGCGACCAAAACAGGAGATCCGATATCGTGAAAATCCACGGCATCGGGATCGAGCGTTCCAAAGGCTACGAGCAGTTCTCCATCGCGTCCTTTACGGATCAGGGATACGCCATCCTGTAAATGGGGAGGGGTTTCTTCTCGTAACTCGGTCTTGTTCAAGACCCCACATCTCTGCAGAACCCGTTCCACATAACTTTTCAGATCGAAAAAAGAGAAGGCTTCGTCATCGTTCCTCCAGTTCTCAGGGCTCCTTTGGCCTGTCAAATAGAGCGCCAATCGTTCCTCCTCTTCATATCCCTGATCCGCCTTCCAATAGACCTTGCCGAGCTCAAAGAGCTGAAGATCGCTGGCCTTTCGTTTAATGTTGTGAGCGATGACGGGGAGGGCACTGTGCAGAAGGCTTTGCCTCAGCACGTCCAATTCAGAGCTAATGGGATTCAAGATCCGAACTTCTTGTTCCGGATCGTGCCACTCCCCTGCTTTTTGAGAATGCACGAGCGAATTGCTGGCTATTTCGTGAAAACCAAGCCCAGCGAGCATTTCCGAAAGATCCCTTCGTACACGCCCCATATCGTGCTCCGACCGATGGGAAACAGAGGCTGTCATACGCTCAGGCAGTTCGATCCGATCGTACCCGTGGATCCGAAGGATCTCCTCCAAAAGATCCGCCTCTCGGGTAACATCCTCCCTATATGGAGGAACACGGACCGTATGGTCCTCTTCGACCTTCATTTCCAGGGCCTGAAGGATTCTATGGATCCGCTCTTGGTCGATCCTTTCCCCCACTTGTTCCGTGATGCGTTCATGATCAAGGGACACCTTGGCCCATTCGAAGCCTTGAGGATGCGTATCCTGCACCCTGGACCCCAACTCTCCCCCAGCAAGCTCCAGGATCAAAGAGGCCGCCCGCTCCAGAGCGAATCGCGTGATCTCTGGATCGACCCCCCGTTCAAAGCGGAAAGAGGCCTCCGTAGAAAGGCCATGGCGGGAACTTCCCCTCCTAATGACCCCCGGATCGAAATAAGCGCTTTCGAGAAAAACATCCTGAGTGCCCTCCCCAACGCCAGAGTCCACACCACCCAAGACACCGGCCATGCACATCCCATTCCTTTCATCATCAGCGATCATGAGCTCACTCCCGTCCAACTCCCGCTTCTCTTCGTCCAGCGTAGTGAAAGTGGTGCCACCCTCCAGAAATCCGATGCGTACTTTTTGCCCCTTGATAGCCGATGCATCAAAGGCGTGAAGAGGTTGCCCCAGATCGTGGAGAATATAATTCGTTACGTCCACCACGTTATTGATGGGAACAGCATCGATGCTTTTGAGCTTTTCCTGCAGCCATTCAGGTGAAGGCCCTACTTGCACGCCCTTAATGCTCACTCCACAATAACGGGGGCAAGCCTTTTCATCTTCCACTTCCACCTTGATGGGCAACTTTTCTTCACCGAGATCGGGAAGTTCGGGCGTTTCCAAACCTTTTCGCAAACTGCGTCCCTCGTGGACCTGAAGGTAGGCGTCGAGATCCCTGGCCGTACCAAGGACAGAGATGGCATCCGCCCGGTTGGGGGTGATGTCGATCTCGAAAAGGTGATCGCCTTGTCCCTCGAAAAGTTTGCGGACAGAGCTCCCTACCTTCGGATCGGAGTCCAACACCAAAATTCCTTCATGGTCCTCGGAAGCACCGATCTCTGCCGCTGAACAGATCATCCCTTCGGAAGCTTCCCCTCGGATCTTGGCCTTTTTGATCTTCATGGGGTCCGCATTGAGCGGATATACCGTCGTTCCGGGTAGAGCCACGATCACCTTCTGACCGGTTTCCACATTGGGGGCACCGCAAACGATGGGCCTCGAGTACTCATCTCCCACATCGACCTTGGTAAGGACCAATTTATCGGCGTTCGGATGATCCCGGACCTCCTCTACATAACCGACGACCAAGTCTTCCAAAGCTTCAGGATCAACTCCAACAGGGTGGTGCTCATCCACTTCAAGACCGGTCCTTGTAAGGATATCCGCGACCTTTTCGGGTGAAAGATCGATGTCGATGTGTTCTTTAAGCCAACTGTAACTGATCTTCATGGGAATGGCGCGTCGAAGGGCAAAAGTAAAAGATCCCTTTGGCCGCTATTCGTCAGGAGACCAAGCTCCAATCTTTCTCTCTTTCAGCGATGTGTTGAAGATGATCCCGAACAGCTCGGTGATCGGAGGCTTCGAGTTGGGGGTCGCTCGCCAGTATCCGGCCCGCCTCTTCCCTGGCTTTTTCCATGATCTTCCGGTCCTGGACGAGGTCCGCGCACTTCAGTTCCACGATCCCGCTCTGCTGGGTCCCGCTCATATCGCCGGGACCCCGCAATTCCATATCTTTTTCCGCGATCTTAAAACCATCCGTCGTTTCCACCATGGTCCGAATGCGTTCCTTCGCCTCATCCGATATCTCATCCCCTGACATCAGGATGCAATAGGCCTGATCGCTTCCACGGCCCACACGGCCTCTTAATTGATGGAGTTGGGACAATCCGAAACGTTCCACGCTCTCGATCACCATAGCGGAAGCGTTGGGAACATCAACCCCGACCTCGATCACAGTAGTGGCGACCATGATGTCCGTTTCTCCTTTTTTAAAGCGGCGCATCTCATAATCCTTGGCCTCCGAGCTCATTCGCCCGTGAACGATGCTCACCTGATAGTCGGGAGGAGGAAAATGCCGCTGTATCGCCTCATAGCCTTCCATCAGGTTTTTATGATCGAGCTTTTCCGAGCTTTCCACCAAGGGATAGACGATATAAGCCTGTCCCCCCTTTTGGATGAGCTCCTTGAGAAAGCCGAAGACCCGAAGCCTGGAGGATTCGAAGCGATGCACCGTTTTCACGGGTTTCCGCCCTGGAGGAAGCTCATCGATCACAGAAACGTCGAGATCCCCGTAGAGGGTCATGGCGAGGGTGCGGGGGATGGGTGTGGCGGTCATCACCAGCACATGAGGCACTTTATTCCCTTTTTTCCATAGACGGGCTCTTTGGGCCACTCCGAAACGGTGCTGTTCATCGATCACCACCACGCCTAACTGGCTGAATCGTACTTTGTCTTCGATCAGGGCATGAGTTCCCACGAGTATATCGATGCTCCCATCCTCCAACCCTTCATGGGTGGGTTTTCGTTCGCGCTGGGGTGTGGAACCTGTCAAAAGAGCTACGTTCACATCGCTCCCCTCCAAGAGCTCGCAGAGCGTTCTGTAATGTTGTTGTGCCAGGGTTTCTGTAGGTGCCATCATGGCTGACTGAAAGCCATTATCCTTGGCGATGAGCATCGTGAGAAGGGCCACCAGGGTCTTCCCACTTCCCACGTCCCCTTGAAGAAGGCGGTTCATCTGGAGACCGCTCCCCATATCCTTTCGGATCTCTTTGAGGACTCGCTTCTGGGCTCCCGTCAGTTCGAAAGGAAGGCCCTCTTCATAAAAGCGATGAAAACCCTCACCGACCTTTTCAAAAGAATGGCCCTCGAGGTTCTTTTGCTGATGAAGGCGCTTTTGATGAATGCGAAGTTGGAGGAAGAAGAGCTCCTCGAATTTGAAGCGTTTTTTGGCCCGTTCGAGTTTTTGCTCATCCGAGGGAGCATGGATGGTCCGGAACGCATCTTCTCGCTCCGGTAAATGATACCTTTCCAGTAGGTCCTCAGAAAGGACCTCGGGAATGCGGCCCTTGAGTTCATCGATCAGTTGCCGGGTCAATCGAAGGATCCCCCTGCTATTGAGCCCTCTTCCGGTCAATTTCTCCGTGGTCGGATAGACAGGTTCGAGCGCGGGCATTCCTTTTTTCTGGAAGGAATCCAAAGGGGTCATTTCCGGGTGGGGGATATTGAAGCTCCCCTTGTAACGATTGGGTCTTCCGAAGACCACGTATTCCTTTCCGGTCTCCAGCCCTTTCCGGATCCGATCGACCCCCTTGAACCAAACGAGCTGAAGGGAGCCGCTCTCATCCTCGAAGTCGGCCGCAAGCCTTTGGCGCCCTGGTTTACCGACCTTTTCAAAGCCCTTGAGAACCCCCTTCAGTTGAACGTGAACCTGATCGCCGGTCAGGTCGCGGACCTGGTGAAAGGTGGAGCGGTCCTGATAGCGAAAGGGGAAGTGAAAGAGAAGGTCCTCGAATCGTTGAATGCCAAGCTCTTGTCGGAGGAGTTTAGCCCTTTCGGGCCCCACCCCTTTAAGATACTCGATCGCTGTATCGGGCGTTTTCACTGAACTGGAAATTCCCTATGAGGATGGACCTCCGGCTCCAAACCCTAGGATCCGTAGACCCGGATCCAAAAAAATGATATCCGCCCCAAGTCTCTTTCCCTCATCAGATCGATGGGGCTCCCAAAAAGAGCACCGGATCCTCCATATAACGTTTGAAAGTCTGAAGGAACGCAGCACCGGTCGCCCCATCGACCACCCGATGATCGCAGGAAAGGGTCACGCGCATCCGGTTGCCGGGGACGATCTGCCCCTCCTTGACCACTGGCTCCTCTTTGATGCTTCCCACGGCCATAATGCAGGAATCCGGAGGATTGATGATCGCGGTGAACTCCTCGATATCGTACATCCCCAGATTGGAGATCGTGAAAGTGTTGCCCTCCCAATCCTGGGGCTGCAGTTCTTTGTTCTGCGCCTTTTTAGCGAATTCCTTCACTTCCTCACTGATGGCCGTAAGGGGTTTTCCATCGGCAAAACGGACAACGGGGACTAAAAGGCCTTCTTCGACCGCTACCGCGACCCCTACATGGACGTGATCGTAGAAACGGATGGCCTCACCGGTCCAGGAAGCGTTCACTTGGGGATGTTCCTTGAGGGCCTGAGCCGAAGCTTTTACGATCAGGTCGTTGTAAGAGATCTTAGAGGGAGCGATCCGCTCGTTGATCGACTTCCGCGTACGGATGGCCTGTTCCATGTCGATGTCGAGGGTAAGATAAAAATGAGGCGCTGTGAACTTGCTTTCTGCAAGTCTCTTAGCGATGGTCTTCCGCATTTGAGAGACCTCGACATCCTGGTAGCGTTCCTCTTGGACCGGTGCCGTTGTCATCATTCCTCCACCACGGAATTGCTCCACATCCCGTTTAACGATCCTTCCTTCATAGCCGGTCCCCTCGATCATCCGAAGATCGACCCCTTTTTCCTTGGCCAGCTTTCGCGCAAGAGGGGATGCTTTGATCCTTCCCTCGGGGGTAGTGGATGAACCGGAAAGAGCAGTCCCAGCTGATGAGGAGGGAGAGGGGGCTGGAGCCGGTGCTGTAGAAGGAGAAGGGGCGGCTTTTTCCTTTCCGTCCCCCGTAGATGGAGTAGGCGTGCTCGCAGCAGGCTCAGGGCTTGGAGAGCTTTCCTTCTCGCTGCTCGCCTTCTCTTCTTCAGATGCCTTTTCCGCTTCTTGAGCTCCCTTTTTCTCTTGTTCGAGGAGCTCTTGGATGTCTTCCCCTTCTTCACCGATCACCGCTAGGATCACATCCACCGAAGCCGTTTCACCTTCCTGAACCCCTTTGTGGAGAAGCACCCCGTCCAAAAAGGACTCGAATTCCATCGTCGCTTTGTCGGTCTCGATATCAGCGAGGACCTCCCCATTCTTCACCTCATCCCCGACTTCCTTATGCCACTTGGCGACCGTCCCTTCTTCCATGGTATCGCTAAGGCGCGGCATTTTAATGATCTCGGCCATTGCTCAGGTCTTTACTTGTTCGTTCGCTAACGATCTTTTCAGTATTCACGGATGAAGGGATAATCCTCCTGGGCGTAGACATCATCGTAAAGCTCTTCCGGATCCGGATATTCGCTCTTATCCGCGAACTCGATCGCTTCCTTGATCCGATCGTCCACCCGTTTCTCGACTTCCTCCATTTTTTGCTTGGAGAGGTATTTCCGCTGCTTGATGACGCTTCGGACCTTCTCGATGGGGTCTTGGGATTGGTAGTACTGAAGCTCCTCCTTCGTCCGGTAAGTGGCCGGATCGCTAGCGGAGTGTCCTTTGTAGCGATAGGTGTTGATCTCGAGGAGCGTAGGCCCTTCTTTGGAACGAGCCCTCTTCATAGCATCTTCCAACGCCTCGTGCACGGCTTCCACGGACATCCCATCGACCTGCCCCGAAGGCATTTTGTAGGCGCAAGCCAGTTCGTAGAGTTCGGTCACATTGGAAACTCGTTCCACAGACGTGCCCATCGCATAACGATTGTTTTCGATCGCGAAAACCACGGGCAGTTTCCAGGTCATCGCCATGTTCATGGTCTCATGGAAAGCTCCCTGACGGACGGCCCCATCCCCCAGAAAACAGAGCACCGCATTATAGGTCCCGGCTTGCTTTTCCGCCTTTGCCATTCCAGCACCGAGCGGGATATGCGCCCCAACGATCCCATGACCCCCGAATAGATTCCGGCTCTTGTCGAACATGTGCATGGAGCCCCCTTTCCCTTTAGAGCAACCGGTCTTTTTTCCGAAAAGTTCGGCCATGACATATTTGGGGTCCATCCCGAGTGCGATGGGGTGAACGTGGTCCCTGTAGGCCGTGATGATCTTATCATCCTTCTTCACAGAAGACCCCATCCCAGCGGTCACAGCCTCCTGGCCAATATATAGGTGACAGAAGCCGGTGAACTTCCCTTGCATGAGCATCTGTCCAGCCCGTTCTTCAAAACGGCGCATAAGGAGCATCTGCTCGAACCACTCCAGATACTGTTGTTTGGAGAATTTTTGCTTGGCCGAGCTTTTCTCGCTCTTTTTTTGACGGTCAGCTTTAGCCTGTTTTTCGGTCTTGGCCATGGCCACAGGAATAGGTTCGATGACCGTCAAAGTTAGTTTTTTTGCCGATCGCTGCCGCTACCCTTCATCCTCCTTTAAAGAGCCGATCTCGAAGGGAAAGGGAAGGAGATCCCGCACACGGTCCACAGCGATGATATGACCATTATCTCCCGGGAAAAGAACCTTCAGCTCCTCATCCGACCGTTCCTCATACTCGCACAGAACTTGACGGCAAGCTCCACAAGGACTAACGGGAGCCTCCGACCCTCGATCAGCGATCAAGGCCAAGGCCTTCATCCTTTGACCGGGCGCTTCAGTAGCCGCTTTCCAAACCGCTACCCGTTCCGCACAAATACCGGATGGATAAGCGACATTCTCTTGGTTGGAGCCTTGGAAAATACGTCCATCCTGAAGGAGGACAGCAGCACCTACCGGAAAATGCGAGTAAGGAGAATAGCTCCGATGCAAAGCTTCCCGCGCGACCTGAAACAATTCGCGTTCTTCCTCTGAAAGGCTGGCCTCTCCCTCGTAGACCCGATAGGTCAACGTCCGATGCCGTTCTTCGGGCATATCTTGCAATTTAGGGCTCCTT
>CAZOSO010000037.1:3988-16608 GCA_964582635.1 uncultured Weeksellaceae bacterium | reverse complement strand
TTTAGGAACTTCCTACGATAAAGCCCCTATATTTGCCCTGAAGCTTTTTTACATGGCTGAGCCCACCATCATCATGGACCCCGTTCGCGTGGAGCACAAGCTCCAGCGCATCGCTCGTCAGATCCGAGAAAAGCATTTCTCCGAAAAGGAGCTCATGATCATCGGGATCCGTCACGATGGTGAGCACGTAGCTAAGCGCCTTCGGGATATCCTTGAGGGGATGGAGGCTTTTAGGATCATTCCCGCTTCCATCGGCATCGATAAACAAGCACCGGTATCCTCCGACCCCGATCCCTCTTTCGACCCCACAGAGCTCGACGAGCGAGCGGTGGTCTTAGTGGATGATGTCGTGAATTCGGGACGGACCCTTGCTCATACGACGAAAGCCCTGCTCGAACGCCCGCTTTCGAGCCTGACGACTGTGGCCCTCGTGGACCGTGAACACCATCGCTTCCCCATCCGGGCCGATCTGGTCGGCACCACCCTTGCTACAACCATGAAGCAACACATCGAACTTGAAGCGAAAGAGGGAGAAGAGTACGTTTACCTCCAGTAAGCTTCAAGGATCCGTTCTGCGATCTTCTCCGGTGTTCTACTTCCCGTATCGACGCTGAGGTCCGCTGCTCGATAATAAGGCATCCGCTCTTCCAAATGTTCGCGCACGCTCGCTTCATCCCTTCCCTTCCATTTAGGTCTTCCCGGATCCTTCGGTCCGATCCGTTCGCAAATAATGGATGGTTCGGCCCAGAGATGGACGAGGAACCCCCTTTTCCTTTTCATAAGGGCCAGGTTTTCCTTAAAACAAGGCGTTCCACCTCCTGTAGCGATCACCGTGGGGGATGAGCGATCCAATAGTTCCTCCAACCGTTTCCTCTCTCGTTCTCTGAATCCTTCTTCACCCTCTTCCTGGAAGATCTCGGAAATGTCCCTTTCTGCTTGAGCTTCGATCTGTTCGTCCAGATCCCGAAAAGGGTAGCCGGTCTTTTCTGAAAGCGCATGACCGACACGGCTTTTCCCCACTCCCATATAACCGATCAATATGATATGCTTCTCCATTTGTTGTGTGAAGGCCTTTTGCCATGAAAAAAAGTTACGGTTAATTTCGCATATCTGACCGCTTTCGCATGCAGCTAATACCCGTCGATTCAAAGGAACGGATCAAAGCTTTCCAAAAGGTCCCATGGCGTATCTATGCGGACGATCCGAATTGGATCCCTCACCTGAAGCAAGATATAGAAGCGGTCTTCGACCGAAAGAAAAACAAATATTTCCGGCACGGGGAAGCTGAGCGATGGGTGCTTTTGGACGATCAGGACAAACCGATCGGTAGGGTTGCGGCCTTCATCCACTACAAGCAGAATTGGGGTGGGATGGGTTTTTTCGAGTGCATCAATGACCAGGATGCCGCATTCACCCTCTTCGACCGCTGTAAAGCATGGCTCGAGGAAAGGGGGATGACCCGTATGGACGGTCCTATCAATTTCGGCGAGAAGGATAAGTTCTGGGGCCTTATCATCGAAAATTTCGAGCTTCCCCCTTATTACGGCCAGAATTACAATCCTTCTTATTACGTCGATCTTTTCGAAGCATACGGATTCAAGATCTATTACAAGCAGATCATTTTCCATCGGAACCTTCAAGACCCCCTTCAAGAGCGTTATCGGGAGCGAGCTGAGCGCATCATGGACAATCCTAAGTACGAGTTCCGGACGATCGATATGAAGGAACCGGAAAAGTACGCGGAGCACTTCCGAACGGTTTACAACCGGGCCTGGCGATCCCATCAAGGTTTCAAGTCGATGCCCCATTATCAGGCCATGGCCCTGATCAAGAACTTAAAGCCGATCATGGATGAGGATCTGATCTGGTTCGCTTATTATGAAGGGGAACCCATCGGATTCTATATTTCCTTACCGGAATTGAACGAGGTCTTTCGCT
This sequence comes from uncultured Weeksellaceae bacterium, assembly GCA_964582635.1. Lineage (GTDB taxonomy): Bacteria > Bacteroidota > Bacteroidia > Flavobacteriales_D > CAYVSK01 > CAZIDL01. Next base: position 14,670 of record CAZOSO010000037.1, on the reverse strand, counting down.
ATGTGAACGGGAACTTGAACTGGTGGGGGCGTTTGAAGTTCCTCTATCATAAATGGCGTGGCAAGATCCATACGACCTTTGGGGTGGCTTTCGGGATCGACCCCGATCATCAAGGAAAAGGCTTGGAGGGGGCTTTATTCAGGGAATTGGAGCAACGCCTCCATCAGGAACGAAAACGTCCCTACACCGATCTTATCATCACTTGGATCGGTGACTTCAATCCCAAAATGATACGCATCATCGAGAACCTGGGTACCACCCGCTTGAGGGAAATGGCCACTTATCGCAAGCTGTTCGACGAGAACGAGGAGTTCCAGCGATCCGCCATCGTTCAATAAAAAAAGCCCGCAGGGATCGCCTGCGGGCTTATAGATGATGGGAAGTCGGGTGCTTGTCCGGAGCTTCCCTTACTTCTCTTCTTCTTCGTCGTTCTCGTCCTCGTCCTCGTTGTCTTCCTTTTTTCCACCCTTTTTCTTAGAAGAAGAGCTTCCTTCGTCCATCTCTTCCCGGATCTCGTTGAGGGCCTCGAGGTCACCGAGCGTGGTTTTCTCCACGTTCTTGTTGACCTCTTTAACAGCTTTCTTGGTCCCTTTATCCTTTTTCTTCTTCTGCTGTTGTTGCTGTTGTTGTTCCTCTTCTCCTTGATCCTCTTCAAAGAGCTTGGAGTGACTAACGACGATCCGTTTGCCTCGCTTGTTGAACTCGATCACTTTGAAATCGAGCGTTTCATCCACCTTGGCTTGTTCGCCGTCCTCCTTCTTCAGCTGTTTAAGGGGGCAATACGCTTCTACCCCATAAGGAAGGACGATGGTAGCCATTTTTTCGCCGATCTCGGTCACGGTGCCTTTGTGGACAGAATCCACAGTGAAGACCGATTCAAAGACCTCCCAGGGATTCTCTTCCAGTTGCTTGTGGCCCAAGCTCAGCTTCCGCTCTTCTTTATCGATCTCCAGGACAATGACCTCGAGGGAGTCCCCGATGTTACAGAACTCAGAGGGATGCTTGATCTTTTTGGACCAAGAGAGGTCCGAAATATGGACCAGTCCATCGATCCCTTCCTCGAGTTCAACGAAGACCCCGAAGTTGGTGAAGTTCCTCACCTTTCCGGTATGTTGGGAATCCACGGGGTATTTTTGCTCGATGTTCTGCCAAGGATCTTCCATGAGCCGTTTCATGCTCAAGGACATCTTGCGCTCTTCGCGATCGAGGGTCAGGACCTCGGCTTCCACTTCATCGCCCACACTCAGGAAGTCTTGAGCGCTTCTAAGGTGTTGGGACCATGACATTTCGGAAACGTGGATAAGACCTTCCACCCCGGGCTGGATCTCCACGAAGGCACCGTAGTCGGCCATGACAACGACTTTCCCTTTGACGCGGTCCCCTTCTTTGAGGTTGGGGTCCAGTTGATCCCAGGGATGGTCGTGGAGTTGCTTGAGCCCGAGGGCGATACGCTTCTTTTCGTCGTCGAAATCGAGGATAACGACGTTGAGGTTCTGGTCGAGTTCCACCACCTCTTCCGGATGATTGATGCGCCCCCAGGAAAGATCGGTGATATGAATGAGGCCGTCCACTCCGCCGAGATCGATGAACACGCCGTAGGAGGTGATGTTCTTGACCGTCCCTTCGAGGACCTGGCCCTTCTCCAGATTGCCGATGATCCGCTTCTTTTGTTCTTCCAGCTCCGCTTCGATAAGGGCTTTGTGGGATACGACCACGTTCTTGAACTCCTTATTGATCTTAACGACCTTGAAGTCCATTTCTTTCCCGACGTATTGGTCGTAATCCCTGATCTGTTTGACGTCGATCTGGGAGCCGGGAAGGAAAGCTTCAATGCCATAGACATCGGCGATCAAACCGCCTTTGGTCCGGCACTTGATATACCCCGGGATGACCTCATCGTTCTCCATCGCTTCATTCACACGCTCCCAAGCTTTATGGGTCCGGGCTTTCTTATGGGAAAGGACGAGCTGCCCTTCGCTGTCTTCTTGTTTCTCGACGAAAACATCGACCTCGTCCCCCACTTGAAGATCAGGATTATAGCGGAATTCCGAACGGGGGATCACACCTTCGGATTTGTATCCGATATTGACGACGACCTCTTTTTTGGTCAAGCCTACGACCTTCCCCTTTACCACCTCTTTTTCCTCGATGGAAGTAAGGGTCTTTTCGTAGAGATCCTCGAGTTCTTTTCGTTCTTCGGGGGTGTAGTCGTCCTCCCGTGCGTCCATCGCTTCCCAGTTGAAGCTTTCTTGAGGGAGTTCGTTCACGACCGCAAAACCCTCCTTATCAACGGTGTTTTCGGGTGTGGGAGGTTGAACGGGCTCTTGCGCTTCCGCTTCCACAGCAGCTCCTTCTTCTTGGGTTTGCTCCTGGTCGGAGCCTTGAGCAGCTTTGGACTGCTTTTCCTCAGCAGGAGCGTTCTCCTTTTCCGAGTTCTTGTTCTCTTGTTGGGCCATCTAGAATGGCTGGCTTTGTATCCCGTTCCTTCCGGCTGATCAAGACAACGGGAGAGGTTCAACATAAATGGACCGGGCCGGGACCGGTCGATCGTAGCCCGCGAAATTACGAAGGATCGAAGATCCCGCGGATCGGGGTATAAAAAAGGAGCCTTTTCGGCTCCTTCCTCGTAGCGAGGGGGGGACTTGAACCCCCGGCCTCCGGGTTATGAATCCGACGCTCTGACCAGCTGAGCTACCTCGCCATTGTGGCGTGCAAATATAATGATCCAACGAAGAAACACCCTACTCATCGCTCTTTTAAAAGGGTGGTCCAGTGATTGAGTGAACGAAGGAGGAACGTAACAAAAGCCGCCGCTAACAATACGACCCCTAAGTCCCGGTCCCAAAGGAACGTATCCGCAAGGAAGAGATCCCTAAGGAAGGCGATGTAAACGAATCCGATGACGGTCGCGAAAAAACCGGAATATTCTTTCCGAAGCACCTTCCTAATGGAAAAACGCTTAGCCGGGCCTTGGAACCCCTTAAAACGGGGGAAGAAAGCGGGTACTCGTTCGGCCCATTCTTCGAGTTCATGACCGAACTCTCTTTCCAGGAATCGCTCTTCGGCGTACATGATCCGTTCGTAAAAAAGCCAGAAGATCAAGACCAGCAGAAGCAAATAAAAGGGGTCATACGTAAAGACGCCAAGGCCGGCCCAAACGAGGAAATTTCCCAAATAAAGGGGATGGCGGACCTGGGAATAAATGCCGGTCGTGTTCAGCACGTGCGCTTTTTGACCAGCGGTATTACGCCCGGAGGTTCCTTTGGGGGTATGGCCGATCGTATAAGCCCGTACGAGAATACCACTCGCAGCAAGAAGAACGGAGAGGACAAAGAGGGTGTTCTCGAGCCAGCCATTCACCGGGATCCGCCCCTGATACCAAATAAATGGGATCACGAGTACAAAAAGGGTGACGGGGAAATAGCCTCTGTATTTGAATAGCCATTGCCCTTGACGCTCAAAGGATCGAACCAGTAACATTCCCAGGGATATCCTTATATTGTATCCTCCCGCAAGAAGGCTACGAATATAGCGAAGGAGTAGCAAGAAAAATGGCCGAAAAAGAACGATTCGAGCTCGAATTCCCCTTGAACAGTTCACAGAGGATCCTCTACGAACGGATCGGGACCGCCGAAGGATTGGCAGAATGGTTCGCTGACAATGTCAACGTCGAGGGGGACCGCTTCATTTTTACTTGGGAAGGGGTTCAGGAGACCGCAATTCTCGAAGACCATAAGGAAGGTGAATACATCCGTTTTCGGTGGGAATCCGAAGAGGAAGTCTATTTTCAATTATGGATCGTGACCGATGAGATAACCGGTGATTGCACCTTACGCATCACGGATCATGCTGAGCCGGAGGATCTGGAAGCCTCCAAGGAACTTTGGAACAGCCAGGTAGAAGAACTCCGGCATTTGCTCGGGGCTTGATCCTATTCCTTCAGGCTCTATATTTGCGGGGATCCGATCAAAGTGCTCCGTGAAGCAACTCGATAGACTCATCCTGAGGTCCTACGCGGCCCCCTTCCTCATAACCTTCACCATCGCCTGTTTCTTTTTGGTGATGCAGTTCTTATGGAAGTATGTGGACGACCTTATGGGAAAAGGGCTTGAATGGTGGGTTATAGCGAAACTCATGGGGTTGGCCTCGGTTAAATTGGTCATCCTGGCCCTTCCTCTTTCGATCCTTTTATCCTCCATCATGGTTATGGGGAATTTTGCGGAGAATTCCGAATTGGTGGCCATGAAGGCTTCCGGAATGTCTTTGTTACGGGTCCTTAGACCCCTTTTTCTTCTTATTCTAACGATCGCAGTGGGCGCTTTCCTTTTTACCAATGAGGTCTGGCCAGTGGCCAATTTGAAGTTCCGCTCCCTCCTTTTCGATGTCACGAAAAAGAAACCGACCATCCAGATCAAGGAGAACATTTTTTACAATGGCATCGAAGGATATACAATACGGGTGAAAGAAAAGATCGGCGGGGATAGTTTGCGTGACCTCCTGATCTACGATCACTCCGACCCTCAATACAAAGGGAATCGACGAGTGATCAGGGCCAAGAGCGGCAATATGAAGAAGACGAAGGATGACCGATACCTGATCCTCACGCTTAAAGACGGGGTGATCTACCAAGAGATGGATCGACTGCAAGGAAAGCGGGGCGGAAGTTCAGCTCCTCACATAAAAAGCAGTTTCGAACGTCAGGTCATCCGCTTCAATTTGATGGGATTTCGATTGGAAAGGAGCAACGAAGGGTTGTTCTCCAAGGATAATGAGATGCTCGATCTGAACCAGTTGGAAGGGATGGTGGATTCCCTCCAAGGTCGAATGAAGCAACTCGAAAAGGAGACCCTTCGCAAGACCGGTCGTAACTTATGGGTGCTGAAGGATAGTGGACGTACGGACTTTTCGGGGCTTCCTCCCCCTGAAAGCCTCGACTCTGATACCGGTTCAGGACGAGAAGCGATCCTTGGAGCTGCGATGGATCGGATCCGAAGGAACAAAGAGCGGATCCAGGTCCTTGTGGACAAGCGAGAGAACAGAAAGGATATGATCCGGGGATACAATATCGAATGGCACCGGAAATTCACGCTTTCTTTTGCCTGTGTGGTCCTTTTTCTGATCGGCGGTCCACTCGGGGCACTTATTCAAAAAGGGGGAATGGGGGCTCCTATGGTGGTCGGTGTTCTCTTGTTCATTTTTTACTTCATCCTCATGAAGGTTGGTGAGGAAACAGCGAGCACCGGGGCGCTTCCGGAATGGGTCGGTATGTGGATGGCCCCTACTTTCCTCCTACCCTTTGGGATCTTATTGTCCTATCAAGCAGCGAACGAATCCAAGATCTCGTTAACTCCTATGGTCACCATGCTTAAAGGTTTCTTTACCCGGAAATGAAGATCTTTCAGCTCTGTCATAAACCCCCTTATCCTTCTACGGACGGTGGGGCCAGAGCGATCCGCTCTCTGACGGAAGGGTTCGTTCAGAGGGGGCACGACCTGAAGCTCCTCATGATCGAGACCTATAAGCACCCTTTCCTGCCGGAAGAATTTCCCCCGGCACTTTTAAAAGAAGGGGTGACCCGTTCGGTCTTTGTTGAGACCCGCCTCGATCCCGTAGAAGCATTCACTAGCTTGGTGAACCGCGACCCTTACAATGTCAGTCGCTTTTTCTCCCCCGACTTTGATCATGTGTTGATCCGCCTTCTTCAAGAAGAAGAACCCGAGGTGATCCAGTTGGAAAGCCTTTTTATGGCTCCTTATATCGATACGATCAGAAAATTTTCCAATGCCCGCATCGTCCTTCGTTCGCACAATATAGAGCATCGGATCTGGCAAAGGGTTGCCAAGGGAGCAAGACAACCGCTGAAAAAAGCCTATTTGCGACTCCTGTCCCACCAACTCCGTAAATACGAAAAGAAAGTCCTTTTTGACATCGACGGGCTCGTGAGCATCAGCGAGGATGATCGTTGGGTTTTTCAAAGAATGGGATCGGAAGTTCCTTCTATAACCATCCCCTTTGGGGTGGATACTGATAAATGGGCACCGATCCAGGGAGAGGATAAGGAAGAAGGTCAAGAACCGCGCTTTTTCCACCTTGGCTCCATGGATTGGATCCCCAATCAAGAAGCGGTGGATCACCTTTTGGAAAAGGTATGGCCCTTGGTGAGAGAGCGAATGCCGAGTGCGGAACTCTACCTGATGGGTAAGAACATGGACCGAGACCAGGATGAAGTCCCTGAGGGGGTCAAGGTGATCGGAGAAGTGGATGATGCCATCGAAAGCATCCGGAAAAGTGGGATCATGTTGGTCCCCCTCCGCTCGGGAAGTGGGATACGGGTCCGTATCATTCAGGGAATGGCCCTTCAAAAAGCGATCGTTAGTACTCCCGTCGGTGTTTCCGGTATTAAGGCTAAGGATCGACAGGAGCTTCGGATAGAAAGGGACCCGAAGGCTTTCGCGGAAGCGATGGTCGAACTAGCAAATGACCCCGAACTTCGTCAGCAACTCGGAGAGAACGCCCGGAAGATGGTGCTCGAGCATTACGATGAAAAAAAGCTCATCGAGCGTTTAGAGGCTTTTTATCAGGAATTGGCGGAGACTGTATTATGAAGATCCTCTTCCTGGTACCAAGGGTCCCCTACCCTTTAGAAAAGGGCGATAAGCTCCGAGCTTACCTACATGCCCAACGTTTATCCCAGGAGCATGAGGTTCATCTTTGTTGCCTTCAGGAAGCACCCCTTCATCCGGAAGCTGAGAAAGAACTCCGGAGCATTTGCAGCCAGCTCACCATCTTTCCGCTCAAACGTCCCCTCATCCTTTGGAACCTTTTCCTCGGTCTCTTCTCCCTGAAACCCTTTCAAGTCCACTACTTCTTTCAGGGGTGGATCAAAAGGGAACTGGAGCACTTGATCCGAGAAGACCCTCCGGACCGGATCTATTGCCAATTGATCCGAACGAGCGAGTATGTGAAGGATCTCCACTCCATTTCCCGTACGATCGATTATATGGACGCTTTTTCGAAGGGATTGGAGAGGCGGAAGGACCGAACCTCTTTTCCCATGAAGCAGCTACTGAAGGAGGAAAGCCGCCGGACCACTCTTTATGAGAACCTGGTCTATGAGTATTTCGATCAACACATCATCATCTCCGAACAGGATCGGAACCTGATCCCCCATCCTTCCCGCAAAGAGATCCACGTGCTTCCCAATGGCATCGATACAGAACACTTCCATCCTCTGGAGCGGGAAAAGGACAAGGATCTTCTTTTTACGGGGAATATGGCTTATCCTCCCAACATCGATAGCGCCGTTCATTTGGTTCGGGATATTCTTCCTTTGGTCCGAAATGAGCGTCCGGGATCGACCCTCTTGATCGCTGGAGTTTCCCCTAGCAAGAAAGTCCGCGAACTGGAAGAAGAAGAGGTTGAGATAAGCGGATGGGTGAAGGACATCCGGGAAGCCTATGCCCGTTCGAGGATCTTTATAGCCCCTATGATCATGGGATCCGGTCTTCAAAACAAGCTTTTAGAGGCGATGGCCATGGGATTGCCATGCATTACCACCCCTTTGGCCAATGCAGCCCTTGGGGCTCCTGCAGGGGAAGCGATATTGGTCGCTCGCAGTAAAGAAGCTTTGGCGGAAAAGGTCATCGAGTTATTAAAGGATGAAGAGTTGCGTATGCGGATAGCGGAGGCGGGCAAGCGTTTCGTGAGAAAGAATTATGACCTGAAAGTGATGGGAAATCAGCTCGAAAAGATCCTGCGAACAGCGGGAAAGGTTGAAGAAACCGAAGCCCCCTAAAGCCGTCCCATTTCCGTAAATTTGCAGTTCGAAGCGCGCCCATGAAGGAACGTTTGAACGATATTGAAGAAGCCCTCGAGGATATCCGTCAAGGCAAAGTCGTCATTGTGGTCGACGATGAGGACCGCGAGAACGAGGGGGATTTTGTTACCGCGGCTCAAAATGTCACCCCCGAGACCATCAATTTCATGGCCAAACACGGCCGGGGTTTGATATGTGCCCCTCTTGTTGAGCACCGCTGCGAAGAACTAGGGCTCGAGCTCATGGTCAGCGATAATACGGCCCTCCACGAAACGCCTTTCACGGTATCGGTCGATCTCAATGGATACGGGTGTACCACGGGGATTTCCGCCAGTGACCGTGCGAGGACGGTTCAAGCTTTGATACACTCGGAGACTCGCCCTGAAGACCTCGGCAAACCTGGACACATTTTTCCCCTTAAAGCGCGAGAAGGGGGTGTGCTACGGCGTACAGGTCACACTGAAGCGACCATAGACCTTGCGCGCTTGGCAGGCTTCGACCCTGGTGGGGTTCTCGTGGAGATCATGAACGATGATGGCAGCATGGCCCGTTTGCCGGAATTATTGCAGATCGCCGACCGTTTCGACCTTAAGATCGTCTCCATCGAAGACCTTGTGAGCTATCGGATGGCCCATGAATCCCTGATCAAGCGAGAGGTGGAGGCCGATCTTCCGGATGAGGCGGGTGGCTTTCGCATGATCGCCTATCAACAGACCACTACTGGTGAAGAGCATTTGGCTTTGGTGAAGGGCGATTGGGAAAAGGATGAACCGGTCCTCGTTCGGGTTCACTCTTCCGACCTTCTAAGGCAGATCTACAGTTACAAGCACGATCCTCAGCCCCCTCAGCTCCGTCAGGCCATGCGCGTGATCGAAGAAGAAGGGAAAGGAGCTATCGTCTTCATGCGGCAAATGAACCGGGGGAGCTTGATCCAAAGGATAAAGGCTTTCAAAAACGCCGATCCTAACGATGACCACGAAGAAGCCTTGGGTTTCAAGATGGATGATAAGGATTTCGGAGTGGGTGCCCAGATCCTCAACGACCTAGGGGTCCGAAAAATGCGACTATTGACCAATCACCCCACCAAGCGGACCGGGCTTATCGGTTATGGCTTGGAGATCGTGGAGAACGTACCGATCGAACTCAAGGACGTGAAGACCGGTTGAAGGCTCATTTAGCCTTCGAGCCCCTCTTCCTCTCCTTCTTGATCCCTTTCTTCCTTCTTTTCTTCCTCTTCCTTTTCCTTCTCCGCTTCTTCCTCCTCTTTTTCTTTTTGCTTTAGGAATTTCCGGATCCCTTTCAATAGCTCCCTTGCGGAATCGAAGGATTCCTGATAATAGAGCCCTACCCCCTGTGTGTAATCTGAATTTTGAAGCCGGGACAATTGGTCTTCGTTGGATTCATTGAAAACCTTGAGCTTGAATTTCCCATCCTTTGTGATGTCATATTGGATCGTAAAATCCCCCACAAGATCGTTATTGTTCTTTCCTCCCGATCGGTTGTATTCGCTAGAGTTGGAAACGCCGAAATTTCCACTTAAGGAAACGCGTTCGTTGAAAAGCTGGGTAGAGAGCGCCACCGCTAATTCTTCATTGTTCACTTCATCTCCTGGTCGATAATTGACCCCAAGGTCGAACTCTTCACTGAGACTCGACAACCAGTTGCTCAACTGGTTGCTCAAAAGTTCTGAAGATGTACTACTCCCTACGCCGGCCCTTTGACCTTCTTCGCCATTTCTGTTACCACGTTCATTGAGAAAACGTTTTAAGACCAGCAAAGAGAAGGCTTGCTTGTTGGTCGATTCGATCCGGCTCTTGGCTTTGGTCCGCACGTTCTCCGATAAGGTGGGGAAACGAATGTCGAAAGCAACGTCCGGGTTCATGAGATCACGGGAAAGGTGCATGACCAATTCGATGGGGACCCTCTTTTTATAACCTTCATCCTGTTCCAAACCCTGCATGAGGGGATAAATGGAAGTCCGAAGGTTGTACACGGCATCCAGGTCCAGTGAAGCCTCATAGGGGTTCCCGAACCACTCGATCGTCCCCCCTTTTTGGACGGAAAAACGCTTGTTGATCACGTTCCGCATCGTGAACAAGTAATCTCCTTGATGGACTTCATACTTTCCATACATGTTGAATTTCCCGTTCGTGTTCACCTCCATATTGATGTTCCCCTCTCCTCTCCCTTTCATCACATCCCCGATCTGCTCATCGAAAATGATACTGACCTTGGCCGCCGGGGTCACTTCCAGATCGAAGTTCATATCGATGCCCTCAAGATCCCGGCGCCCTTTTGACCCTTCTTGCTCCGCATCACGGTCCACGAAGCTCACAAAGCTTTCCATTTGAACCTCTTCATCCCCCCCGAGCGGTAGTTTGATATCGGTCCCTTTTTCGGTCCGAGCATCGACTGTGATGTTCAAAGTCCCCGGATCCCCTGATATTTCCAGAGTTCCGCTTCCATAAGCCGTTCCATAATAGAGCTCGTTCATTTCCTTATCCAGGTTCATGGCCAACATCCGGTCCAGCTCCATATAAATATTGAAGTTCCACTTTTGGAAATGGTTATGGATCAAAGTCCCTGTTGCCCGGCCACGGTCTTTCATTTCGGTTTGGGTGGCGGGATCTACGTAATGGATCGGAATATAATCGAATCCGATCATGTCCTCGTAAAAAGTGATCGTTTCCTCATCGAATCCATAGGTCACGTTCAGCGCGTCTACTGTAAGCTTCACATCATGAGCTGTCACCTCTCCTGTAAGCAGCGGTTTCTTGAAGCTGCCGCTTAAATGGAGGGGACCCTGGATATTTCCTTCGATGCCCGAGATCCCTCCTTGAATAAAGGCATTCAACGGTTCTATTCC
>CAZOSO010000037.1:0-3888 GCA_964582635.1 uncultured Weeksellaceae bacterium | reverse complement strand
GGCTTTTCCCTCGATCGTTCCCTCAGGGGACAAACGATCGGGTGAAAAAGGAGCCAGGATCCCGAGTTTGAAATCCTTGAAAAGAAGTTCGAGCGAATCCTCGGGGCTTTTAGAGACCGTACCGTTAAGGGTGAAAGCCCGTGCTGTATCGCCGAACCTTATGTTCTCGAAAGAAAAGCTTGAGCTGTCCACCCTTACGATCCCCTTGGGCTGTAGCTCCCATTCCTTGTTGTCGATCTGAAAAGCCGATGATAGGACTTCGAATTCGAATCGATCTCTATCCTGAAAAGTCACTACGGATTCCATGCTCCCCTTCGTTTCAGGCTCCCCACCTGTCCATTGGGTCTGAAGCTGAAGGTTGTCATCGAGGGCTTTAGCCATAAAATGCAAGTGATGGAATCTTAAGGAATCACCGAACCCAACGGTGTCGGATATAAGATCCGCTTCGAGCACATCTTTCCTACGGGTCACTTCGAGATCCAAGCCATTCACCCGTTTACCTTGATGGGCTATATACGGAGAAAAGGCCGTCAAATTGAAAGTTTCTTGATGGGAGTTGAAAGAGCCACTGATGACCGTGTTCTCAGCAACTTTCCATTCAGGGAAGAGCAGCTCGCTCAGGGGATCTTTTTCGATAAGCTTGATGTTGAATTGAAAGTCCTGCTCGGAGGTAAGCTCCTTCTTTTTCCCCTTGAAAAGCGAAGGCAGGACCTTTTCAACCTGATCACTAAAATGGGTGGGAATATGCGTTAGATCGAATTGCCCTTCGAGCGATCCGATAAGGGGAGTGGAAATGAGCTTTAAAGAGCGACCTTCCGCTTTTTTCTTGGCTTTGAGTTCTATATCCCCCACTTCATAACGGAGTCCCTCTTCCCGGTAAACGGTTTCGTAAGCTCCTAGTTTGCCTCTCAGGTTCTCAAGATCCGCCCCCTCTCCATCGAATTTGAGCTTGGTGGTGAGCGAAACGCTGCTGTCCCGATCCATTAAGTTCAGTGGACCGGGACGGATCCGTTTCAGGTCCAGGGTAAAACTATAGGAAGGGATCTCTTTTCGCATATCGATGGAACCGTTGAAAGCGAAATCCAAGTTGGGATCGTTCCCTTGCACACTTCCCCTGAAATGCCCATTGTGGAAATCGCCCTCCACCGAAAGGTCCGTATAGCTATAATCCTTGTATTCGAAATTGTGAATGGAGCCTTTCAGCTTCGTATCGATCCTTTCGATCCCCACACCAGAGCCTTTCAGCTCCATCTTCGCACTCATCCGGCCCATTTCAGGGACCCTATAATAACCCCCTACATTGAAACCAAGCGCTTTAAGGGTCCCATCATATTGGATCCGCTCACTCGCGGTGTCTCTTGAAAAAGCAAGGTCCCCTTTGAGTTGTCCGAGATCGCTGTTGAGGGTCCCGAAGGCTACAAAATCGTTCGGGAATCCCGTAAACCGTCCCTTGAAGGACATATCCCCAAGACGACCCAATTGCGTGGGAAGCGAAAGGGTCCGGTCATCGCTGAAAGGAGGTAGAGGGATCCGCTCGAGGTCTTTCCTTCGAGCATTGATCCGTTCAGCTTCGAGGGAAATGAAAGTGTTCTCAGGATGTGGAAGCCCTGTAAGGTCGATATCGCCTTGAAAATAAGTTCGGGGGGTCAATCCGATCATCAGATCCCGCGCCCTTAGGTCGGAAACGCGGCCTTCGATATCTCCTTTGAAATGGATGCTTCGCTCCATCCCTCTGACCTTATCGACAAAATAGCCAAGGTCCTTGGAGGATAATTGGGAAGGATCCATCTTGAGCTTCATACGAACTTGCTCCACCCATTCCCGAAGGGCACTCGGATCCTGATAACGAAAGGCAATATCCCCTTTCACTTCGCTCATGGGCGTTCGCAAGAAAAGCGCTCCGAGCTGGATCCCCCGGGGTGAATAGCTTCCGCTCGAACTCAAGCTATCCAGTTCGAAGCCTGAGTTCTTTTCCACAAAAGCAAGGTCCTTGATGCGGGTGGCCACCGAGTCCTTTCCCCTTCGGATCTTCAGAGCTTCCAGCTCGATCTGTTTCAACCGCAGATCCTGAAAAGCGACCTTTCCCTTTTGAGCTTTCTTTTTTCGATGGTCCCGGAACACAAAGGTGCCCTCCTCGATCCCTATGCTTTTACAGTGAAAACTCCAGCCTTCACTGGTGCTGTCCTTCGATCGGAAATGATCCAGCAAGAATTGGTGATCCAAGGTACTATCGGAAGGATAGCGCTCAAGTTCCACATGAGGATGCTCCAATTGCAGGCGGTCCAAACCGATCTCTCCATCGAAAAGGTCGAAAGAGCCGATACGCCCTTTTATAGCTCCAGCATAGAGAAGGGTATCCTTCCGGAGGTCTTCGATCAGGATCCCTTCGAGGGATACGGTCCGGAACCACTCGATGTCCACCTTTTTTAACTCCACCTTAACCCCTAGGTCATCCGAGATCTTCCCCGCTAGCTTCTGAGCCAACCAGGTTTGGACCGGGGAAGTCCTCAAAGCCAGATACCCCCCTATGATCAAGAGGAGAAGCGTGAGGAGAAAGAGCTTTAATATTTGGCGGACCTTTTTAATAACTTTGAATTTGTACCTCGCGCCAAGCAAATGATAGCGCCACAACAGGATCTGCTTTTACTCGGGATCGAATCCTCCTGTGATGACACGGGCGCTGCTATTACCGAAGGTAACAGTGTACGGGCTCATGTGGTTTCTGGACAGTCCGTACATGGTCAGTATGGGGGTATCGTTCCAGAACTTGCTTCCAGGGCTCATCAACGGAACATCGTTCCGGTCGTCGACGCTGCTTTAGCTCATGCAAATGTCAGGTTTTCTGATATAGATGGGGTGGCTTTTACGGTCGGACCTGGCCTTCCCGGCTCGCTCCACGTAGGGGTCGCATTTGCAAAGGCTTTTGGCCTGGCTATGGGGCTTCCCCTTTTTCCGGTCCATCATCTTCAAGCCCATGTTCTTTCCCACTTCATCGATCGGGAGAACGGACCAGCTCTACCGTTCTTGTGCGCGACCGTATCCGGGGGACACTCTCAACTGGTCCTTATGCGTTCAGTGCAGGATATGGAGCTTATCGGTCGGACCAGGGATGATGCCGCTGGAGAAGCTTTTGATAAATGCGCGAGAACCCTCGGTCTTCCCTATCCGGGAGGACCCATGATCGACCGTTATGCGCAAGAAGGGGATCCGGAGGCTTTTTCTTTTCCAGAAGCTGATATCGAAGGGTACGACATGAGTTTTAGCGGATTGAAGACAGCCGTCCTTTATAAGGTCCGGGAATTGGAAAAGAAAGGAGAAAAGCTCGAAGGAGATGTGCTGAACGATCTTGCTGCTTCGATCCAAAACGCTGTCTGTTCTCACCTCTTGGCTAAGGTTAAGCGAGCTATCGACGGAAAAAGCCCGGCTGCGGTCGGTTTAGCCGGTGGTGTAGCTGCCAATTCTTATTTAAGGCAACGTTTTCAAGAGCTCGCTGATAAGAAAGGAATCCCCGCATACATTCCTCCCATGGAATTTTGCACGGACAATGCAGCTATGATCGGTGTGAGCGCTTCTCTTCAATATTCCAAAGGAGAAGCTGCGGGTCAAAACACCGCTCCCCAACCCCGGATCCCTTTTTCTTCCGGACCTGTCCCAAGCCTCTTTTAATATGGGCCGGTTTGGGGCTACCATAATCCTGATCCTCGTTTCAGGGCTTTTCACAAATTCGTTCGGCCAAGTTGGGGTGGCAGAGCAAAGGGATCAGGGAAAAGACGTTCTTTATCTTCCTCAGACCCCTAAATGGGTGGTGAAAACGAATCCACTTCGGGTTTTATGGGGACCGATCCCGTTCACGGCCGAATACCGTCTTCAATTCGAGACCATTCAAGC
>CAZOSO010000036.1:3660-16640 GCA_964582635.1 uncultured Weeksellaceae bacterium | reverse complement strand
CCGACCTGAATGAAACTGTGAACAGGCTTGTCCTTGAGGTTCTCTTGCTTAACGAGGATATCGTGCACGGCATTCAGGAAACGGAGCACCACGTTCAGAAGAACGATAACGATCAGGAATTCCGTGATACGCTCCGCCAAACCTCCCAAAGCCGTGAAATCCTTCAGGATATAAGCCGTATAAAGCTGGATAACGATCAGCGGCGGAACATGCGCCAGGTTATGGAAGACCTTTCTTTCGAGGATCACGTCATCCCAGTCGGTCTCCGTGCGTTTAACGATCCGCCGGATGAAGGAAATGATGAAAACCCGGGATATATACCAGACCACCCAGCATATCAGGGCCAGGATCGCCAAGAGGATGAGAAGGCGAAAATGATCCGCGTATCCCTTGGGGATCCCTAGCCCCTGAGTAGCCCAATCTTCCAATATTTTACCAAAGGCCTCGATCATAGGAAGAGAAAGCTCGAAAATAAAAAAGTTAGAAAAAGGGCATGCCTTACCTTCGCAGCCGTGATCACTGCTGCGCAATTGCGTTGGCTCGGGCTCTTCACCCTTTTAGGGTTGGGAGGGCTCGGCCTTTATATCATTCGCCAAAGCGAGGATGTGGATCTCCTCGAAATGCTCCGGGGGAACTATTCCCTATGGACCCAAGGTGGCATCGGCTTGCTCTATGGGCTTATCGCCTCCTTTGCGGCATGGGGACTCATTCGAATGCCCTTCATGGAACCGGTGGAAGCAAAATACCGGACCCTTATCGGGAGCATTCGGATCGGATGGGGGGACATCCTCTTCCTTTCAATCTGTGCAGGGGTCGGGGAAGAGCTCCTGTTCCGGGGAGGGA
Source organism: uncultured Weeksellaceae bacterium (assembly GCA_964582635.1). GTDB lineage: Bacteria > Bacteroidota > Bacteroidia > Flavobacteriales_D > CAYVSK01 > CAZIDL01. Next base: position 15,797 of record CAZOSO010000036.1, on the reverse strand, counting down.
TCCAGCCTCATCTCGGGGTATGGCCCACTGCGATCCTCTTCGTAGCTCTTCACGGCTATTTGAACCCGATGGACTGGCGCGTATCCGTATATGGAGCGTTTATGACGGTGGCCATCGCCATCATCGGAAAACTTTATATCCACGTAGGGGCGGTCAGTGCCTTCGTGGCTCACGCAGTGATCGATGTGGTCCTTCTTCGAGCCCTGAAGATCGCCTATGAAGAACGAGGAGGATGGGACACCCCCGATGATGGAGAAGATCGGCTTTAGCTCCGCTCCTCGATCGGAAGTTCGGGGTCGAGGATCTGCTGGAGTTCCTCCCCCAGCTGTTCTTCAAAAGCACGGATCAGCTCTTCAAAAGACCCATAACCCGTCTTCCGCTTTTGGGATAGCCCCATAGGACCGTTTCCAAGATCCCTGAAACCGATGATCGAGGGCTTCACTTTTTCAGGGTTCTCGGGACCGAATTCGCGTAAATAGATCGACCCGTAGAAAAGGAGTTGCAACGCGTATTTATACCCGGGATCCTCAAAAAGCTCCTTGGGATCTCCGATATTGAGCTTGGAATGGTCCACGGTCCCGGTCTTCAGATCGATGAGGCGGACCGTATCGCCTATCCGATCGATCCGGTCCGCTGTGCCCCTTAAACAAAGCTTCACCCTTTCTCCCTTCACATCCAATTCCCATTCAGTACTGAAGGGCGTTTCCAGACTCTCGATAAAGAGGCTTCTTCCTTTTTCCTCTTCCCGTTGGACCAGCCTTTGTTCCATTCGAAGAAAGCGCTCCACCCGCTCCCGAATGACCCGGAACATGATCAGGTTCTTCCCGCTATCGATGTCCTTCGGCCGATAATGCTCCTCGAAACGAGCACGGACCATCGCTTCCACCTGCTTCTCCATTTCTCCGATCTCCTTGGAAGGGAGCTCCTTCCCTTCATACTCCCTATAAAGGTCGTAAAGGGTGTTATGGATCAGATCGCCGAGCGAACGCGCATCGATGGATTCAGCGAGTTCTTCAGGTTCCGGAAGTCCGAGCACGTATTTCCGATAGAAACGATAAGGGTCCTCCACCCACGTCGAAATGGCGGTCGGTGATATCCCTCGCCCGGCCCATTCACGCAATCGTTCCAATACCCGTTCATCCTTGTTGAAGGACAAAGATCCCCGGTCGTTCTTTGGCAAGGGGATATATGCGGACCATTGCCGGATCTCGGTCTTTTCATCCTTTTCCGGAGCTTCATGGAGAAGCTGGGTCAAAAAACGACTTTTTTCACCACTTCCAGCCCCTTCCGGATCACTGTCGTAGAGAAGGTCCACGCGGTCCGCTCGCTGGATCATCCGATAGAAGTGATAAGCAAAGACCGCATCCTTTTCATGCCGGACGGGCATTTTATAATAAGACCGCAGATCCTGAGGGATCAGGGAAGCTTCCGGATGGCTTTTAGGAAGCAGGGTCTCATTGGCGGATAAGAGCACGATATGAGAAAGGTCGATGGCCCTTGTTTCCAACATGCCCATGACCTGGACCCCTTGCAGGGGTTCGCCGGTGAAAGAAAGCTCCTCACCTTCCACCACTTGCCCTAAAAGGCGTTCGTAGGCTTCGATGCTGGCGACCTGATAACCTTCATCGAAAAGGTCCCGAAGCCGTTTAAGGACCCTCGCATATTCGAAAAGGTTCTCTCGATCGAGCGAATCTCCCCGCTCTTGCATAACCCCCTGTAACGCATCCAGTACTTGCTCCTGTAGGGCCAGCGCTCCTTTCGGCATCTGCTCGAAAGGAGTGAAAAGAGCGAGCAGTGCATCGGGCAATTCCATGGAGGGGGCTGCGCTTTTTCGAATATTCTCAAGGACCTCATCCCGCTCGAGGAACCGCTGGTTCCGCTCCCTCATGATCTCTACCGAATGCCTGGACGAAACCCCGATCCGCTCCTGGAAAAGGGCATCTATATAAGGATGCTCGAGCACCCGGATCAGATCTCGATGATAAAAGCCCGCTCTTCCCCCTTCTTCACGAGCTTGATGATAATAGCGATGGGTGCGTAAAAGGTCCTGGAACAAAGCATGAAGAGCGGTTCGAGCTAGAGGAAAACCCATGGTCACATTCAAGGACCCCACACTGGAAGGGATCGAATGAAGGACCGGTTGCAAAAGGTTTTCATCGGGCAAGACAACCGCAGAACGCAACGCACCTTCATCCGGGGCTTCCTTTTCGAGGATGCGACCTGCGAGCTTGGCTTGAGCGACCCTCCCGTTCACCCCGATCGCATTGATCTTTCGCTTACCCCCTCCAAGAGGGCCGGACCGATAAGCGAACCCTTCTTTCCATCCAGCTCGCTTTCGATATTGGCGTAGAAAAAAGCCGGCTTCTTGAGCGGGGTCGTCCATATAATAAGGATCGGCATCGAAGTGAAGGACCGCTTTTCCCTCTTTCACAAGGTGCCCGATCACCGCTTCTTCCGCTTTAGAAAGCGCATTCAGCCCGATGAAGTGGATGTGCCCCTCTTCTGCCCAGGGTTCCGCGAGTTGAGGCTTAGCCCCCAAAGAGCGGTAAGCCTCTCCTTTCAGGACTTGCCCTTTGGAAGCCAAAGCGTCTTTTAAACCCCGATGGACCTTCCCCAATTTCATCCAGAGGTCGAGATAGCGGCTCTGATAGGGGCTCAGTTCCTCCCGATCGAAACTCCATTCCTCGATCTCTTTGATCTTCCGGAGGTCCGAAAAGATCTTTTCCGGAGGGACCATGTAACGGTCGACCTCCTCCAGATCCTGGAGCAGGGTTTTTCCCCATTTGATAAAAGAGGCAAAATTGCTCGCATCCAGTCCCAATTCATGGGCATAGACCTCGTAGAGATCGAAATAAGTAGCGATGGGGTCGGCCGGAGCGCTGGGATGACTGTTCTGAATGAATTCCTCCATCGTCATCACCCGGGGAGACCAGATCCATCCCCCGGACTCGATGCCGAGATAACGTTGGAGGAAGCGCGCAGCCCGCTTGCCGGGAAGGACCAGCACCTCCTTTTCCAAACGGTCGGAATAATGGGTCAGCAGATGGGCAGCGACCTGCTGAAGGAAAGGTTTCACTCCTCGTTCCTGCGCCATCCTCTTCGAACGAATCCGAGGAACTTTTTGAATTCCTCACCGGAACTGAGGACCTTTTTCATTTCCCGAAAGAGGTCTTTCCACCCAGGTCTTTTCGGAGGTTTTTGTACAGGGATCTTGCGAGGACCTTGCTCTTCTTTCCCTTCCACCCGTTCCGCTCCATTTTCCTTTTGCTCCTCATGCTTCCAACGGTCGGGCGTCTCTCCCCGTTTGATCTGCTCTTTTTCCCCGTCGGCCAGTTTATCGGCGGTGATGAACCGTTTCTTCGACTGTTCCTTGTAACCCTTCTTCTCTTCGAGAAGCCCCAGGTTGTTCTGAGCGATCGCATCCTCTGGATCGATCCGGACCGCTTCTTTGTAATCCTCGATAGCCCCGTCCAGATCCCCTAAATGGTCTTTGATGAAAGCCCTGCTGGAATAGCGATACCCTTTGTAGGGTTCCAAGTCACGGGCCTTGTTCATATCATCCAGCGAATATCTTCCCTGATCGGCATGGAAAAAGGCGACAGCCCGATCGCTGTAAAATTCAGCCTGCTCGGGATCGAGTTCGATGGCCCGCGTATAAGCCACGATCGCCTTTTGATATTCCTGTTTGGAAACGTAATAAAGGCCTTTTTGATGGTAATCGCTGGCTTTCTTGCTCATCGGATCCTTCTTGTTTCAAATTTAAAGAGCGGAAAAAATAAAGCATTCCCTCCCATCATCTCATAACTTCGATCCTTGGCCTATTGTTCCTGAATGGAGTTTCCGATCTACCGCAAATACGCGAACGGCAAACATTTTTTCCGGATCCGTTCTCATGAGCTCTTTGACGAGCTTTACATCATGGGAAGCCGTTACGAGCTTCGGGAAAAGCATGCCGAAAAGCACCCGGACAGGATCCTTATACAGGATATGCTGGAAATGCGGGCCGAGGGTTACGAAAAGAGCTCCCGGGAAGAGTTCGAAGCAGCATTGGCCGAATGTAGGGCGGAGAGGACCCCTCTTTGATCAATCGTCATAAGAGATCCGGAGCTGTTCGGAGCGAGGGTAAGCGCTACAAGTAAGGATCACTCCATTTTCCCGGGACCGATGGGAAAGAGCGGGAGAATCCTTCATTTTGACCCTTCCTTCATAAAGGATCGCATTGCAGGCAAGGCACGTCCCGCTTTGACAACTAAAAGGGACGGGTATTCCATGCTGGAGGACGGATCCCAATATCGGTTCCTCGGGATCCCCTTCCACCTCTTCGGTCTTTCCTTGATAAGTGACTTGGATGCGACACATGGAAGGGAAATGCTCAGGCATCCCCTTCATCGCCCTGAAAGGGCATATTATTGACGTCGTCCTCGTTGTCGAGAACCTTCCAAGTATGGTCCGCCAATAGCTGAACAGCCGCCAAATACTCTTTAAAGGGCATGGTCTTGCCCCAATCGTCCGGACCGATCATAGATAGCACATATTGTCCCTCTTTCCGTTCATAGAGGTAATAAGTGTGACCGATCTGGGGCTCAAAGCTGGTATCCGCGTCATAGATCTTCTCGGAGATCTCCACCCGCTTCTGGATCTCGTTCGCCTGCTGCGCCAAGGTCTGCATCTGCTTCTTGATCTGGCCGAGCTGCTGACCGGTCTGCTCTTGCATGGCAGCCACAGCCTTCCCTTTCACCTTGCTCTTATCGACAGGTTTGATCGACGCGCTACCAACATGGTGCCCATAGGGAAGAAGGTGGGGGTTATCGGCGACCTTTTCGGGATCGATAGGGTTCTCCTTATCTTCACCCTGTCCCTGGTCTTGCTCCTCGTTCCCTTCTCCGGAACCTTCTTCTTCCTCTCGCTTCTTCTTTTCTTCGTTATCGGACATGGCCTCTCAGGCTTTTCATGCAAATATAAGAAGCTTAATGCGAACCCTCGAGGGGTTTTCTCTACAACGATCCCGGGGCCTCGATCGTTTCTTATGTATAAGCTTTATCTTTGATGAAAATGGGATTTAGAAGGGAATCAGGGCTTCTAGGAGCACTCCTTTTGGTGTCGATCCTTTTTGTTGGTGTGAAAGGAGCGGCCCAGGGCAAAATGATCTACAAGGGGGATACGGTCAATGTCTTCGATCAGAAAGGGCGCAAACACGGGAAGTGGGTGAAGACCTTTCAAGGGTCGAAGGACCTCAGATTGATCGGGAATTTCGAGCACGGCACCCCTCAGGACACCTTCCGTTACTTTTACCGGGACGGGACATTGAAAGCGATCAATGTGTTCGGGGAGGAAGGAATGGTCAGCAAAGTGAAGACCTACCATCCTTCCGGGAAGCTCATGGCCAAAGGGACCTATGTGAACAAAGAAAAGAACGGCACCTGGACCTTCTATGATGCAAAAGGCGTTAAAAGTGCGATCCAGGAATATCGCTCAGGTGCCCCGCATGGGAAGGAGATCATCTTTTATCGAAATGGAGACACGGCCCGTATCCGTCATTACAAGGACAGCACCCTTCACGGTCCCTGGAAACAATATTTTAAGAACGGAAAGCTCAAAGGGGAAGGCCGTTACAAAGAGGGGCTTCGGGTGGGCCTCATCAAACGCTACCATCCGAACGGTCAACTTAAGTACAAGGGACAACACGATAAGGAAAAAGGATACCGCATCGGAGAATGGGTTTGGCACAAAGAAAACGGGGATCTTGAGCATCGGGTGATCTATGAAAAGGGCAAGATCGACAGCATCATCGGCCCGGACGGAGAGTTGATCTCGGAAGGAGCACCGATCGATACGGCAGAATTGAAAAAACCTCCCCAAAAGATCGAACAGGACGGACCTCGCGTGAACCCTGAACAAAAGCGATTTGAGAGAAAAAGGCGAGGCCGTGGGCGAAGACGAGAAAGACCATGAGAACTTCATCTTTCATCCTTTGCCTCGTCCCTGCGTTGCTCTTATCGGTCGCCTGTGAAAAAGAAAATGAAAAGCTCCCGGGGCGAAAGTTGGGCTATTTCCCGGTGGAACCGGGAAACTCAGTGACTTACAAGGTGCGCCGGATGGAGCACGATTCCGCCCTCCAAAAACACGACACCGACCGCTATTTCATTCGCCGAAAGATCACCGAAACCTTCATCGATAATGAAGGACGCCAGAGCTATCGGGTCGAGCGGTTCAGGAAGGATTCCATGAAGGGTCAATGGAAGATCCAGGACGTATGGGTGGCCAACAGGAACCGAAAAAGGGCGGAACTCGTGGAGGAAAACCGGCGCTTCACCAAACTGGTATTCCCCATCGATAAGGGAAAAAGATGGGACGGGAACGCCTACAACGATCTTCCCGAACAGGAATACAAGTACCGGGACATCCACAATTCCCGAACGATCGGAGGCGAAAAGCTCGACAGCACCGTGAAGGTCCTACAAAAGGATGTCGAGAACCTCATCCAGCGAAAGTTCATGCTAGAGGTCTATGCCATGGGCATCGGAATGGTCAAAAAAGAGGACATCGATCTCGAGACCTACACGAACGGAGCTATTCGGAAGGGAACTGAGCTTTACATGCGGATGATCGATCAGCAAAACCCATGAGAGCCTGTTCATTCCTTGCTTTTCTCGGCTGCCTCATCCTCAGGCTATCCCCTCTCCTAGCCCAAGAGGATAAATATTGGGTCCGTTTCACCGACAAGGACCAAACCCCCTACACCCTTCAATCCCCTGAAGCCTTTCTTTCCCAAAGAGCTATCGAACGCAGGGAAAATCACGGCATCCCTTTGGATGAAAAAGACCTGCCCGTCGATCCTTCCTATAGAGACAGTATCCGAGCTCATCCTTCCGTGGAGGTCCTCCATAGCTCCCGCTGGTTCAATGCTATAACCGTCCATTGCACCGACAGCCTTCATATGGATAGCATCGACACTTACTCGTTCGTCGCTTCCAAGGAAAAGGTCCGAAGCTTCACGGTGCCACGGCCAACGAAACCTGTCTTCCGAGCGGGATCCCCCAGAAGCACCGATGAAGGGGAAAAAAGCGAATGGCATGGGGAACTGGACCCAGGGGAGGCTCAGGATCAATTGAGCATGTTGGGGGTTGATCATCTCTTAAAGGCCGGCTACAAAGGGCAAGGGATACGGATCGGGGTTTTGGACGCCGGATTCCCGGATGTAGGGAGCATGGACGCTTTTTCAAAGATCTTCAAGGAAGGCGGCTACATCGCTGGCTTCGATGCGGTTGAAGGCGACCGTTATCCGTTCAGAGGGCATGCCCATGGGCGAGCCGTCCTTTCCATTTTAGCGGCCTATAAGGAGGGAGAGATGCTAGGAGCAGCGCCGGAAGCATCTTACATCTTATGCCGAACAGAGAACGGAGCCCATGAATATCGAGTGGAGGAACACAATTGGATAGCCGCAGCAGAATTCGCAGACAGTGCCGGTGTGGACATCCTCAGCACCTCGCTCGGCTACACCACTTTCGACGATAGCACCCAGGACTATGCTCCATCCGATATGGACGGAGAGAGCACGATGATCACAAAAGGCGCTGATATAGCAGCATCCAGAGGGATCCTCGTCGTGAACAGCGCAGGGAATTACGCGCAAACGAGTTGGGGAACCATCGGAGCACCGGCGGATGGGGATAGCGTGCTCGCTGTGGGCTCTGTTGCGAACGACAGCTCCTGGAGCAGCTTCAGTTCCACGGGGCCGAGCGCTGATGGGAGGATCAAACCCGATGTGACAGCTATGGGGGAAGGAACGGCCTTCCTCGGGGGAGATGGAAAGGTTTACCGGGGGAACGGCACATCTTTTTCAGCCCCCCTCATCTGTGGAGGCGCGGCTACTTTATGGAGCGCTCATCCCCAACTGAAACCCCAGGAGTTGTTCAAGCTCCTCCGCAAATACGGGCATCGACACACCAACCCGAACAACCGATCGGGGTACGGCATTCCCGACCTGTATAGAGCCCATTTGGAATTGAGCGGTGTGGAAATGGCTGATGGCGGGAAAGATCGCCTCCTGAGCATTTCACCGAACCCCTTCCAGAAGCGGGTGGAACTTCACCTTTATGCCGCAGAGTCCCGTGAGGTCCAGTTCAAATGGTTCGATCCCCTCGGGCGCCTCTTGGAAAAAGAAAGCCACTCCATCGACCCCGAACATCACCATCGGTTCCAAGTTCAAGCTCCCACTGAACCAGGGTATTCCGGTCTTCTTATTCTTGAAATAAAGTGGGAAAAAGGAGATCGCGAACGGATCAAACTGATCCGAACAGCTACAGAATAAAGGAAGGGAGGAACAGAAAAAAGGATCCGATCAATCGGATTTTTCATGGAAGAACGGATCCTTTCATGATTCTTCTCAACTTCTTCACCAAAGATCTGTTATTAAATAAAGACATTGAAAGCGAACCTCCTCCTATTTAGAGGGGCGATCTCAGATGATCTTGAACCTTATCGTTGCCTTGAAGGAGAGGATTGAAGCAAAACACTGTTTTTCAGATCATTGAAAGAGACTTCACAAAAAACGGGTCCTTAGGTCGATTAACGAACTTGTTCCACGACCGCTCACCTAACGAAAATCTCATATAAAGGGGCGAAAAAAGGTTAAAGAAGAGTTTTGAAGAGCCTATATTTGCACGTATCATGAAACAGATCCTTAAGAACATACGTAGCCTCCGCGAACTTCGAGGTTACAGTCAGGAGTATCTGGCCGATAAACTGAACATCACTCAATCCAGCTACGCTAGGTTCGAAAACGGTGCCAAGAAAACCGATTTCGCCCTTTTGGAGAAAGTGGCGGATGTTTTCGAGGTCGATGTTTGTTCTATTATTCATTTTCATGAACAGAACGCCGAAGCTGGAGGTGGCGGTGCGCCCGCTAGAGACAAGGATGTTAAACAGCTTAAAGAAAGGGTGAAATACCTTGAGCGTTTGAACGATCAATTGACCAAACAACTCAAGGATAAGGAAGAGATCATCACCCTTCTTAAAGGCCAAAAAGATAAAGCCTGAACCTTTTCTAGCTTCCTGATCAAGAAGAAAAAGAGGGGCTGAAAAAGAAGCCTATATAGCCCCTTGATCCCTCTATCCCCCTTTTACACTTTTCGAGGAGTTGCTGCTTTATTTCCTTTGATCTTCCTTAAAGCGGGGTAAGTAGTAAATTTATCCCTCCTTTTTGAGCAGCTCAGCGAACTATTCCCCTTTTCTCTTTGTAGAATTGGTACAGGCTTAACGAGTAGAGCGCATCATTACATGGAAGATCGATCCAAAGAAGGGAAGGACCCGAACGAGAAGAACGACCAAAAGCAGCCCGGAATGGGCTTTCCCCAGCGTCCGAATTGGGTTCTGATAGCCTTATTCCTCGGGCTCGGAATTTTTCTCATTTTTTCCGGTACCAGTAGTCTCAAGGAGACAAGCTGGCAAGAGTTCGAAAAAAAGCACCTGACCCAGGGTGAAGTAGAGCGCATCGAGGTGGTGAACCGCGAACGGGCTGAAGCTTATCTCTCCAAAGATGCGGTTCAGAATTCCGATGATATCCCGAACACAACGATGTGGGGAAACCCGAACAAAGGCCCTCACTTGTATTGGAACATCGGTTCGGTAGAAACTTTCGAGAAGAAACTGAACGAAGTCCAAAAGGAAAATCCGGAGTTAGCTGAGATCGATGTGAGCTATAAGAAAGATCCCAATTGGATGAGGGACATCATCTTATGGCTTCTTCCCTTTGCCCTCATCATCGGGCTATGGGTCTTTATCATGCGGAGGGTTCAGAAGGGAGCCGGAGGAGGTGGTCCCGGTAGCTCCATCCTCAATATCGGAAAGTCCAAGGCCAAGGTCTATGAGAAAGGGGAAAAAACGGAGGTCACCTTTAAGGATGTAGCCGGCCTTGATGAGCCCAAAACAGAGATCCAAGAGGTCGTCGATTTTCTCAAACACCCGGATAAATACAGCAAACTCGGAGCGCGCATCCCTAAAGGGGTACTCATGGTCGGCCCACCGGGTACCGGAAAGACCCTTATGGGAAAAGCTGTGGCGGGAGAAGCTGATGTGCCCTTCTTTTCCCTCTCCGGTTCCGATTTCGTAGAAATGTTCGTCGGGGTCGGATCCGCCAGGGTCCGGGACATGTTCGCTAAAGCCAAGGAGAAAGCTCCCTGTATCATTTTCATCGACGAGATCGATGCCATCGGCCGTACAAGAGGGACCAATCGTTCGATGCAATCCAACGATGAGCGGGAATCCACATTGAACCAGCTCCTCCAGGAAATGGACGGGTTCGACAAGAACTCCGGCATCATCGTGTTAGCCGCCACCAACCGGGCTGATGTGCTGGACAGTGCCCTTCTTCGCCCAGGTCGCTTCGACCGACACATCCAGCTCGAACTTCCGAACCTACAGGAAAGGGAGGAGATCTTCCAGGTCCATATCAAGCCGCTCCAGATCCAAGGGGATCTGGACAAGCATCTACTGGCTTCCCAAACAGCAGGTTTCTCGGGTGCCGACATCGCTAATGTTTGCAATGAGGCCGCCCTCATAGCAGCTCGGAACAAAAAGGAAGCGGTGGAAATGGAAGACTTCGTGAACGCGATGGATCGGGTAATAGCGGGAATGGAACGAAAGGGCAAAGTGATCAGTGATGAAGAGAAACAAGTGATCGCGTATCATGAAGCCGGGCACGCCGTGATCAGCTGGCTTTTGGAAAAAGTCGACCCCCTCGTTAAAGTCAGCATCATCCCCCGGGGAAAATCGCTGGGAGCCAATTGGTACTTGCCCAGAGAAAGCACGATCCGCCGCGAAAGTGAATTCACTCAACAGCTTTGCGCAGCTCTCGGAGGCCGGGCTGCTGAGGAAGTCGTGTTCCAAGAAGTCTCTTCAGGAGCCCTTAACGACCTCGAAAGGGTCACCAAGCAGGCCTACACCATGGTCAGCATGTACGGTCTGAGTGAAAAACTGGGCAATATCAGTTATCACGATTCCACGGGTGAATACAGCAATAGTCTTCATAAACCATACAGCGAAGAGACCAACAAGATCATCGATGAAGAGGTCCGCAGCTTGGTGAACAAGGCTTACGATGAGGCCCTGAAAATGGTCCGGGATAACCTCGATGAGCTTCGCCAGATCGCAGAGCTGCTCATCGAAAAAGAGGTGATCTTCGGAGAGGACCTTCAAAAGATCCTCGGTAAAAGACCGGAGCAAGAACGGCAGGATGAAGAGGCCGAGTTGGAACAGAAAGCCGAGGAGACCATCAAAAAAGCTCAATCGAAGAAAGACGGTACCCAAGTGGATGCCGAACAAGATGAGAACTCCTCAGCCCATCAAAAGGACGGTAAGGATCGAGGAGCCCCTGATCAAGAGAACAGCCAAGATAAGAACAGCGCTGAGGAGCCGGAAAAAGGGGATGAAGAGCAAAACCCTGAGAAAAGCTGAAGCAGGTTCCGAACGCTTTTTCATCACTCCTGTGGATCTCCTATTTTTAAAGCAGAGGACCAAAAGTTCCGGTTTCAATGGACGAGCTTGTAGAAGACCAAATCCGAAATAACAAGAACACCCTTCTCCCCAATGTAGGCGCTTTCATCAACGCCGGGGGAAAGGTGATATTCAACGAGCACCTGAAATACAACGACGGAACCCTGGCTGAGCGCTTGGCCGAAGAAAAAGGGATCGACAAAGAGAAAGCCAACAAGGAGGTCGAGTCCTATGGCCAAAAGGTCCTGGAGCAGCTCGATAAAAAAGGCAGCTATGCCCTCGGTGGACTGGGAAAGCTGGTCAAGAGTTCCGAAGGAAAGGTCACTTTTGAGAGCGAGGCCTCCGGGGAGCAAACCGGCAGCGCTACAGGGAGCAGTGCGGGAGAATCTTCTGCCCGTCCCGTAGAAGAAAAGAGCGAGCAAAAAGAAAGTTCCTCCAAGAAGGAAAGCAAGGAAGAAGCAAAAAGCTCGAAAAAGGAGGAAAAAGAAGGGGATAAAAAGGAAACGGAGCAGAAAGACTCTGAGAAGAGCGGTTCCGAGAAGAAAGGCTCCGAGAAGGAAAAGAAGCGGGCCGAAAAAGAGGAAAAGAAAAAGCAGAAGGAAAAAGAAAAAGAGGCCAAGAAGAAGGAAAAGGAGAAGGAAAAG
>CAZOSO010000036.1:0-3560 GCA_964582635.1 uncultured Weeksellaceae bacterium | reverse complement strand
AGAAGGAAAAGGAGAAGGAAAAGAAAAAGAAGGAAGAAGAGGAAAAAAAGAAGAAGCAAGAGACAAGCAAAGCGGACGCGGAGAAAAAAGGCGGGGCAGCGAGTACAGCCAGCGAGCGATCCCAAAGCGGGGAAGGAAAAGAAGAAGCCTCTAAAAAGAGTGCTGCCTCCGATAAGAGTGCCAGTTCTGAAAAGAGTGGCACCAAAAGTTCCGAACAGAAGGCCGGCAAAGAAGCAGCGAGCAAAAAGGAAGAAGCCAAGAAAGAAAGCGAAAAGGGAGGAAGTCAAAAAGGCAGCAAAGGCAGCGAAAAGAAAAGCGAGCAAGGAGCTAAGGCTCAAAAAGGAAAAAAGGAAGGCACCTCTAAAAAAAGCGGCAACAAGAAAGCCCTCATTCTAACACTTGCCATCGGCCTTCCTCTGACCGCCTTGGTCGTGTTGGCCATCCTCAATCACGAATTCGTGTTGGAAAAGCTCGGCCTGGATGAAAAGAAGGTGGTCGAGCAGAAAGAAGAAAGCGGGTCCCAGGACCAAGGGGAAGGTGATAAAGGTGCCGATGGGAGCGGAGATAGTAAAAGCGGGGGCGAAAAGGGCAGCGAAGGAACGAGCAGTGGAGCTGCGGCCGATACCAGCAAAGCGGATACAACGAAGAAAGATACGGAAACAGCTGCCAATGGCTCAGGTTCCAGCAAGGAGAGTGACGGGGGGCAAAAAGAAGGCTCCAGCGAGGAAAAAGAAGGAAAGAGCAAGGCCGATAAAAAGGAAAAGAAAGACAGCAAGGATACCAAGAGCGCTAGCGATAAGACCACTACCTCGAATTCGTCAGGACCTTACCATATCGTTGTAGGCGTATTCGAGAACCCTTCGAACGCTAAGGGAATGGTGAAGGACTTGAAGGAGAAAGGCTTCGATGGAGCTCAGATCTTCGGGAAGATCGGGGGGAACGACGGGGTAAGTGCCGCATCCTTCTCCAGCCGCAAGAAAGCAGCGGACTTCCTTCCAAAGGTTAAGCGAAAGGGGCATTCCGACGCTTGGGTCATCAAGCGCTAATGCGTGGAGGTCATATCCTCAGGGACCAAGAGGTTCAGGTCCCCTTTGCGGCTCCATTCGACCCCTTTAGGTGAGGAAGGATCTTTCACACGGACGGTCGATATGACCAGCACATCGAGGTCCTCGAAATTTTGCTTCAAATAGTGCACGATCCCTTCGTGCGCATCGCTGTGAAAGGTGCCGTTGAAATGAAGGAAAGTTTCCCCCTCATCGTAGCGTCCCCAGATCCTTTCCGCCATCGTGGCATCCTTTAAGGCCTGGGCTTGGGCGATCCGCTTTCCGTTCGAACCGTGCCCCATTTTCATGATCCGCTGGTAGGAGGTGAGCCCTGTATCTATCTCCAAATTCTCCGCCATATAACGATAGGCCTCTTCCTCTAGGGAATCCAGGGCCGTCAACCCATCCCGATGGACCAGAGCAGCATAGCGACGCGGAACATTGCTCGCTAGAAAAGGGATGCCTTTTTCTTTAGCATAGGTCAAAAGCGGTTTGTAGTCGGTTCCAAAATTGTCCCAAAGTTTGGCCGTACGCTGAAAGTCCTTCATGCGGACCGTCCCATTGAGATACTCGTTCAAGATGAGCTGATCCGGAGCTTCGAACATCTCCGCCCCTAATTCGAGGGAATCCCCCTTTTTCTCATAGAGGGCACGGGTGAGCCGAAGTTGCAGCCAATGCCCGATCGGATCGTCGTGAGCTTCTCCAAAGAAGATGAAGTCCGCCTCAGAAGCGCGCTCCACCATTTCATCGAAAGCGAGCTCCTGCCCCTCCGCATCCGTCAACCGATAAGCAGGCAACCCCTTTTTTTCTTGCCCTGCCAAACAAAGGGGAGATAGAAATAACACGAGAGCTATCGAAAGAAGCTTCATATCTTGCATGATTTAGGCCTTTTTAAAGGCAAGATAAAAAGGAATCCGGACTAAAAAAGCATCCCATGAGCCAGGACGATGATGGCCTCGTTTTCTCTACGGACCCGGACTTCGACCCCGAAGGGGATACACCACCCCCTCATGAACAAAACCTGAAAGTCCGCCTGGAGAAAAAAGGGAGAAAAGGCAAGGCTGCGACCACGGTCAACGGCTTCGTCGGTAAAGAAGAGGACCTTAAAGCCCTCGCCAAAGAGCTCAAAAAAGCCTGTGGCACGGGCGGATCAGCGAAAGAAGGGGAGATCGTGATCCAAGGAGATGCGGTCCAAAAGGTGATCGACACCCTCAAAGAGCGCGGTTATAACGCTAAAAAAGCCGGGGGTTAAATTCAGAAACTAAGCTCGGTCTGTAACCGGAAACGGAAGTGGGGGTCACCTATAAAGGAGCGCTCGATATAGGAGATATCGCTCTGAACCTTCAAATGATGGTTCACGATATAGCGGGAAAATCCAAGGGTGTATTCGTCCACATCCGGCCTGGCAGTGATTCCTTCAGGCCGTATCATGGTATAACGACCGGAAATTTCGAAGTCGTTCTCGAAGAGATAGCCCGCTTGGGCCACCCATCCATATCCTGAATAAAAGGATCCTAAACGTCTCGGCGGAACGGAAGGACCGCTCGAAGCAGGGTCGTAAAGAACAGGGTTCGCAACATCCCGCTGAGCGTATTCGCTCATGAAGGAAAAGCCTTGGTACTTGAACATCATATCGAGGTGGACCGAGGTCAGGTCCCGATCATAAGGGAGAAATTCTCCCGTATTCCCCTCTTCTCGAATGGCGTTCCGGTTGTGATCGAAGCTGGCTCCCACCGAAAGCTTGGGCTCTTCCTCCCGGAATATATCGCTCCCCACATAATCCCCGTCATTGGTGAAAGCTCCAAAGGGTAGGACTTCGACCCGACCAGTATAATCGTATCCGTTGTGAGCCCCGCTTAGTACATTTCGCCCCTCTCCTTGCGAAATACTTAGAATATCTCTGATCAACACAGATCCCAGTTTAAAGTGATGATGGAGCTGAATACCGATATCCCGGTCGATGTTGAAATTGGCATTGACCCGGCTTCGATCCACGAACTGCAGCTCTTGGGAGGATATCACCCGCTCCCGATTCCCGGGCAATTTGGTCTGTCCTGCCCATAAAGCCAGGTTATCCCGGATGCTCCACTTGATGACCGCGTCCAGGATCAGGTTGGGCGCATTGTTCAAATGCGGGTTGATCTTGTCCAGGTCACTGGTCGACTGTCCCAATTCGACCTTGAAGCGTAGATCGGGGTGATAAGCGTAACCACTGAATTTCAAACGGGCCCTTCGGACCAGAAAGGAACTGTTCACCTCTTTCCTGTTCAGATCCTCTTTAATGGGCCCACGGGCTTGGTACTTGTTCTGAAAGCGCGTGGAGAACTTCAGATAGAAAGAGGAATCCGACGCATAAAAAGGAAGACCCTGCCCAAAGGTGGTCTCCAAAGAATCCTGAGCTTGCCCTAAAGCCGGTCGAAGAAGAAACAATACGACGATCGAAAAGGAGCGGAGGATCGAGTGTTTGCCACGCATGAAAAAGCCTGCTTTGAATTTCGCGGCAAATTAAATCGATAT
>CAZOSO010000035.1:12872-17027 GCA_964582635.1 uncultured Weeksellaceae bacterium | reverse complement strand
AGCGCCCCCACCCGGATTTGAACCAGGGACCCACTGATTAACAGTCAGTTGCTCTACCGCTGAGCTATGGGGGCTCCTTCGAAGTCGCGAATTGCGAATTTATAGATCGTCCGGAATAAACCGTATCTTTGTGGGCGGAAATTCAAAAACAGGAAAGGATCATGAGTTTGACCTTTGTAGGAACCGTCGCTTTCGACCGGATCGAAACCCCGTTCGGAGAGACCGGTAAGATCGTGGGAGGCGCAGCAACGTATATCGGCCTCTCCGCCATCAATTTTGTGGACAGGGCTAATCTGGTCTCTGTCGTGGGAGAGGACTTCCCTCAAGAAGCCCTCGATGATCTGGACGAGAAGGGCATCAATCGAGAAGGCCTTCAGATCATCGAAGGAGGGAAGACCTTCTTCTGGCATGGGAAGTATCATTACGATATGAACCATCGGGATACCCTTGAGACCCAATTGAACGTGCTCGATACGTTCGATCCGGTGATCCCGGATTCCTACCAAGGGAGCAAGTACCTCATGCTGGGGAATTTGACCCCTGCAGTTCAACTTTCGGTTCTCGAGCGACTCAAAGAACGGCCTAAGCTCATCGCGCTCGATACGATGAACCTTTGGATGGACACCGCCTGGGATGACCTCATGAAAGTGGTCAGTAAGGTCGACCTTCTGACGATCAACGATGAGGAAGCCCGGCAAATGTCCGGGGAACATTCCCTCGTAAAGGCCGCTCAAAAGATCCTCGAGCTCGGTCCCAAATTCCTCGTCATCAAGAAAGGGGAGCACGGCGCTCTCTTGTTCGATAAGGACAAAGTTTTCTTTGCTCCCGCTCTTCCCCTCGAGGATATCGTCGATCCCACTGGAGCAGGCGACACCTATGCAGGTGGCATGATGGGCTATCTGGCCCAGACCGATGATATCTCTTTCGAAAACCTCAAGCGGGCGGTTGTTATCGGTTCGGCCATGGCCTCCTTCACCGTGGAGAAAATGGGTACCGAGCGGATCCGAGAGGTCACGGAACAGGATATCGATGAACGGATCCAAAAGTTCATCGATCTCATCGACTTCAATATCGAGCTGGAAAAGGCCTGATCCTTTTCCCGTTCAAAGCTCTGAAAGGCCGCTCTCCGAAAGGAGGGCGGCTTTTTTTTGTTCTTGCGGAAGGGGAGCTATATAGGACGCAATGACCGGTCCGGGTACACAAAAAAGGCCTCTACCGCTTTGCGGTAGAGGCCTTTTTTCCTTTCTAATAAGGAAAGCCGCTGATCAGCTGGCCATCCGCTCTTTCACCTCCAGCTTCGTGCTGATCTTGAGGCTAACGGTCGACCAAAGCTTGGTCTTTCCGTCTTCCCCGGTGTGCTTTTCCTCACAGGCTTTTTGAAGGGCGTTCAAAGCCTCTTTGCCTTCCCAATCCTTCACGTCGATCTCCCCGGTCATTTTGAGCTTTTTCTTTTTCCGGGCAAGGTCCATCTCCACTTCCTGGCTTTTCCCGTTCATTTTGATGGAAAGCAGGGCCTCCCCTTTCTTTCCGTCGAGTTTCATTTTCTTCACCTTTCCTTCGATCGCGGAAGTTTTCTTCATCGTCCCGAAGAAATGCTCGCGGATCTTTTCGTCCCGCTTAGCATCGCCGCTGTTCAAACCTGAAATGGGAACCGTGAAGCTAGCTCCTTTGAAGAGCCCAGAAAGTTTTTCCGCATCGGAACCGACCCCTTTCACGCTCAAAGTGTCGAAATCGATCCCAACTCCGTTCTTAGCAGTGTGCTTGTAAGTAGTGATGGAGACCTTGGTGCTTTTCGGTTTGTAATTGAAGGTGGTCACTTTTTCCTTGCTTTTCTCCTCTTTTTTGGAATCACCTTGGTCCTTCTTCTCATCACCTTTTTGATCCTGACTTCCGCCCCCTCCGCAAGCGGAGAAGATAAGGGCTGATGCGATAAGGCAGGTAGAAAGTTTGGAAAGCTTCATAGGTTTTTGTTTTGAACTTTATTCGAATTCGACAAGGACCGCGTTCTTTTCCACGGGGTCCGCTACATTGACGTGAACGGCCTTCACCGTCCCATCTCCCGGCGCTTTGATCACGTTCTCCATTTTCATGGCCTCGAGCACCAAAAGCTGGTCCCCTTCGCTGACCTCGCTCCCTTCTTCCACCATGACATCCAAGACTTTCCCGGGCATCGGGGCTTTCACATTCTCCACGCCTTTACCCTGAAGGTCCTCCATGCCCAGCCGCTCCAAGAGAAGGTCGTAGCGGTCCTTCAGACCGACCTCATATTCTTCTCCATTGACCAGAATACTGTAATGCCGGTCTTCAGGAGATGCTTTGACCACGTCCACCCGATAAGAACGACCATCTCGGATCACGTGATAAGAGCCTTCTTTGACCTTATAAAGGTCCCAAGTAAAGGAACGTTCGTCGATCGTACCTCCTTTCTCCGGTTCTTCGGAAAAAGTCAGGTCATGTTCCCTTTCGTTATCGACTTTTACGCGGTACATGAAACGTCGATCTTCGAGCGCTAATCTAAGGAATTCGCGAGGACCGTCCCTATTCGAAAAAAAGTAATTTTGAGCCATTGAATTTCAACAGGCTTATGCGGATCCAACCCTCTACAACCGAACGTTATGCGTCCCTCATCCTGATCATGGTCTTTCTTTTACAGGGTTGTGCCCTTTTTCAAGGGAGCAATGAAGAAGGGAAGGATGAAAAGGTGAAGGCTTCTGAAATGGAAGGGAACAAGAAGGCATCTTCTTCTAAATCCAAGAAAGAGGGAGGGTCTGAAGAAGGAGATAGCGAAGAAGTTCAGGAACGGCCCGTATACCATGGCTCCCAGCCACGGCATCATGACCTTGTTCATACCGTCCTGGACGTGAAGTTCGATATGAAGAAAGAACAGCTTTTGGGCGAGGCCGAGATCGATCTTACGCCTCATTTCTATCCCACCGATTCCCTGCATCTCGATGCCAAGGCCTTCGATGTCCATAAGGTAGCGCTTGTGGATGATACGGGAAAAAAAGAACTCGCGTACGATTATGATGGTCGACAGATCCATATCGACCTGGGCCGGACCTATACGAGGAAAGACACCTTTCGGGTCTACATTGATTACACAGCCAACCCGACCGAGGTTCAGCTGGAGGGGAGCCAGGCTATAGCTTCCGCTCAGGGACTTTATTTCATCGATCCCCGGGATGAGGATCCTGATAAACCGACCCAGATCTGGACCCAGGGTGAGACCGAGTCGAGTTCTTGCTGGTTCCCGACCCTTGATGCTCCGAACCAGAAAATGACCCAAGAGATCAGCATCACCGTAAGGGATTCTTTCAAGACCCTGTCCAATGGAACCCTTCAGTATTCGATCCAGGAAGGCGATGGGATGCGTACTGATGTTTGGTCCCAGGAAAAGCCTCATGCTCCTTATTTGACCATGATGGGGATAGGGGATTTCGCAGTGGTTGAAGATGAATGGAGGGATATTTCGGTCGACTATTGGGTGGAGCCCGCGTATAAAGAGAGTGCGATGGAGGTTTTCGGGAACACCCCTGAGATGATCGAGTTTTACTCTGATACCTTGAATTTTCCCTATCCGTGGGCGAAATACGATCAGATCGTGGTCCGGGATTTCGTTTCAGGGGCCATGGAGAACACGACCGCTACCGTCCACGGTTCCATGCAAAGGAAAACCGAACGGGAGCTGATCGATGGGGACCACGAAGGGACGATCGCCCACGAGCTCATCCATCAATGGTTCGGGAACATCGTTACCTGCGAATCCTGGGCCAATCTACCCCTTAATGAGGCCTTCGCCACCTATGGGGAATACCTGTGGGAGGAACACAAGTACGGTAGGGAAGCTGCGGATAAACTCCTCCAGGATAAGTTGAACACGCACCTGCGCGCTTATCAACAACGACAAAAACAGGTGCCCCTGATCCGCTTTGGTTATGAGCAAAGGGAAAAGATGTTCGACTCTTTTTCCTATCACAAAGGGGGACGTGTTTTACACATGCTACGGTCCCATGTTGGGGATGATGCTTTTTTCGCGGCTTTGGAAAAGTACCTGAAGGACAATGCTTATGAACCTGTGGAGATCCACGATCTCCGCCTGGCTTTTGAGGAAGTGACCGGCAAGGATATGAACTGGTTCTTCAACCAATGGTTCCT
>CAZOSO010000035.1:2056-12772 GCA_964582635.1 uncultured Weeksellaceae bacterium | reverse complement strand
CGAGCTCCGCATACATCCATCAGTATGAACACGCTCCCTTGTACCTGGACCGGTATGAAGCGGTGGATCATTTGAAGAGCAAGCGGGACAGCTTGTCAGCGGATATCATTTTGAAAGCTACGCGGGACGATCATCCCAAGATCCGCAGAGTCGCGCTCCAGAACTTGGAGGCAGCTTTTCGTTATTTCCCTGAAAAGTCCAGGGAACGTCTTCTCGAGGCCGCTCGTTCGGATCAGGACCCCAATACCAGGGCGACAGCCCTCGGCCTTCTGACCGATTATCAGGTGCATCTGGAAAAGGATCATCTCGATCTTTTTGAAAAGGCTTTGAAGGACAGTTCTTATATGAACGTTGCCACGGCCCTTCGTTCCATTCACGAGCTGGACAAAGAGCGAGGGGTCGAACTCGCCAAAGGGCTCGAGGACAGCAAGAGCACCGATGTGGTGATGGCTGTTGCCCAGGTCTACGCCAAGAATGGGGTGTCAGGGAAGAACCCCTTCTTCATGGAGCAAGTAAAGAGCCTGGGGACCCGCTCGAAGATCGGCTTCCTTCGAACTTATGCGAAATACCTTCGGAAGCAGGATTTTGAAGCCGTAAAAAAGGCCTTGCCTACGCTAGAGGAAGAGGCTATAAACGGCGGGCATATGTACGTGCAGCTCATTTCCGTGCAGGCGATCAAAGGGGTCTCCCGCACCCTCAAGGATAAGCGGAAAAAGCTCGAGGAAGAGCTGAACGAGCTTCGGAAAAAGAAAAAGGATGAGGAAAAGGAATGGACGGAAAAAGACCGAAAAGATCGCGAACAGAAAAAGAAGGAATTGCGTAAAATAAAAGAACAACTGAGCACCCTACAGGGATCTTTGAAGCGGATCGAAAAGGAGGTGGATAACCAGCGTGTCCTTCGCTTT
The DNA here is from genome assembly GCA_964582635.1 of uncultured Weeksellaceae bacterium. Taxonomy (GTDB): domain Bacteria; phylum Bacteroidota; class Bacteroidia; order Flavobacteriales_D; family CAYVSK01; genus CAZIDL01. The sequence goes on along the minus strand of CAZOSO010000035.1, from coordinate 11,867 downwards.
CTGGGGTCCTGAGTTTCTTTAAAGGGTTGGTGCCAGAAACCTTTTTATGGCCCGAAGACTTTCGATCCTATCCTTATTGCTTCTCCTCCTTGGACCGGTTCCCAAGCTGAGATCCCAACCTTTGGAGGAGGACCTGAAGCCCTTTTTTCAGTCCTGGGGTGCATCCACTTTCATCGATGTGATCAACGGCCCGCCTACGGTTTATAGGATTTCTCCCAACAAACCTGAGCGAGCCTACCAAACCAGCGGATTCTCTTATCTGACCGCTGCTTATAGGGCAAGGATGAATTTGGTGGAGTTCTTCGGCGATATGGCTTTGTCATCGAGTTTGACCCCGGCTATAGGGGCTTCATTCTTTCGTGCGGGCTATATGCATTTTAATCTGCCCATGATCGTGCACTTGGAGATCGGAGCGAATGCAACCCGGAAATCCAAGATGAAGAACTTCGGTTTGGTGGCCGGGATCGGTTATGAATTCCATGCAGCACCCTTGATCGTGACCCGGGACAAGCTTCCCTTGCCGAGAGGCACGGACCTCCGTACTACTTGGCTTCAACCTGTTTATTCCCTCGGTATTCGCTATAAAAGAGCGGGTCGTTTGATGGAGATCGGACTCAAATACGGAGAGGGGCCCGGGACCTTTGTAGGGGGAAGTAGGGGCAAGGAGGTCAGAGCTCAGACCATCCGGGTGATGGCCTATTATTTCATCTGATCCTGTTCCGCCTCGAAGGTTTCGTCCACTTTCAGATCATCCCCTTCCGCTGCTTCCACGGCTAAGCGATCGCATTCTTCATTTCTCGGGTTCCCATCGTGTCCTTTCACCCATTTGAGGGTGACCCTGTGTTTTCTGTAAAGTTCCAGAAAACGTTTCCAAAGATCCGGGTTCTTTTTCTTTTTGAAGTTCTTCTTCTCCCAACCGAAGACCCAGCCTTTATTGACCGCATCCACCACGTATTTGGAATCGGAATGGATGACGACATGGTTTGAAGGTTGTTTCAATGCTTCAAGGGCCCGGATAATGGCTAAAAGCTCCATTCGGTTGTTGGTGGTGCAACGATATCCTTCGGAGATGCGGCGGATATGAGAACCGGATTCCAGGACCACTCCGAGACCTCCTGGCCCGGGATTTCCACGGCTTGCTCCGTCGGTATGGATCTCGATCTTTTGCTCGTAAGGTCGGCTCATCAGGAATAAAGAAGTTTCCGGGCCTCTTCGATCACGCATTCCGGATAATAGCGATGCTCCAAGGCTTTTACGCGCTCGGCCAGGGTCTGGGGAGTATCATCCGCCTTAACGGGGCAAGGCTTTTGAAAGAGAATGTCCCCGTTGTCATAATGTTCATCCACTCGGTGGACGGTGATCCCGCTTTTTTCCTTCCCTTCTTCGAGCACCGCCCGATGGACATGCTCCCCGTACATTCCTTTACCGCCGAACTCCGGTAACAACGCGGGATGCACGTTCAAGATGCGCCCTCGATATGCTTCCACCACGGCTTCAGGGATCTTTTTGAAATAGCCCGCGAGCACGATCAGGTCTATCTGTTCTCCTTCGAGGACTCGAAGGATCGCCGAGCCATCTAGGATCTCTTCGCCGTGGAGAACTTTAAATGGGATCTTCTCCGCGCGACCGAGCTCCAAAACCCCGGCATCTTCCCGGTCGCTCACGATCAAGGCGAGCTCGATCCGAGAATGCTCCTTCAGGCGTTCAAAAAGGGCTTTTGCATTGCTGCCCCGACCGCTGGCGAAAACGGCGATCCTCACTTGCTCCATTGGGTGGCAAAAATAAGGCTTCGGAGAAGGGATCAGGGATTTTGTAAAAAGATCGATAATCGTTTTATTTGCACCTTGTTTTAAACCGTTTAAATCCGGAGAGCAATGGCCGATACCAAATCACGCGTTGTTGCCATCATCGTCGACAAACTTGGCGTCGACGAAAGTGAAGTCACGGAAGAAGCGAGCTTCACCAATGACCTTGGAGCGGATTCCCTCGACACTGTAGAGCTCATTATGGAGTTCGAGAAGGAGTTCAATATCGCTATTCCAGACGATCAGGCCGAGAAGATCGGGACCGTGGGAGAAGCCATCGAGTATATCAATAACAACGCTCAAGGCTGAGGCTGAACGAAGGCTAAGAAGGGTCCATGGAGCTCAAACGCGTTGCCATCACTGGCTTGGGGGCGATAACTCCCTTAGGGAACAACGTGTCGGATTATTGGAAAGGGTTGGTGAACGGGGTCAGCGGTGCTGCTCCGATCACCCACTTCGACCCCTCTAATTTCAAGACAGGGTTTGCCTGTGAGGTCAAGGATTTCGATCCTCAAGAACATTTCGATCGGAAAGAGGCCCGCAAACTGGACCCTTTCTCCCAATACGCCCTGGTCGTAGCCGAGGAAGCCTATAAGGACAGTGGGCTTTCGGAATTCGACCATGATCCCACACGGGCAGGGGTGATATGGGGGTCCGGGATCGGAGGGCTTAAGACCTTTCAGGAGGAATGTTTCAATTTCGTGGAGAACGACCGGGTTCCTCGCTTCAATCCTTTCTTTATTCCTAAGATGATCGCGGATATCGCCTCCGGCCATATCTCGATCCGTTACAATTTCCGGGCTGCCAATTTCACTACCGTTTCAGCCTGCGCTTCGTCCACCAATTCATTGATCGATGCTTTCAACTATATCCGTTTGGGAAAAGCGGATCTTTTCATCGCTGGTGGTTCTGAAGCAGCGGTCAACGAAGCTGGAGTAGGAGGTTTCAACGCATTGAAAGCACTTTCCGTCAGGAACGATGATCCGAAGAGCGCTTCACGACCCTTCGATAAGGACCGGGATGGTTTTGTTCTCGGAGAAGGGGGTGGAGCTTTGGTGGTGGAAGAGCTCGAGCATGCCAAGGAACGAGGAGCTCCTATCTACGCAGAACTGGTAGGAGGTGGTCTTTCTGCTGATGCTTATCACATTACGGCCCCTCATCAAGAAGGCCTTGGAGCTCGTGAGGTAATGGAGGATGCCCTAAGGGATGCGGACATTGAGCCTGGAAAGGTCGATGCGATCAACGTTCACGGTACGTCGACCCCTCTTGGGGACGGAGTGGAAGTGAAAGCGATCAAGGAAGTGTTCGGGGATAAGGCTTATGACCTGAACATAAGCGGCACGAAATCGATGACCGGGCACCTTTTGGGAGCTGCGGGAGCTATCGAGGCTATAGCTTCCATCCTTTCCATTCAGCACAATATAGTTCCGCCCACGATCAATCATTTTACCGACGATCCTGAGCTCGATCCTGAGATGAACTATACGTTCAACGAAGCGCAGGAACGGGAAGTGAAGGCGGCTATCAGCAATACCTTCGGCTTCGGGGGACACAATTCCTCGGTCGTTTTCAAGAATTATAGCGAAGACTGAAGCTTTGGGGGAGCTCCTTGACCCAAGGAAGCTTCGAAAGCGTCTAAAGGAATCTTTAGGCATCCGGACCCGGAACCCGGAGTTGTACCGGGAAGCTCTTCGACATCGTTCTGTTCTGGAAAACTCGGATGAGCGTTCCAGTTATGAGCGGCTCGAATACCTCGGAGATGCTGTCTTGGATGCGATCGTTTCAGACCAACTCTTCCATCATTTTCCAGAAGCTGATGAAGGCTTCTTGACCCGGATGCGGTCCAAGTTGGTCAGCCGGGAACGCCTGAACCGACTAGCGGAGGACCTGCGGATATTGGGGCTTTTGGACCATCACATCGAGGAGGAGAAACTTCAGGATGTGGGGATCGGAGGCGATGCGGTCGAGGCTCTGGTCGGTGCTCATTACCTCGATAAGGGGTACAAAAAGACCGCTCGATGGGTCCTTAAAACCCTTGTGGGGCCTTTGGATATCGAACGCCTCCAGCACACCGAAACAGACCCCAAAAGCCGTTTGATCGAATGGGCTCAAAAGGCGGATAAAGAAGTCCTCTTTCAAGAAGCACCTTCCTCGGGAGAGGTCCATCGAACGATCCTCTCGGTCGATGGAGAAGAAGTGAGCCAAGGGGAAGGAAAAAGCAAGAAGAAGGCCGAACAAGAAGCTGCGCAGCGCTTTTTCCAAATCGGATCTGAGCGGGAAGCCGCCTTTTGGGATCAGGATTGACCCTATCGAGCGGGATCTTTTAACTTTCCCAAAGTGAGCCAGGCTTTCCGCTAATGAAACATCACCTTGATACCCCGGATCTTGCCGATAATACGGTCCTTTACGGTATTAGTTGCCATGAAAAACCCCACCGCCTTGCTTGGGAGATCAATCGGAAGCTAGGCCTTCGGTTGGAACGAAAGGAGGAGGATCTGGAATTTTTGATCGCCGGTAGCGAAGAGGAGCAGGAGAAAGCTCATTATCCCCTTTTCTCTTATTTCGCCGAAGAAGATCATGTCACCTACTCCTTAATAGGGAACCAGAGCGATAAAGGACCTCTGATCCCTAAACGGCCGGAGATCGATCATTTTTTTCTGATCGAGGCCGAAGAAGAAAGAGATGACCTCGAACGAATGGACGACCTTCGTTCTGTGGGAGCGATACTAGCAGTATTCCGCATCGATCCCGCTACACTCCCCTCGGTCGCCGACCTTTTGGTATGAATAAAAAGCCACGCACCCCATGAAGAACAAACGGACCAAGATCATCGCCACCCTGGGGCCTTCCTCCCATAAAAAAGAAACGATCCGGCAAATGATCCAAGAGGGGATGAACGTGGCTCGCCTTAATTTCTCCCATGGGACCGCCGAGGATCACAGGGAGGTCATTCAGACCCTACGGGAATTGGCGCGGGAAACGGATGAACCCGTTGGGATCCTTGCCGACCTCCAAGGTCCCAAGCTCCGGATCGGGAACATCAAAGATGAGCCTGTTCATTACGAGGAAGGGGACGAATTCATCCTCACCACGGAAGATGTCGAAGGGACCCGGGAACGCATCCATATCAACTTCGAAGAGTTCCCCCAGGACGTGAACCCTGGCGAGCAAGTGCTCCTCGACGATGGAAAGATCGTGACCGAGGTCGTGGAGACCGATAAGGAGAAGGAGGTCAAGGTGAAAGTGCTCCATAGGGGGGAGCTGGTCTCTAAAAAAGGGGTGAACCTTCCCAATACCCAACTCTCCCTCCCTTGCCTCACCGAAAAGGACCGAGAAGACCTGGAATTGGCCCTCGAGTGCGATGTCGACTGGATCGGGCTCTCTTTCGTTCGTTCTGGGCGCGATATCATCGAGCTTAAGCACATCATCCGGGACCGAAAGAAGGATGCTCATGTGATCGCCAAGATCGAGAAACCCGAGGCGCTCGACGATATCGATGAGATCCTCAAGGAAGCCGACGGACTGATGGTAGCTCGGGGGGATCTTGGGGTGGAGATCCCTATGCAGAACGTTCCCCTCATCCAGAAGATGTTGATCCAGAAGTCCTTGGGTGCGGCTAAACCCGTTATCGTGGCCACCCAAATGATGGAGAGCATGATCGAGAACATCAGTCCCTCGCGGGCCGAGGTCAACGACGTGGCCAATGCCGTGCTCGATGGGACCGATGCGGTCATGCTATCGGCTGAGACCTCGGTGGGGAAATATCCGATCCGGGTGATCGAGGCTATGCGAAAGATCGCCATGGAGGTGGAAGCTTACGATCGGATCTATTATCACGAAACACCGCCCGAATACAAAGAGGATCGTTTCATCTCCGATTCGATCTGTTACAATGCCGCCCGACTGGCAAAGCGTGTCGACGCTGCTGCGATCGTGACCATGACCCACTCAGGATACACCGCTTTCAAGATCTCCAGTCAACGACCGAAGGCCGATGTTTACGTGTTCACTGGGAACGAGCGGATCATGGCGATGCTGAATCTCCTGTGGGGGGTGCGGAGCTTTTTCTACGATAAATTCGTCAGCACCGATCATACGATCGACGATATCAAGTATATCCTTCGGAAGAAGGGAAAGGTGGAGGAGGACGATCTGGTGATCAATATCGCGAGCATGCCCATCGCTGAAAAGGGCAAATCCAACATGTTGAAACTGAGCTACGTCGGCTGAAGCCCGCAGCTCCAAAGAAGAATTTATGGCCCTCGATATCGAGCTATTGAAGAAGATCTGTGAAGCGCCTGGAGCGCCCGGTTATGAAGATCGGATCCGGGACCTCGTGAAGCAAGAAGTGGAATCCCTGGCCGATGAGGTCAGCATCGATAATATGGGGAACCTCCGAGTTCTGCGGAAAGGAAAAGGAGACCGAAAAGCGATGGTCGGAGCCCATATGGACGAGATCGGTTTCGTGGTGAAGCATATCGATGAGAAGGGGTATCTCCGCTTCACCCCCTTGGGCGGTTTCGACCCGAAGACCCTTACGGCCCAGCGAGTGATCGTTCACGGGAAAGAAGACCTGGTGGGTGTAATGGGTACCAAGCCGATCCATGTGATGGAAGAAGAGGAGCGCAAAAAGCTTCCTAAGACGAAGGATTTCTTCATCGACCTCGGTATGTCCAAGGAAGAGGTGGAAAAGAAAGTTCGGATAGGAGATCCCGTCACTCGGGAGCGCGAGTTGATCGAAATGGGGGGTTGCGTCAACGGCAAATCCATCGATAACCGCATTTCCGTCTATATACTGATCGAAACCTTGAAAAGGCTTAAAGAGGAGCCTCCTGCTCATGACCTTTACGCTGTTTTTACGGTCCAGGAAGAGGTCGGGATCCGTGGGGCCAGCGTTTCATCCCATGAGATCCAGCCGGATTTCGGATTCGGGCTCGATACCACGCTTGCCTTCGATGGTCCTGGTGCCCAGCCGCACGAGCAGGTCACCGAATTAGGGAGCGGTGCCGCTATAAAAGTGCTCGACGCTTCGGCTATCTGCGATCCCCGGATGGTCGACTATTTGAAGAATGTGGCCGATCGGCACGAGATCCCATGGCAATCGGAGGTGCTGACCGCAGGGGGTACGGATACCAAAGGGATCCAACAGATGAAGGCCGGGGGAGCGATCTCCGGAGCGATCTCCATCCCTACCCGTTACCTTCATCAGGTGATCGAAAGTGCCGATAAGAAGGATGTCGAGCATTGCGTCGAGCTTCTGACGCATAGCCTCGTGGAGCTCGACCAGTTCGAATATAAGAGGAGCTGATCAGGAGGATAGCTGCCCCTGTTCCTCACGCATTTGCTTCTTTCTAGCCATGTTGGCCTTGATGTCCTCCAGCTCCCCTTTAGGTATGGCATCGATGAGTTTCTGGGTATAAGGCCGTTTGGGGTTCCGGTAGATCTCGTCGGCGTCTCCTTTTTCTTCGATCTTGCCCTCTTTCATGACCACCATGCGGTCGGACATGTATTTCACTACGGATAGGTCGTGGGAGATGAAAAGGTAGGTCAGTCCAAAACTGTCGCGGAGCTCGTTGAGAAGGTTCAGCACTTGGGCTTGAATGGAGACGTCCAAGGCGGAAACGGATTCGTCACAGACGATAAAGCGTGGATTCAATGCGATCGCTCTGGCGATACAGATCCGCTGGCGCTGTCCCCCTGAGAATTCGTGAGGATAGCGATTGAAGTGGGAGGGGTCGAGGTTCACCCTTTCTAGGATATGATCCACCCGTTCGCGCCGTTCTTTCTCATTATCGTAGATCCCATGGACCCGCATCGGTTCGATGATCGCTTCACCGATCGAAAGGCGCGGGTTCAAAGATGAATAAGGGTCCTGAAAAATGATCTGGAGGTCTTTTCGGACCCGCCGCAACTCTTTTTGACTGAAGCCACTGATGTCACGGTCTCCATAAAGGATCCTTCCACCGGTCGGGTCCAACAAGCGAAGAATGGTGCGTCCGAGCGTGGTCTTTCCACAGCCCGATTCACCTACCAATCCAAGGGTTTCACCTGGGTAAACATCGAGGCTCACATCGTCCACTGCTTTGACATGGGTCTGGGCTTTTCCGAAAAAGCCTTGGTTGACCGGGAACCAAGTGCGAAGGTTCTCGATCTTGAGAAAGGGTTCTTGATGGTAGATCCGATCGTGGCGTTCTTCCCTTTCCCCTTGACTCACCTCCAAACCTTCAACGATCTGCTCCACGGAATCCTTGGTCGTGATCAGTTCCCCCTCTTGGTTCCCTTCCATGAAGTGGGCTACGGTGGGAAGCCAATGAAGCCTCCGGTCGAGTGGGGGGCGACAGGACAAGAGCCCTTTTGTATAAGGATGCTTGGGGTTGGAGAAGATATCCAGAACATTCCCTTCCTCCACGATACGCCCTTGGTACATAACGAGCACGCGATCCGCTAATTCAGCGATCACCCCCAGATCGTGGGTGATAAAAAGGATCCCCATATCGTTCTCCATCTGGAACTGGTCCATCAGGTCGAGAATGCGCTTCTGGACCGTAACATCGAGTGCTGTAGTTGGCTCATCGGCAATAAGCAAGGAGGGCTGACAGGCCATGGCCATGGCGATCATCACCCGTTGCTTTTGTCCTCCGGACAATTGATGGGGATAACTTTGAAAGATCAGGCGGGGGCGGGGCAGTTCTACCTTTTCGAAAAGCTCGATGGTCCGCCTGCAGGCTAAATCCGGATCGTTACCCGGGATCTTGCGATGAACTTTGAGGACCTCTGATACTTGATCCCCACAGGTATATACGGGATTGAGGGAGGTCATGGGCTCTTGAAAGATCATGGCCATCTCGTTCCCTCTATAACGCCGCATTTCTTTCTCGGAGAGCTGGAGAAGATCGTTGCTTTCGATCCCTTGAGGATGGAAGTGGATGCTCCCGTTACTGATGCGTCCGGGAGGGGAGGGAATGAGCCCCATGGCGGAAAGGGAGGTCACCGATTTCCCGGACCCGGACTCGCCAACGATACCGATCGTTTCCCCTCGGTCAAGGGTGAAACTGATGCCGTCCACCGCTCGGATCATTTGTTCCTCCGTGCGGAATTCGGTCACCAGGTCCTTTACTTCTAGTAATGGATCTATTCGGGTCATGCAGTGGATCTCACTGAAAGGCCATTAAAGGTAGGAGCTCCATATCGCCCAGCCAAAAGGTTTTCTAAAAAAAGCTGCTGTGATCCGACCGATGCAGTTTTTTCATCGATGAAAGCCGAAATGCATGGGGGCTGTTTATTCGCTGGACCCCACCGAGCTAATGTTATCGCTCGGAAGAATGGCTTCCCCATAAAAGCGCAATAGCACCTGAGCCAAGGTTTCGACATCTTTTTCGCAGTAAGAACGGATCCGGTCGAGGTCCCCTTCTTCCCAATAGACCATCCCTACTTCGCTCCCATCGATATCTTCTTTGGGGGAAGGGATTCCCAGCGTATAGGCCAAAAGATCGAGCGAAACGGAAGGCCCCCTTTCACCGAAACGCCATAATTCCATGGTATCGAGGAAAGGCATTTCCCATGGCTTCATTTCCGCCACTCGAAGAGCTCCGGGAAGGGATATTCCATGAGCCAGCATGCGGCGGGCGATGAAAGGAAAGTCAAAGTTCTTTCCGTTATGGGCACAGAGGAGCCGTTCGCTCTTTTGGGTGCTTCGTTCCAATAGCTGGGCGAAACTCTGAAGGAGCTCTGCTTCATCTTCCTGGGCATAGGACGTCAATCGCAGGTGCCGCTCGCCGTTCTCCTGATGGAAAAAGCCGACCGAAATGCAGACGATGCGCCCGAATTCCGCGAAAAGCCCTGCCTTTTGATAAAGCTCTTCGGGCTCCCCTTCGTCCTTTAGAGATCGGCTTTTCTTTTCCCATAGTTCCCGTCCTTTCTCATCCAAGCCATCGTAGAAGGGATGTTGGGGAACGGTCTCGATGTCGAGAAAAAGCAGTTGTTCGGGGTCGATGTGTCGAAGCATG
>CAZOSO010000035.1:0-1956 GCA_964582635.1 uncultured Weeksellaceae bacterium | reverse complement strand
GGATCTCCACATCCCTTACCTTTGCATACAGCCTTATGAAGCGAAGCATTTTTCTTATCGGCCTCCCGCTTTTCTTTACCCTCCTCTTCATCGGGATAGGGGATGTAGACGCCCAGTGCGTCATGTGCAAGGCCGTCGCTGAAAAGGGAACGGATAATGGGCAGGAAATGGCCAAAGGATTGAACGCGGGTATTCTCTGGCTGATGGCCGTTCCCTACACCCTGATCCTGACGATGGCCCTCGTCTTCTTTCGGAAGCGGATCAAGCATTTCTTTCGGGAGCTTAAAAAAGCCTGAACTTTTCTTTCCACCCCCTGTTAATAAGTGCGTCAGGAAGGGCGATCCGGGTGGTTTCCGAAGATCGTTTATCTTTGCACCGATCAAAGACGGGCGGCTCTAAGGAATTTTTCCATTAAAGAGCCGGGATCGCCACGAAGGAGCGATCGACAACGATGAACGCACATAGAAAGGATCTCCTTCGGCCGGCGGGGGGGATCTTTTTATAAGGCGCCCTACCAAAAAAGTTAAGGAACGATATGAGCCACGAGAAAAGCAAAAAAGAACAAGAATTGGACGCGATCCTCAAGGAAAGGATCATGGTCCTCGACGGGGCCATGGGCACGATGATCCAATCTTATCCCCTTGAAGAAGAGGATTTCCGGAACGAGGACCTCAAGGACAAAGAAGGGGACATGAAGGGGAACAACGATATCCTTTCCCTGACGCGTCCTGATGTGATCAAAGAGATCTACGAGCAATACCTCGAGGCCGGAGCTGACATCATCGAGACGAACACTTTTAGCGGTACCACGATCGCACAGGCCGATTACAACTGCGAGGATGTTATCTACGATCTGAACAAGGTGTCGGCCGAGATCGCGCGCGAGAAAGCCGATGAGTTCACCGAAAAGGATCCCTCCAAGCCGCGTTTCGTGACGGGTGTCTTGGGTCCTACGAACAAGACCGCTTCGATCTCTCCCGACGTGAACGACCCCGGTTATCGGGCGGTCACTTTCGACGAACTGGCTCAAGCTTACAAAGAACAGACCGTAGGACTGGTCGATGGAGGTGTGGATATGCTCCTCGTGGAGACCGTCTTCGATACTTTGAACTGCAAAGCTGCTCTTTACGGGATCCGTGAGCATTTCGACGAGATCGGTTACGAAGTGCCGATCATGGTCTCAGGGACGATCACGGACCAGAGCGGAAGGACGCTATCGGGGCAGACCCCCTCTGCTTTCTGGTACTCGATCCTTCATGCCGAGCTTTTCAGTATAGGTCTCAACTGCGCCCTCGGCGCTAAGGATCTCCGGCCCTACTTAAAGGAGTTGGCTTATAAAGCCGATGTGTACGTGACCGCCCACCCCAACGCCGGTCTTCCCAATGAATTCGGGGAATACGATCAAACCCCCGAAGAGATGGCCGATGAGATCGAGGAATTCCTCAAAGAAGGCTTCATCAATATCATCGGAGGATGCTGCGGGACGAAACCCGAGCATACCGCCGAGATCGCGAAGCGGGCGGCCAAGTATCCTTCTCGCCCGGTCGAAAAGGTGCAGGAAGCTATTTCCAAAGGCGAGACCGTCGAAAGCCTCGTCTGAGCCTTATCGATCATCGATCAACCCCAACCAAAAAAGAACGCAATGAGCGAACAGACGAAAGAGATCAAAGTCCCCAACCTTAAATTGAGCGGCCTCGAACCCCTCGAGGTCACACCGGAGACCAATTTCGTTAACATCGGAGAGCGGACCAACGTGACCGGCTCCCGGAAATTCGCCCGCCTCATTCGGGAAGGCAATTACGAAGAAGCCGTCGATGTGGCGGTTCAGCAAGTGGAGAACGGCGCTCAGGTCATCGATGTGAATATGGATGAAGGGATGATCGACGGGGAAGAGGCCATGGTCGATTACCTCAACCTCCTTATGGCGGAGCCCGATGCGGCCAAGGTGCCGATCAT
>CAZOSO010000034.1:0-17206 GCA_964582635.1 uncultured Weeksellaceae bacterium | reverse complement strand
ACGAATTCCTCCGGGTCATCGACCTCGTTCTCTATATATTCCGGGTCCTCGGTTTTGATGATTACAAAGCCCAGGTCTCCCTGAGAGATCCGAACGATAAAGAAGCTTACATCGGAAGCGATGAGAATTGGGAAAAGGCTGAGCGGGCCATCCAAGAAGCATCCGAAGAAAAAGGCCTCCGTACGGAAGTGATCGAAGGGGAGGCGGCTTTTTACGGCCCCAAATTGGATTTTATGGTCCGCGACGCTTTACAGCGGGAATGGCAATTGGGAACGATCCAAGTGGACCACAACCTTCCCGAGCGATTCGAATTGTCTTACACCGGCCGTGACGATCGAGCGCATCGCCCCGTGATGATCCACCGAGCCCCTTTTGGTAGCATGGAGCGCTTCGTCGCGATCCTCACGGAACATTGTGAAGGGAAATTCCCCCTGTGGCTTGTCCCGGTCCAGGTAAAAGTGCTTCCGATCAGCGAACGCTTTAATGAGAAGGCCTCTGAACTTGTAGAGATCCTTAATAATTCAGATATTCGCGCCGAATCGGACGTGCGGAACGAAAAAGTCGGGAAAAAGATCCGGGATACGGAATTGGAGAAAATTCCCTATATGTTGATCATAGGGGAAAAAGAGCTCGAAAGCGGGGAAGTTTCCGTCCGGAAACAAGGCGAAGGAGATCTGGGCAGTATGAGCCCGGATGCATTCATCGATAAGCTTCGAGAAGAAGAGCAAAAGCTCCTTCAAGGAGCAGAAGATCCGCAAGTAGAACCTAAAAACGAAGAACGATAGGCCGCAGAAAAAGAAAAGGCAAAAAGGGGGGCAAACGGGATACCCGGCCACGGTACAGGGTGAACGAACAGATCCGAGCCCCCGAAGTACGGGTCGTCAAAGAAGGAGAAGGGCAAGAAGAGAACGAGAATTACGGGGTTTATCCCGTGGATGATGCCCGGAAAATGGCGGAAGAAAAGGAACTCGACCTGGTGGAGATATCGCCCAAGGCGGATCCCCCGGTCTGTAAGATCATCGATTACAACAAGTTCCTTTACGATCAGAAAAAGAAAGAAAAGGCCCTCAAGCAAAAACAAGGACAAAGCGAGCTGAAAGAGGTCCGTTTCGGCCCCAATACTGACGAGCACGACTTCAACTTCAAGCTCGAGCATGCCCGGAAGTTCCTCAATGAGGGAAATAAAGTAAAGGCTTATGTCTTCTTTAAAGGGCGCTCGATCGTCTTCAAAGATCGAGGCGAATACCTTCTTTTGAAGCTCGCCAATGAACTTGAGGATATCGGAGTGGTCGAGAGCATGCCCAAATTGGAAGGAAAACGGATGATCATGATGATCAATCCAAAAAGCAAAAAATCATAGCGGACCATGCCCAAGATGAAGCCCAACCGAAGCGGAAAAAAACGCTTCAGCTATACCGGTAAGGGAAAGATCAAACGAAAGCGGGCTTATAAAAGCCACCTCCTTACCAAGAAGGATAAGAAACGGAAACGCTACCTGACGAAAACGACCACGGTCCATAAAAGTGACAAGACCCAGGTCAGTAGGCAGTTAGGAAAATAGAGAAGTTCGAACCAGGCCCGGATCAGCCCGCAAGAGGTCGAAGGACCCGCTGACCGGCCGCAAAAGCGAGAAAAATGCCGCGAGCCAAGAACCCGGTCGCCCGTAAAAAATGGCGTAAAAGGATCTTTAAGCAGACCAAAGGATATTTCGGTCGCAAGAAGAACGTTTATCGCCTAGCCAAAAACGCCCATGAACGGGCCCTTCAATACGCCTATCGCGATCGTCGCCAGAAAAAGCGCGATATGCGCCGACTCTGGAACCAACGTATCAACGCTGGGGCTAGACAGCACGGGCTTTCCTATAGCCAATTCATGGGGAGGCTCAAAAAGAGCGACGTCCAATTGAACCGCAAAGTTTTGGCCGACCTCGCCATGAACCACCCTGAAGCCTTCCAGGCAGTGGTGGAAAAGGTGAAATAAGTACGTTTCTTATAAGATGGAAGAGGAAGAGCGGCCGAACTTTCGGTCGCTCTTTTTTGTTGCAAGAATGGATGACGGACCGTTCCATCGCTCTGTTCCTCAGGGAACAGAGAGGAAAGTCCGGGCAGCACAGAGCACCGCACCTCGGGAAACCGAGGGTCTCGTTCGCGCAAGCGGCGAGAACAGATAGGGCCACAGAAACCATACCCTCCATCAGAGATGGAGAAGGGTGCAACGGTGGGGACCACCTCACCCCGTTGTCGGGCGACCGATAGCGGCGGCAACCCTTGCGGGCTGAAAGACCAAATAAGCCGGGGTTCGAGGGTTGCTCGCCCGATCCCGGCGGGTAGGTCGATCAGATAAATGATGGGACCCGACAGAACCCGGCTTACAGGTCCGTCATCTTATTTTTACGGGGCCAGCCAATGGCCTCTCACCCCCTTTTCAGGAGCAAATTCGAGGGTCGGAAAAGGGACTTTAAACCCGTCGAGGAGCTTGAACAGGGTCCGCCACCCTTTGCCTTGGACGGGCAATTCTTCGAACAAAAGGTCCAGGGAAAGAAAATAGCGCCTATGGCGCGAAAAATCCGGCAATGATCCTCCTGCGGCATTGATAGAAGGGTTCTGCGAACCTCCGAGCATCCCTGAAGCTCCATACCCCACCGATAAGGCCAACCATTCCGGCCAAAACCCGGTCCCCCCCACTAGCTCAGGGTCGAAGTCCAACCAATAAGCCTGCCCGTTGTAATCCTTAAGGACCCTTTCCCAATGACTGGCACCCAAAAGGCGCGGACGATACGAGGCATAAGGGGAAGGACTATAAGAAAAAGCCGGCGTGATATAGGTCTCTCCCCAAGCCCGCTCTTGGAGAAGAAATGAAGCAGCACCCAGAAAATTGCTCCCTGCATCGCTCCACGAGAATCCCCAACCGGTCGAAAAACCGTCGAGCACTTCTACCCCCGATAAAAAGAAGATCCCAACACCCGAACCCCATAAGGCGGCCCGGTCTTTTTTCATCCCACTCCATTTCCAAAGAGAGCTGCTCCAACGGCTCAAATGATGAGCAGCCCAGAAATGCCCCGCTTTATCCATCTGCAACCACTCATCGCTATCGTCGAAAAAATGAAAACGACCCCGTCCATACTGACTGTACCATGCTTCCTCCAATCCAAGATAGATCCCTCCCGTGCCTACCGCCTTTCCGATAAGAACACCCCGAAAGCGAGGCATGAGCAAACTGTCCCTTTCTCCCTCTGATCCACTCGAACCGTACCCCCAAAGCGAACAAGGAGCGAAAAAGAGCAAAAACAGGAAAACATAAAAAGCCCTCATCGTAAAACCGAAGGTCGTGGATCTTTTAAGGAAGCAAAAACAAGCAGTGAACGAAAACAACCGCTGAACCAAGCAACGACCCACTTATATATTGTATATGTTTTCCAAATAACGGACTCTAAAAAAGTTCGAACATTGGCAAACCAACATGCTGAGGATCGATATCCACTTGGGGATCATCCGTGGTGAAGGAAGGAGAGCCGTTCGTGAAAGAGATCTATCCTGAGTAAAAAGATCGTTTCAGCGAAGAAGGAAAAAAAGCCAGCCACCGCACCCAGTTGGGCGAAGAACAAGAGTTACGAAAGAGGTTGAATGGAAAGTTCTTATCCGAGCTTCCTATTCCCCTTTACCGCTTCCTTCGATCCTTACTTTCCGAAGGTCCAAAAGGTTCATCGGGTTGTTCTTCAAGTTCCGGACATCGTTCTGCACCAAACGGATCACCTGGTCATAAAAGAGCGGAATGACCGGTGCCTTGTCCGCAATAATGCGGTCCATTTTACGATAAAGCCCCCTCCTTTTTTCGATATCCGGCATCTTCATGGCCTTTCTATACAAGCGATCGAAGCGTTCGTTCTTAAAGTGGGTATAATTCGGGCCTTCTGGAGAGAAATTCTCGCTGTAGAACAAGGATAGGAAGTTCTGCCCATCAGGATAATCGGCGATCCAGGATTTTCGGAAGAACATAAGCCTGGATTGGGCCACGTACTGGCGGTGATTGGTAGCAGGCATCACGTTCATTTCTATGTCGATCCCGATCTTTCCGAGTTGATGCTGTACGGACTCGCAAATATCCGTATAGGTCGGAGTGGTGCTCAATTTCACCGATGGTATGCCTTCACCTCCTGGATAACCGGCTTTTTTAAGCAAAACACGGGCTTGGTCAGGGTTATGGCTTAAAGCCTCCAATTTTTCCGTTCCACCGGAAGGCAACCCATCTGGAATGAAGCCATACTGCGCAGGGGTACCCACTCCCATACGAACGTGTCGGACGATGCTTTCCCGGTCGACAGCCAAGTTGATGGCCTTTCGGACCAAGGGGTCTGTCAGAGGATGTCCCTGAGCCGTTTCCTCAGTACTGTCCACTAAGATGCCCAGATAATCCGTTTTGAGATAAGGGCCTTTTCGCATTTTGAAAACGCCCTGGTACTTCTCGGAAAGTTCCCCTTCCTCGTTGAGCACATCCTCTTTAAAACTCCCGTCCACACCGGAGAGGTAATCGAAATTCCCTTTTTTAAAGGATAGAAAGGATGTATGGCGGTCTTTCATGAAAGAGATGGCCACCCCGTCCAAATAGGGAAGTTGCTTGCCCTTCTCATCTTTTTCGAAATAATCCGGATTTCGCTCGAACAACAACTTGACACCCTCTTCCCAATGATGGAAGCGAAAAGGCCCCGTGCCGATGGGTTCTCGTCCGAACCGTTCTTTTCCGAGCGCCTCGACCACTTCTTCAGGAACGACCGAGCAATACTTCATCGACATTAAGCCTAAGAAAGGCGGGAAAGACCTTTTAAGGTGAATTCTGAGCGTGCTGTCATCCAAAGCTTGGACCCCTTTCTTTCCCCCTTTCACTTTATCGAAAATGTAAGCCCCGGGAGATGCGGTCTCTTGATCCATGATGCGCTCGAAGCTGTATTCAAAATCCCCTGCGTCCACAATACGCTGGGATCGATCCTCAAAAGCTCGGTGCTCATGGAAAAGGACATTATCGCGCAAATGGAAGGTATATACGGTCCCACTGTCCTCGACCTTCCAGTCTTTAGCGATATCAGGGACCACATTGAGCTCTTCATCCATCCGGACCAAACCATTGAAAAGCTGATGGACCGCCCATATATTCTCTACATTGCTACTAAAAGCGGGGTCTAACGAACTGATGCCTCCCGGCTCGTTGTACCGGAAGACCATCTTTTCCTCTTCACTCCCCTTTTGGGGACCTCCACAACCCGCGATCAAAAGGACCGATAAAAGAGGGATGAAGGCTTTCTTCAAGAAGCTCATAAGGGAAATTTTAGTTAATGATAAAAAGGATCGAAACACCCCAAGAAAGGGTGCCACCCCCCTTTTTTCCACATTCTTTTCCTCATAGCTCCATCCATCAGGACAGGTTGGATAATTCGTACCTTTGCGGTCATGCAACCCTACGGGCGAGTCGCTTTTCATACGTTCGGATGCAAATTGAACTTCTCGGAGACCTCCTCTATAGCCGGGCAATTCCGAGAAGCAGGTTATACGCGGGTGGACATCCATGATCGCCCCGACATTTTCGTTCTGAACACTTGTTCGGTCACGGACCATGCGGATAAAAAGTGCCGCCAGATGATCAAAAGGGTCCGTAAGATCAATCCTGAAGCCCGCATTCTCGTGATCGGTTGTTATGCTCAGCTCAAACCCCGTGAGATCGCTGATATCGAAGGCGTCGACCTTGTTCTTGGTGCCAACGAGAAATTCGACTTGCTGAATTACCTGGAGCAACTCGAGATGGGCACCCTTGAGGAAAAAGCCTTAACTGGCCCCATCAAACGAGCTAAAAGCTTTCATCCTTCTTATTCATACGGGGACCGAACCCGCAGTTTTCTTAAAGTACAGGACGGATGCGATTATTTCTGCTCCTTCTGTACCATCCCATTAGCCAGAGGACGAAGCCGTAGCGGGAGCGTCCAGGACACCGTTGAACGAGCTGAAGAGATCGCTGCGACCGAAGTGAAGGAGGTGGTCCTGACCGGGGTCAACATCGGGGATTTTGGAAAAGGCAAGAACGAGAACTTTTACGATCTGATCCGCGCTTTGGATGGCGTAGAGGGCATCGAGCGCTACCGGATCTCCAGCATCGAACCTGAACTTTTATCTGACCGGATCATCGACTTCGTGAGCGAAAGCGAACGCTTCGTCCCTCATTTCCACATGCCGCTTCAATCAGGATCGGACATGATCCTCGAGAAGATGCGCCGCCGGTATGATACAGCTCTTTATCGCGAACGCGTCGAGCGGATCAAGGAGCAAATGCCCCATGCCTGTATCGGGGTCGATGTCATCGTGGGTACACCCGGCGAAGATGAGGAGGAGTTCCTCAAAACTTATCGTTACCTGCAAGAGCTCCCCATAAGCTATCTACACGTCTTCACTTATTCAGAACGGCAGCGAACAGCGGCCGCAAAAATGGAGGGAAAGGTCCCCATGGAGACCCGCAAAGAGCGAAGCAAAATGCTCCGTATCCTCTCGGAGAAAAAGCGGCGGGCTTTTTACGAGGAACAGATCGATACGGTCCGGGAAGTCCTGTTCGAGGGAGCTGAACACGAAGGGGCTTTGCACGGATACACGGAGAATTACGTAAAAGCCAGCATCCCTTACGATCCCGGATGGATCAACCATAAAGAAAAGGTTCGCCTGACCGGTTTCCATCAAGATGGAACGGTCTGCGTAGAGCCGGCTGAAGAAAAGGTTCCTTCAGCCCTTTGATGCTTCCTTGCTCGCAGGAAAATCAACCCTGAAACTCGCCCCTCCTTCATCCCGCTCCCAATAAGTTAGTTGTCCACCTATCTGCTCTGCCAGGGACTTCACGATATCCAATCCCAATCCGCTTTTTTCTTCATCAGAGCTCTTCAAAGTGGAAAGGCCGACCCCGTCATCTGCAACTTCCAGCATGTAATGGTCTTTATCCGGCTTTAAGCGAACGGATATGCTCCCTTTTTCCTTTCCCTGGAATGCGTACTTCATCGCATTGGAGAGCAATTCATTGAGGATCAGGGCGATCGGGGTGAAATGGAAGGTGTTCAATCCCTCACTCTCGATATCCACGGACAGCTCCAGGTCCAGATCTCCCCCATAAGCTTCCTTCAACCTTTCGATCAGATCATTCACAAAACGATCCAGATCCGCCTTTTCCACATCGCTGGCCTTGTAGATCTTCTCGTGAAGGATCCCCATGGAGCGGATCCGATCCTGGGATTCGGTGTGAAGCCGTTTCAATTCCTCATCCTCGATCCGTCGACCTTGAAGGCTTAGAAGGCTATTGATCAGCTGAAGGTTGTTCTTGACCCGATGGTTGATCTCCTTCAAAAGAACCTCCTTTTCGTCCCTTTCTTTTTTCAGGGCCTTTTTCTGCTCTTCCAAACGCTGGTTGGACCTCCGCTTTTCCCGATAACCCAAGATGAAGAACAGGAGGATGAGAAGAAGGACCAACCCTCCTCCGACCGCAAAGAACTTAACTTGTTGCGAACGCAATTCTGCTTTTCGCCTTTTGGCTTTTTCCCTTTCCAACTCCTTCTTGCGTTTTTGGCTGAGGTAGCGGGCTTCCATCCGCGCGATCTGCTCGCTCTTCTTTTTGTTCATCAAACTATCGCTGGTCCGGTCGTGGATCTTTTGAAAGCGATAAGCTGTACCACTATCACCCATTGCAGCACTTGCACGGGCTACATAAGCGGAAGCCCCTTTTTGTTTTTCCCACGATCCGATCGAATCGGCCATCCTATAAGCTTTTAAAGAAAGCGATCGAGCTTTCTTGTAAGCCTCCTTCTTCAACAATACACCGGCTATATTGGTAATAGCGGTGATCTTCCCTCCTTTGGCATTTACTTTATTATAAGCTTTCCGGGCCTTTTTGAAATAATGAAGGGCCGAATCCAATGACCCTTTGGCCTGAAAGGTCAGACCAATATTGATGTATCCATTGGCCTCTCCTCGAGGATCGTTGGTTTTTCTTTCGGCCTTTAAAGCTTTTCGGCTCATAGAGATCGAGCTGTCCAATTCGCCTTTTTGGCGATGGATAAGCCCGATGTTGTTGTATACCCCCCCTATATCTTCTTTTTGATCATATTTTTTATAGAACTTAACGGCTTTCCGATAATATCCGCGAGCCTTATCCAATTTCCCCATCGAATAATAAAGGATCCCCAGATTGTTCATCGTCCCCCCGAGTCTTTTTTCCAAATCCAAGCTATCGCGGATCGTCAAGCATTCCTGAAAAGCTTTCAGGGCTTTTTTCTGATTCCCGAGCTTCTTATAGAGAAGTCCTAAGTTGTTCTGTATACCAGCGACACCCTTAACATCCTCTTGCTCCCGCCGAAGCTTCAAAAGCCTTTCCCAATATTTGAGAGCCTTTCCGTATTGATCTCGAACATAGTAGCTTATTCCCAATAAATTCAAGCTTTCCTCTAAACCCTTTGTATGATCGTGTTCTTCGCTCAGCTTTTTGGCTCGCCTGGCATAGTGTTCTGCTGAATCAGGGTTCACGGGATAAAAATTCCTCGCGAGCGCGTTCAAAAGCTTCACTTTCTCTTCGAGCTTCTCCGGTCGGGCCTCTTCCCACTCCTGCACCAAACTGTCCCGGACCTTTTCCTGAGCATTTCCTTTTGAAAATGGAAATGCAAGGGCCAGCAAAAGAAGTACACCCATGAAGGACTTCGTAGGAAGAACGCCCCCCTTTTGTAATTTCATAACCTCAAAGACTTCCTAATCTATCGAACTTACGAGATCGACAGGGGGGTAGGATGCAAAAATCACGGAAAGCGAGCTTTCTACATGGATCTTTTGAAACTGGAAAAGGAGCTGATCGAAATCAGCGAAAAGGTCGGGGATATGATCAAGAATTCTCGAGAAAAGCTCCAAAAAGAGGACGTAAGAGAAAAAAAGCTCCACGACCTTGTAACTTCGGTGGATGAGGAAGCCGAACGGATCTTTGTGGACCGTTTGAGCGAACTCCTCCCGGAGGCGGGTTTCATAGCTGAAGAAGGAACTCGATCCAGCCAGGGGGAAGAATACGACTGGGTGATCGACCCCCTCGATGGGACCACCAATTTCGTGCACGGGATCCCCAGCTATTGCACCAGCGTGGCTTTGCTCAAAGACCGCGTCCCTGTTCTAGGAGTGGTACACGAAGTGGTCCATCAGGAAACTTTTTCCGCGGTGAAAGCGGAAGGAGCCCGAATGAACGGAGACCCCATCGCTGTATCCCCCAACGAAGAATTCGGGGACAGCCTTATCGTAACGGGATTCCCGGGGAGGAATTTCGAAAAGATGGAGGCCTACATGGAGGTCTTTAAAGAACTCCTCCTCAAAACCCGTGGTGCCCGTAGATTAGGGTCAGCTGCCGCTGATCTTTGCTATGTGGCATGCGGCCGGTTCGATGTTTTCTACGAATTCGGCCTTAAGCCCTGGGATGTAGCAGCAGGGGAATTGATCGTCGAAGAAGCCGGAGGAAGAGTGACGGATTTTTCATTGGGGAACGACGCGCTCTTCGGCAGGGAGATCATCGCTTCCAACGGCAAGGTCCATGCCCCCTTCTACGAACTGTTCAGCAGGATCTATAACGTCCCTTCCTCTTAACCCGCATGCGACCTTAGGGACGGTTTGCTGATCGCCAAAAGCCCCAGGAACATCAAAGATCCGTTCAAAAGGAGCTTTTCGTAGCCGAACGCATATCCCCATAACCAAGCTTCTGAATGCTGAGCGATCACCCAGGTAAGGATGGGTGCCAATACCGCCATGAGGGGGATCAAGGGGTCGAAAGTCCTGCGGCTCGAAAAAATGCCAAAAGCAAAAAGCCCGAGCAAGGGGCCATAGGTGTAGGTGGAAGCCGTTAAAAGCTCCTCGATCACGCTATCCTTGGTGAAATAATGAAAGATCAGGATGACCACGAGGAGGACCAAGGACATGAACACATGCGCTCCTCTCCGAAGTTTTTGAGCCTTTTGCTCATTGCATCGATCCACCCGAAGAAAGTCGACACTGAAGGCCGTAGTGAGCGCCGTTAAAGCCGAATCCGCACTCGAATAGGCAGCTGCGACCAATCCTAGCAGGAAGGTCACTCCCAACCCCATTCCGAGGCCACTGTCCATGGCGATGGTCGGATAGAGATGATCGGTCCGCTCAGGAGGATGAACACCCGCACCATCCGCATATAGATAAAGAGCAGCTCCAAGGCCGAGGAATATCAGATTCACCAGGATCAGGACCGTGCTGAAACTGATCATGTTCTTTTGAGCATCTCGTAGCGTGGGACAACTCAGGTTCTTTTGCATCATATCCTGATCCAGGCCGGTCATCGTGATCGTGATGAACATCCCTCCCAGAAAATGCTTGAGGAAATGGTCCTTTTCCAGGATGCTCCCGAAATTGAACATGCCGGAATATTCGCTTTCAGCTATGGCACCGGGGATTTCCATTACACCCCATCCCATCGCGCTACCGATCTCGTACAAGCTCAAGAGCACCGCTAAAAGCATGAAAAGGGTTTGCAGGGCATCGGTACGGATGATGGTCCGGATGCCCCCTTTAGCCGTGTAGAGCCAAATGAAAAGGATGGATATCAACACGGTGAACTCAAAAGGAACACCCCATCGGTCGAAAACGAAGAGTTGGAGCACACTTGCGATGAGGTAGAGCCTGAATGCCGCGCCGATTGTGCGGGACAGAAGAAAATAAAAGGACCCCACCTTGTAAGCGCTCTTCCCAAACCGTCCCTCCAGATAGGTATAGATCGAGGTGAGCCCCATTCGATAATAAAGGGGCATGAGGATGAAAGCGATGACCAGGTAACCGAAAAAATAACCGAAGACCACCTGCATATAGGTGAAATGGGCTTCCTGGACCTGGCCCGGTACGGAGATAAAGGTGACCCCGCTCAAGGAAGTCCCGATCATCCCGAACGCCACCAAATACCAAGGTGATTCCCGGTTTCCCAGAAAAAAAGCCTTGTTATCCCCCTTTCCGGACGTAAAACGGGATATCAGGACCAAAAGGAGGAAGTAGCCAAGGAAGATCCCGATGATGGACCAAGCGGACATGGATCGCAAAGGAAAGGGATCCTGAGATCCGAAATAAGCTAAAGGGAAAAGGCTTCCCTAAATTCGCGACCATGGAGGAAAAAGATAAGCGAGTGCTCCGGGAAACGGAGCAAGAAGCGAAACAACTCGAGCCCTCTCCGGAAGAACGGGAGCGGATCGGTCGGGAAGTGCTCGATCACGTGAACGGCTTTTTGGAAAAGCTCCCGGAGCAAAAGGCCTATTACAGCGATCAAGGCAGCGGGGAAGGAATCGAAGAACATCCACCGGACAGTGCCCCGCTCTCCTTGAAGGAAGCGCTACGGATACTCGACAAGGAGGTCGACACCCCGGGTCTGAACGCCGCATCCGGTGGTCACATGGGATATGTCCCCGGAGGAGGGGTCCCTATGAGCGGCTACGGGGACTTATTAGCGGCTATCGCCAACCGCTATGCCGGGGTTTATTTTGCCTCTCCTGGAGCGGTCCGCATGGAGCGTACCCTGGTGAAATGGATGGCCCGCATGATCGGCTATCCTTCCCATGCAGGAGGCAACCTTTCCTCGGGAGGGAGCATCGCCAACCTCACGGGCATCGTAACGGCCCGGGAGCATCACAAGATCAGAGCGGTGGAGATCCCGGATACAGTGATCTATGCCTCCCCCCATATGCACCATTGCCTTGACAAGGCCTTTCGGATCGCAGGCCTTCAGGAAGCGGTGCGTCGCGAGGTTCCGCTCGACGAATATCATCGCATGCGTGCTGAGGCATTGGAGGAGATGATCCGACGAGATAAGGAAGCCGGCCTCAACCCTTGGATCATCGTAGCCTCGGCAGGAACCACGGACACGGGAGCTGTAGACCCTCTCGAAAAGATAGGCTCTATCGCACAGGAATATGGAACCTGGTTCCATTGTGATGCAGCTTACGGAGGCTTTTTCATGTTGACCGAGGAGGGGAAAAAAGCCCTCCGAGGGATCGAAGAAGCGGACTCGCTCGTTCTCGATCCTCATAAAGGCCTTTTCCTTCCTTATGGATCGGGAGCGATCCTCGTGCGCGACCAGGAGAAGCTTCACCAAGCTTTCACCTATGAGGCGAACTACATGAAAGACGCCAAGGATCCGGATGGCATCCTTTCCCCGGCGGAGATCTCTCCAGAGCTCACCAAGCATTTCCGGGGGTTGCGAATGTGGCTTCCCCTCAAAGTCCATGGACTGGCCCCTTTTAAAGCCTGTTCGCGGGAGAAACTCTACCTCGCCCGCTATTTTTATGAAGAAGTGAGCCGTATCCCGGGCATCGAAGTCGGACCAGCCCCCGATCTGAGCATCGTGATATTCAGGGTGGTCCAAGAAGGACGCGATCCGAACGAAGCGACCGAACAACTTAACACCCGGCTTCGCCAGGAAGGCCGGATCTTTTTCTCCTCCACAACACTCGATGGAGAAGTCTGGCTCCGGGCTGCGATCCTCTCCTTTCGAACCCACAAGGACACCGTAGACCTTGGTTTAGAACGGATCGCTTTTCATCTCCAAGCATCGCCCGAAAGACCGGAGCTATGAAAAAACGCCTTTTCGGTCTTATCGGAAAAAGTTTGGAGCACTCCTTTTCCCCCTCCTATTTTTCAGAGAAATTCCGGCAAGAAGGGATCGAGGATGCCGAATACCGGGCGTTCCCCCTCCAAAAGGTCCGGGAGTTCGAAGAGCTCCTCCAGGAGCATCCGGAATTGAACGGTCTCAATGTGACGATCCCTTATAAAGAAACGATCATTTCTTTCCTCGAGGAACTTTCCCCCACTGCTGAACGGATCGGCGCGGTGAACACGATCCGACTCAGGAAAGGGATCCGGGAAGGTTTTAACACCGATGTGGAGGGGTTTCGAAAAGACCTGGAGCCTCTACTCGGGCCAGAACATCGTCGGGCCCTGATCCTCGGGACCGGAGGTGCCTCAGCTGCCGTAGCACATGCGCTCGATGAATTGGGTTTTGAGCTCCTTTATGTCTCCCGAGAACCGGAGGGGGAACTTACGATCGCTTATGAGGCCCTTTCCCCCGAAAAGCTCGCCGAACAAGACCTGATCGTGAACAGCACCCCCCTCGGCACCTGGCCGAACACCCAGGAAGCTCCTCCCATCCCCTACGAAGGCATTACAGAAGGAAGCATTCTCTACGACCTGATCTACAACCCATCCCGAACGCTTTTCCTTCAAAAAGGCGAAGCCCAGGGTGCCTTGGTCCGGAACGGGTACGGAATGTTGGTCGGACAAGCGGAAGCGGCATGGCGGATATGGAACGAAGCTTAAGGATCTCTTAACTTGCCCGCTCCAAGGTGTATCCATGAAATACGGCAAGTACGTCCTTTATTCCATCGCAGGCCTTTTGCTCATCCTCTTAGGGGCTGTTTATATCGGCGCCCTCTTCATGAAGGGGGAATACCAAGTTGAACGGTCCATACGGATCCAAAGGCCACCTGAAGCCGTGTACGAAAAAGTCGCTGACTTACGTGAATGGCGAAAATGGAACCCCTGGTCCCGAGGAAGCGACACGAATGTTTACAAAGGACCGGAAAAAGGGAAAGGAAGCGTTTGGGAATGGCACAGCAAAAAGCATGGGAACGGGGAGTTGCGGATCGTTAGCTCGAAGCCTTACAAGAAGATCGAAACCCGTATCCAGTTCAAGGACAGTACGATGACCGGTAAAGGAAGCTGGCGCTTTGAACGGAAAGGGAGCGAAACGAAAGTCATTTGGGGAACATCAGGAACTTTGGGATATCCTTTCGGTCGGATCGCAGGCTGGATCCAAAATCCTGAAAACTTGATCGGCAAGGACCTCAAAAAAGGATTGGAGAATCTGAAGAGGCACCTCGAAGAGGGGGTTCGCCTGAACGCCGGACCCATTGAACGAGAAGCTCGGGTGCCAGGATGAGACTAACGGCGACCCGCTTCCAGACCTTTTCCCTCATCATCAGCCTCCTCATCATGGGAGGAAAGATGCTGGCCTGGTGGGTCACGGGATCCCACGCCATTTTCTCCGATGCCGGTGAATCCCTGATCAATGTGATCGCAGGAGGCTTTGCGCTCTACAGCCTCTTTTTGTCTCAAAAACCTCGGGACCGGGATCACCCCTATGGGCACGGAAAGATCGAGTTCCTCTCGGCCCTTTTCGAAGGAACACTTATCATCGGCGCGGGCATCGGGATCATCATCAAAGCGGTCAACGGGCTGCTCTATCCACCCGAATTAAAGCGGCTCGGTCTCGGGATCATCGTTGCAGGTGGAGCGGGGTTACTGAATTTCGGGATCGGTTTTTACGCCAAAAAACTCGGGAAGCAAAGCGATTCCCCGACCCTCATCGCCGACGGGGAACACCTCATGACGGATACTTATTCATCAGCAGCCATGGTCGCGGGTCTTGGGATCGTCCAATTGACCGGTATTGTATGGCTGGACCCCCTTTTCGCCCTCCTGATGGGAACTTTCATCATTTATACGGGTACTTCTGTGATCCGTCGCTCGATCGGGGGTATCATGGATGAAGCGGACGAAGAATTGATCCAGGAGATCGTTCAAGCGCTGGACCAGAAAAAACGAGAGAACTGGGTGGACCTGCACAACATCCGCGTGATCAAATACGGCCCCCAACTCCATGTGGACTGCCATTTAACGGTCCCCTGGTATCTGACGGTTCGCGAGGCTCATCAGGAATTGGAAGAAGTGGACCGGATCGTGAACCAACATACCGAACGGCGAGTGGAATTCTTCATTCACACAGACCCATGCATTCCTTCTCAATGTGCGGTTTGCGAAAAGAGCGATTGTCCGGTTCGACACCACTCCTTTCAGGGCCGTGTGCAGTGGGAACTCGGCACCGTGATGATGAATCGGAAACACGGTGCAGAGCAACTAAAAGAGGATCGCTAAATTGACCCCTCATGGAACGCTTTGATCTTTGCGTGATCGGCGGGGGACCTTCGGGCTACGCCGCAGCGATGAGGGCCATCGATCTTGGAAAGAAAGTGGCCCTGATCGAGCAAGCCAAAGTCGGAGGTGCTGGCGTTTATGACGGGGCTCTTTCTTCGAAGACCCTTTGGGAGCTCTCTCAAAAAGTGAGGAGCATCAACGATACCATCGTCTCTTCAGGAAGGAGCAAGTTCGAATTGAGCTGGGAGGAAGTGAAAAAAACCCTCGACGAAGCCGTCTTCGAACGCAAGTTCCAGTACTCCTGTCACCTCAAACTTCTTCAGACCGAGACCGAGACCACCCATTTCAAGCACTTCAGGGGGGCGGGCAAAATGCTCAGTCCCAACGAGATCAAGATCGATCGGGAAAAGGACGACCGATCCCGTGTCATATGGGCGGACCATATCGTGATCGCAACGGGTAGCCGTCCTCGCTCCCTACCGAATATCGTTCCCGACGAACGCTCCATCATGACGAGCGATGGCATCCATCATTTGGACGATTTTCCAGAAAGCATGGTGATCGTGGGAGCTGGAGTTATCGGTTGCGAATACGCCACCATGTTCGCGAATTTTGGAAAGACCAAGGTCCATCTGATCGACCGGAAGGACCGCATCCTCCCTTTTGAGGACCGTGATATTTCCGATATGGTCACCAAGAACCTTCAGGAGAAGGAGGTCCTCGTTCATCGGACCGCTTCATTGGACCGCTTGGAGAAACTGGAGGACGGCACCATCGAATACGAAGTGAGCCAGCCCGACGGGAGCAAAGAAAGCTTTCACGTCGAAAAAGCGCTCCTCTCCGTGGGAAGGGTCCCCAACCTGGAGGGGATCGGAATGGAAGAAGCGGGGGTCAGTATGAGCCGCCGCCGTTACCATATCGGCGATGACGATACCCAGACCAATGTGCCGAACATATTCGCTGTAGGAGATGCGACCGGGCGGATCGCACTCGTGAACATGGGAGAACTCGAAGGAAGACATGCGGTGGAGAAAGCCTTCGGCGTCTCCCGCGGACGTCTTTCCTACGACAACATCTGCAAGATCATGTTCCTGCAACCCGAAGTGGCCGCCGTTGGACTGAACGAGCAAGAGTGCGTCCAGAACGGGATGGACATTCGCGTTGTGAAGATCGACTATTCCATGATCGCGCGAGCTATCTGTATGCGGCTAACAGAAGGCTTCTTCAAGATCATCGTGACGGACGATGAGGAAATGAAGATCCTGGGTATGCGGGCGATCGGAGAGCACGCCAGTTCGGCCATTCAAGGGGTCGCCCTCCTCATCAAAATGGACAAAGGCATCGAGGCCCTCTCGGAATTGGCCCATCCCCATCCTTCTATTATCGAAGGCGTTCAAGAATGCGTGCGGATGTTGATGGATAAGTCCATCTTCAAATCGGCCGTTTTCGAGGACAAGATGAAATGTTACCGCTACGTGGACGGCGTCCCCGTGCCCTTACAGCGGCTTTGACCTCAGCCTTTCCAAAAGGAGGGACCTAAAAAGATCAATGCCCGAAAAGCTTTTTGACATCCGGGTCCCAAGTGATCGTATTAATGAGCCATCCATCCGACCCTTTGTAATAGATCAAATGGAAATGGACCGGATGCTTTTCAAAGCGCAACAAGTAACTGCGTTCCACCAAATGATCACCTGCTCGTTGCTCCAAAAGAAAGTTCGCATCGAGCATTTCCCCATGAGTGTTCTTGTAATCCGATAAATGCCCTTTTAGCTGAGAAGCCGTGCGGGACACCTCTTTGTCGGAGACCATCGAATGCCGTTTGAATGAATCAAAAGCTTCTCCGATCTTATCCTCGCTGATCCTCTCCATAAATGCATCAGCGTGCTCAGCGACCTCTGCACTGTCCTCTAAATAGGATTGGGCGTTGAGGGAATGGATCATGGAGAAAAAGGCCAGGATGAAAAGAATGCGGTAACACATGATAGACGGGTTTTCTTCTAAAGTAAGGGGATATGGGAAATTAGCAAAAGGCCCATTAAAGAATAAGAAGCTCCTTTAATATCCCGCTCCTCTGGAGCTCCGTGGACCGGAGGCTCCGATATTTGGCTAGGGATATCTCGCTCCTCCGGAGCTCGATATCGGTTAAAAGGGGAGATCATGGTGAAAGGTGGTCATCACCTTTGAACCGGATCTTCAACAGCTCCGGTGGAGCACCCTCTCCT
>CAZOSO010000033.1:9313-17226 GCA_964582635.1 uncultured Weeksellaceae bacterium | reverse complement strand
TTCTCGATGATCTCGTAGGCGGTCCGCCTATTCCGTGCACGCCCCTCAGGGGTGGAATTGTCCGCGATCGGCCTCCTTTCGCCGTAACCCTTGGCCTCCATCCGCGAGGGATCGATGCCTTTCTTTTTCAGGTAATCGTAGACCGCTTTCGCTCGGTTCTCGGAAAGCACCTGATTATCTTCTGGGGTCCCTACACTGTCCGTGTGCCCTTGGATCTCGATACGGATCGAAGGATGAGCCTTCAAAAAGCGGTAAAGTTTATCGAGCTCGACACGGGATTCTTTTTTGAGGTTGTATTTCGCGGTCTCGAAAAAGACGTTCTCCAAAACCACGCTCTTTCCCGTATCGATGGGTTGAAGGGCGATATCCTTCTCGACCGGGTCCTGCATGCCCGTTCCTTTCTTTTCCAGTTCAAAATGCTCGCTGTGGAAAAGATAACCCTCCCGGTCCACCGAAAGCGCATACCGCCGACCGCTCGGCAAGGGCACCAGAAAGGTCCCGTTCGAGGGGTCGGAGCTGGATTTGGTGATCAGCTCGCCGCTGCTCAGATCCTTTAGTTTGAAATCAGCCTCCAGGGGCTTTCCCGTTTGAGCATCCACCAATTTCCCGCGCAGATAAGTCACCGGATCGGCCTTCACCTTATCGGGGAGCTCGAAGCGATAAAGATCCAACTCACCGAGTCCCCCTTCCCGATCAGAACCGAAATAGGCATGGACCCCGTCCGGAGCGACCATCAGACTGTTCTCGTGATCCTTGGTATTGATCGGATAACCGAGGTTCTCGGGTTCGCTCCATCCCCCATCGGGCTTTTTCTGGGAATAAAAGATATCGAGCCCCCCCATTCCAGGATGCCCGTTCGATGAAAAATAAAGGGTCTTCCCGTCCGGATGGATGAAAACGGATTCTTCCCGATAAGGGGTGTTGATGGTGGAAGAAAGCTTTTCAGGCTCCGACCACTCCCCATCTTCGCTCAGAACGCTTTTATAAATGTCCTGCTTTTTAACCCCTGAACGGGTCACTTTTCCCCGAATGAAATATAGGGTCTTGCCATCCGGAGCCATGGAAGGCTGCGTTTCCCAGTTCCGCGTATTGATAGGACCGCCCAGATTTTGAGGAGGAACCCATTCCCCTCCCACCTTCTTGGTCACGAAAAGATCGCAGCTCCCTTTGCCATTCCGGTTCGGCCCGTAACCTCCCATAGCAGCACAACCGGTAAAGATCAAAAGGTTCCCGTCCGGGGAAAGCGTGGGAGCCCCTTCGTTGTACATCGAATTGATGGGTGCTTCCATCTGCTGAGCCCTTTGCCATTCCCCTTTCCGCTTGACGGAGAGGAAAAAATCCTCGTGCTCAAAATCAGGGTTCTTTTCCGAAGGGATCTTCCGGGTGAAAAGAAGGGTACGCTGATCGACCGTCAAACAAGGAAAATATTCCGGATACTGGCTGTTGACCCCTTTCCCTAGATTTTTCGGGTCGAAAGGAACCGGGTTTTCCAGAGCATTTTGCGCGAACTTGACCGAGGCCAATAAAAAATCGGTCCGCTCCTCCATGGAGCTCCGCCGTCCCTTCAACCCCTTGTAATCGGTCAACAAGGAATCCGCTCTCTCATAGCTCCCCTTGGAAAAGGCTTTTTGTCCCAATAAAAAGAGAACCTCGGGATAAAAAGAGGGATCTTGTTCCGCTATATAGCGGTACTGCTCATAGGCTTGCTCACTCTTTCCGGTCTGTCGGTAAAAATCCCCCAAAAGCGCCCTGGCATCCAAAAAATCCGGGTCGATCTTCACAGCCTTTTCGAGGTTCTCCCTAACGGTCTTGCGTCGTTCCGCTCGCTCGTTCTTTCTCTTCCTGCGACCTCCCCGACCGGTGCTCCTCCCTGATCCTCCCCGGTCCTGATAAGCTTTTTTGGCCTCCTTGAATTTCTTTTCGGCCCTGCGGCTGTCCGTTTTCAAACTTTCATCCTGCACTTTGCAGGAAAAAGCCATGAAAAGCAAAAGCAGGGTCAAAAAGGAAGGAACGGCACGTGCGACCATCAGGGAAGATCGAGGTATTTATGGGTCTGGAGCGATATCCGCCACTGCGGATTCCGACGGATGTAAGCGAGGATCGAAGCACTGCTTTGCTCCACCCTTCCCCATTGCGGCTGGAGGAACAATTTGCAATCAGCCCTTACTTTTCCAGCCTCCTTCTCAGCCCATCTCAGGTCCCGTTCATTGTGGACCACGATCTTGAGCTCGTCAGCAAGGGCATAATAAGCTTGATAGGGGGGACTGAAACGCTTCGGGGATAAACAGATCCAATCGAAACGGCCACTCAGCGGGTGCGCTCCGGAAGTTTCAAGATGGATCGAAGCACCCGCTCGATGGAGTTCATCGGTCAAAGGGTCCAAGCGATGCGCTGTAGGCTCCCCTCCGGTTATGATCACGGTCCGGAGCGGCTCTTCCTGGAATTCTTCCACGAGTTCATGCACCTTCATGTTGGGATGCCGGGAAGGATCCCAGCTCTCCTTCGTATCGCACCATGGACAGCCTACGTCACAACCACCCAGCCGGATGAACATGACCGGGGTCCCGGTGTGCTGTCCTTCGCCCTGAACGGAAACGAAACGTTCCACCACGGGAAGTTGCCACCCCTCTCCCTGGTCAGGCTCAGCTTTTGCTATGGAGGACCCTTGAGGTTCCATTCCTTTCGGTCAGCCTTCCTCCAATTCTTTACCGACCCGACAATGGTAGATAAAAGCAGGGGGCAGATTATAGGCCATAAAATCCAATTTCACTTCCCCGAACAAGCGTTTGAAATAGCGATAGGATTGAAGCGAATATTGGAATTGAAAAAAGACCCCGTCCTCTCCCAAAAGTTCGATAGCCCCCGTCATGATGCTATCCTTCACCTCCTTCGGGATGATCGTGAACGGGATGGAAGAGAGCACAACATCCACCGAAGCGACCCCATGTTCGCCCAAACGCTCTTTGATATGTTCCGCCGAACCCTGTACCACCACGAGCCGAGGATCATCGATCCGCTTCAAGCGTTCGCAGAAGACCTCGTTCGTTTCAAAAACGAAAAGAAGCGCATCCTCGTGCATGTTCTTGAGGAGTTCTCGGGTGATCGTTCCTGTTCCAGCCCCTAATTCAACAAAGGTCCGATCGCTCCCAAAATCGATGGCCCGCATCATTTTTTTGGCGAGAAGCCGGGAACTCGGAGCGATGGCCCCGACATTGTTCTCCCTTTTCAAGAATTGAGATAAAAAACCTAAGCGTCCCATGATCGTGGGGTCTCTTCCCTAGAGAAACGGAACAAATACTCCTTATCTACAAAGCTATATTTTTTTCACGATGGAAAGCCTATCGCCCCCGAATGAGCACCTTCGAAAACTCCGACACATCCTCGCCTAAGATCCACATATAATAGACCCCATCATCGAGTCCGGGAAATGAAAAACGCTCATATTCCCCTTGGATCGGTCCTTTCCTTTGCAAGCGTCCCCTTTGATCGTTCAGCCTGTAACGGTCGGCCCCTTCGGGGATCCCCAATAATTCAAAAGACCCATCGTTCGGTTGAGGACGGACCAAGAGCCCTTCTTCATCCCGTTCCCACGGTTCGACCCCGAGCGATAAGTTCACGGCCTGATGCGCATTGACCCTTCCAGCCCCTAGCTTTCCAGTGTAAGACGGGTTTTGAGAACTGATGTCCTCTGCACTGCCCTCGATGACCTGCTCCACATCGGAAGGACTCTTGCCGGGATCGACCGAAAGGATCAGAGAGGCCACTCCTGCTACAAGAGGGGATGCCATCGAAGTTCCCTGTAAGTCACCGTATTGATCTCCGCTTCCACCCGATAGCGTGCTGCGGATGCCCGTGCCGGGTGCCATCACATCGATCCAATCGCCGTAATTGCTGAAATAAGCCTTCTCGTCGTTCGTATTCGTGGCTCCTACCGCGATAACCTCCGGATAGGCGGCTGGATAATGTTTTTCGGAAGTATCGCTGTTGCCCGCAGCACCGACCAAGGTGATCCCATTGCTACGAGCTTGCTGAATGAGTGCACTGCCGACCATATTCCCGGAAGAGCTCCCGAAAGACATATTGATCACATCCGCCCCGGCCTGGATGGCATAATCCACACCCTCGTAGGCATGCGTTAGCGCATCTCCACTGGAACTGTTGGGCGAGCACTTGACGGCGATCAATTCCCCTTGAAATCCAACCCCGGCCATGCCGGTCCCATTATCCGTCTCAGCTCCAGCGATCCCTCCTACATGGGTCCCATGAACCCAGGCTGAATTGCTACCGCTCCCGGAAGGCGGATTCGGATCTCCGTCCGAATCGGCTACATCGTAGCCGTGCTTATCGTCCACATACCCATTGAGGTCATCGTCCAAAGAATTTCCATCGGTTTCATCAGCATTGTTCCAAAGCGCGCCGACGATATCCTCATGGACTGTGGAAACGGCGTTGTCCACGATAGCTATGCGGACCGAACTGTCTCCCTTCGTGCTGTCCCAGGCTTGGGGTGCATCCACTCGATGGAGGTACCATTGATCCGAACTGAAAAAAGGATCGTTAGGGGAATAGGAGGTTGTGAAATAGGGCATCTTCTCCGCGGCGTCAAAAACGGAAGAAGCTTCCAACCCTTGTACGAGTTGGTCCACTTCGCTGCTGTCCGAGAACTCGATCCGGTAATGATCGGGAAGGCTTTGAAGGGTGCCGGCGATCGTATCGACCTGGTGTTCTTGGATCAAAGAATCCAGAAAAGCATTGCTGCCAGGAACATAAGGGTCGAGTTGAAGCGAAGAAGAGGCCGCTTGTTCCGCATAAACAACGCCGTCCAAATAATCGGAATATACCGTTTGGGCTTTCCCTTTAAAGGGAATGAGGAAAAAAGCGAAAAGCAACCCGTAAAGTATCCTGACCATAAAAGAGCCTTTTTTCCTGGAACGCTTAAAAGCGGGTCAGCGTTCTGCCTCCATGGAATAATCCGAATGCTCGTTCAAGATCTCTCTCAGTTCTATATGAGACAGATAGACCCGCTTTTTATAAGCCCTGTAGGAAGGGGACAGTTCGGCTTCCGTCCGCAAATGCTTTTTAAAGGCGAGGAGCTGCCAGCCGAACCCACGGTCAACAGCGATCCGATCCGTACGGGCCTCGAGTTCCTTGCGGGATCCTTTGAAAAGATAGCGTACCCCATAGCGGATGAGCCCTCCTATGTCGCGCTTCACATAATCGAGCAGATGGGCGAGTTCATGAGCCATGATCCCGATACGGGCTTCAAAAGGGAGCTCTGAAAAGAGCTTGCCGCTGGAACCAGGCGCTAAGGTGTCCACAGCGATCCTGAAACGTCGAGCATGAGAAGGAGCAAAGATCGTCCGAGGATCCGGTTGAGCGAGCATGGTGGTCCGAAGGTCCCCTTCTTCCAAACGGATCGGAACGCTTTTCAATTCGGGATAAGCGGAAAGAGCGATCAAAAAAGAGGCCCGGTATCGTTCCGGAACACTTTTCCGCTCTCCCAAAGCTCGATCCAAAGAATCGAGATAGGCCTCGTTCCCGCGGATCCCCTCATAAGAGCGGCGGATCGGTCGACCGGGATCCGATGCTTGTAAAACCAAGACCCCGAATAAGAACGTTGTCAAAAAAAGGATCCGTTTCATGTAAGCGTTCCCTCTTCTCAATGAACGAACTTTTACATGGATCGTTCTATATTCGAAACAAAGCCTGCCTTTCACTTATGGAATTTACGAAAAAAGCGCTTAGCAAGTTCAGCTTCCTCCTTCTCTTGTTGGGCTCTTGGATCGCACCCAACACAGCAGTAGGACAATGCTCGGACCTACTCGGGAAATGGTGGACCCCCGATAAAAAGTCCAAGATCGAGATCTACAAGAAAGGGAACACCTACTATGCGGACATCGTCTGGATGAAAGAGCCTCGAGAAGATGATGGGTCGCTCAAAAAAGACGAGAACAATCCGGATCCGGACAAAAGAGACCGGACCATCAAGGGGTTGACCATCTTTAAGGGAATGAAGTGCACCGAGACCAACATGCTGGAGGACGGCACCCTCTACGATCCCGAAAGCGGAAAGGAATACAGCGGTTGGATGGAACTCAAGGACGCGAACACCTTAAAGGTCCGAGGGTATATTGGTATTTCCATGATCGGACGGACCGAATACTTTGAACGGGTAGACTGATGCGGATCAAAGACTTTCAGATCGGATCGAAATACATTCTGATCACCTTTCGGAACTCAAGAAAGCGACACATTTATCTGGACGAGAACTCCGGCAAGGCCTATTACCGGTACAAGCTCAACACCAAGCAACAGGTCATGCATTCGGGCATTTATATCGGTCACGATGACAAAGGGACCGGTTATTTCGTCCACAATCACCATCAACAAGGTTATGCGGTCCTCGCTGATGAAAAGGAGTTCAGCAGAGAACAAACGGTCCATCTTCATCCCAGGGAAAGCCAATTCCCCCCGATGGAAGTCTTGACGCGCGCATTGGAAAAAGCCAAAGAAGGGGAGCCTTACAAGTTGCTCACCAACAATTGCCAAACCTTCACCAATTATTCCCGTGAAGACCGACTTCATTCAGAAGACGTTCTTAAATGGAGCATGATCGCTGGGGTGACCCTCACCGTTATCGCAGGGGCTGTGACCTACTTTCTGAGCTCTTCCGGTAAGAAACGGTAAGGAACTCCCGCCGGCTATGAGGAGGAAAGAACTCGAGCGCCTCAACCGCTCCATCGAAGAGTGCAGAGCTTGCTCTCGCTTGGTCCCTTACCTCGAAAAGGTCTCCCGGGAAAAGGTCAAGCGTTTCCGGGACCAAACCTATTGGGGGCGGCCGGTCCCCGGCTTTGGGGATCCGGAGGCAAACCTGCTCATCGTGGGACTGGCCCCGGCCGCTCACGGTGCCAATCGTACGGGGCGGATGTTCACCGGAGACCGATCGGGAGATTGGCTCTATGGCGCCCTTTATGAAGCCGGCTTCGCGAACCAACCCGAAAGCAGGCAGCTCGATGATGGTTTGAAGTTACAGGACGCTTATATCATCTCCGTGATCCGCTGTGCTCCCCCTCAGAACAAGCCCACCCGCAAGGAGATCGAGACTTGCTCCTCCTTTTTTCATCGGGAACTGGCCCTTTTCAAAGACGCCCCTGTGATCCTTTGTCTCGGGCGCCTTGCCTTCGATGAAGTCCGCAAATACCACGGAGCTAAAGGCATCGATTTCGGCCATGGAAAGGAACACGTCCTAGCGAACGGCCAACAGCTCATCTGTTCCTACCACCCGAGCCAGCAGAACACCAATACAGGGAGGTTGAAGTGGGAAGCCTTTACGGGGATCTTTGAGCGGGCAAACAGGATTTTGAAGAAAGGAGGGTGAACCCCAATTCAAACTCCAACTCCAATTCAAAGGGGGGATCGATCAAGAAAAAGAATTTTTCATTCCATCCATCTTTATGCTACTGGAGGCTATTAGCTTCGAAAAGCTTCAAAAAAATCGGAATAGTGAATGAATTAAAGCCCTATGACCTTCGCGAAAGACTCCTTCTATTAGCTAGAAGAACGATCCGCATTTGCAAGGAATTGCCGACAACGCCTGAAGGCTCAAGGATAAGAGACCAAATATCAGGCGCTGTAACCTCAACAGCTGCCAATTATGAAGAAGCGGATGGGAGTTACACGCTGAAAGATTTTAGGAACAAACTGGTCATAGCTCGGAAAGAAGCGCGAGAAGCGAAATTCTTCTTTCGTCTGTTAGAAGGGACCTACTATGAAGAAGAACAATTGCAAGAAGAGATCAAAGAACTCGATGAAATAATTCGGATCCTAAGTAAAAGGGTCCAGAATGCCTCTTCAAACAATATCTGACCTTCTAAAAAACTCCACGAAACCTTTTTGAGTTCGAGTTGGAGTTG
>CAZOSO010000033.1:0-9213 GCA_964582635.1 uncultured Weeksellaceae bacterium | reverse complement strand
AGTTTGAATTGGAGTTGGAGTTTGAATTGGAGTTGGAACTACCCCAAGGTCACCACCAGATCATCGCCATCCACCATCGTGCCCTCTTCCAGGTGGACTTTCTCCACGGTCGCTTCTTTCGGGGCAGTAATGGTCGTCTCCATTTTCATGGCCTCTATGACGAAGAGGGCTTCGTTCTGTTCGACCTTCTGCCCGTTCTCCACAAGGACCCTCGACAACTTGCCCTGAAGGGAGGGACCGATCTGGTTCGGATCATCCGGGTCCTTTTTGGGATTCTTCGCTTGGGTGGCTTCCAGAGCCCGGTCATCGATGTCGACGTTCCGGGTTTGTCCGTTCACCTTGAAGAAGACCGTTCGGGTCCCATCCTCATTAGCCGGCCCCACCGATAGCAACTGGACGATAACGTCCTTTCCTTCAGCGATGCTGATGATCGTCTCTTCGTTCTCTTCCATCCCGAAGAGGAAGTTCTTGGTCGGGATGCGGGACACATCCCCGTACTTCTTGAACATCTCCAGAGCTTGTTCGAAGACCTTCGGATAGAGTTTCCAGGAGAGATAATCCTCGTACTCGAGGTTCCGCGGAAAATCCCCTTGAAATCGCTCCTTGAATTCCTCGAACTCCCCGTCCAGGTCCACGGGATCCAAATGATCGTTGGGACGGTCCGTATAGGGCTTTTTCCCTTTGAGGACGATCTTCTGGAGCTTTTCGGGGAAGCCCCCGGGCGGTTGCCCCAGATCCCCTCTGAAGAAGGATTCAACGGACTCCGGGAAAGATAGCTCTTCGCCCTTTTCATAAACATCCTCGGGCGTCAGGTCATTGCTCACCATGAAAAGGGCCATGTCGCCGACCACCTTGGAGCTCGGGGTCACTTTTGTGATGCGGCCGAACATCTCGTTCACTTCCCGATAGCGCTTTTTGATCTCTTCGAAACGATCCCCCAGTCCAAGGCCCACAGCTTGAGGTTTTAGATTGGAGTACTGGCCGCCCGGTATTTCATGCTTGAAAACCTCCGCCGTTCCGGCTTTAAGTTCCGTTTCGAACGGATAGTAATACTCCCGTACCAATTCGAAATAATTGGAAAGGGCGTCCAACTTGTCCGTATCGATGTCCTTGTCCCCTCTTTCGTGATGCTCGAGCATCGCGAGGACCGAATTGAAGTTGGGCTGAGAAGTGAGCCCGGACATGCCTCCGAGGGCCACATCGACCGCATCCACTCCTGCCTCGATGGCTTGCATGTAGGTAGCGGGCTGAAGGGAAGAGGTGTCGTGCGTGTGAAGGTGGATCGGGATATCCACCGTATCCTTGAGCGCGCTGACGAACTCCTTGGCCGCATAGGGCTTGAGCAGCCCTGCCATATCCTTAATGGCAAGGATGTGAGAGCCGGCGTTCTCGAGGTCTTTGGCCAATTGGAGGTAATGATCGAGGGTGAACTTATCCTCGTTCGGATCGAGGATGTCCCCCGTATAACTGATCGCACCCTCAGCGATCCCGTTGGTTCGTTCCCGGACGAATTCGATGGAAGGCCCCATCGCCTTCATCCAGTTGAGCGAATCGAAGATCCTGAAGATATCGACGCCGTTCTCCCATGCTTTCTCGACGAAAGAGGCGATCAGGTTGTCCGGATAGGCCGTATAGCCCACCGCATTGGACCCTCGCAGGAGCATTTGCTGGCACATGTTGGGCATGGCCTGCTTGATCTCCCGGATCCGCCGCCAGGGGTTCTCATGTAGAAAGCGAAGGCATACGTCGAAGGTGGCTCCTCCCCAGGATTCCATACTGAAGACCTGGGGGATGTTCTTCGCATAACTCTCGGCCACCCGGAGCATATCATAGGTTCGCATCCGTGTCGCGAGCACGCTCTGATGGGCATCCCGGAAAGTGGTATCGGTGAACTGCACCTTCTTTTGGTCCTTTAACCATTGCGCAAAACCCTCGGGACCGAGTTCATCCAGCAGATCCTTGCTCCCTTTGGGATATTCCTTGTATTTATCGTAAGCGGGGACTTCCGGTTCATCGAGCCTTTTGTTGGGATCGATCGTTTTCACGTCCGGATTCCCGTTCACGATCACATCGCCCAAGAAGGATACGATCCGTGTAGCCCGGTCCTGCCTCTGTTTGATACGGAAGAGCTCCGGATGGGACCCGACGAAGTTGACGGTGGCTTCACCGTTGATGAATTTCTCGTGCCCGATGATGTTCTGGAGGAACTGCATGTTCGTCTTCACCCCCCGGATCCGGAACTCCATCAGGGTCCGGTCCATCTTTCGGGTGGCTCCTTCCAGGGTCCGCGAATGAGCGGAAACTTTCACCAACATCGGGTCGAAGAAGGGGCTCACACGAACCCCTTGGTAAACACTCCCCACGTCGAGGCGGATCCCGAAACCTCCTGCGCTCCGGTAGGTGGTGATGATCCCATAATCCGGCTGAAAATCGTTCTCCGGGTCCTCCGTGGTGATCCGACACTGAATGGCATAACCCGTTGTCTTGACCACATCCTGAGAAGGGATCTTGACCTGCTTCGAATCGAGGGGATAGCCATCGGCGATGAAAAGCTGCGTTTTCACCAGATCGATGTTCGTGACCATCTCGGTGACCGTATGCTCCACTTGGATACGCGGGTTCACCTCGATGAAAACGACCTCCCCGTTCTTTCCCACCAGAAATTCGACGGTACCGATGTTATTGTAGCCGATATGGCCGGCTATCGCCTTCGCATGATCGTACAGCTCTTGGCGCACTTCATCCGAAAGGCCGTAAGAAGGGGCGAACTCGACCACCTTTTGATAGCGGCGTTGCACCGAACAATCCCGCTCATAGAGATGCACATAGTCCCCGTGCTGGTCCCCCACGATCTGAACCTCCAGGTGCTTCGGCTCTTCGATGTATTTTTCGATGAAAACGCTCTCATCCCCGAAAGCGTTCCGGGCTTCGTTCCGGGCTTCCTCGAAACTGCTCTCCAAGTCGTCCGGGGTCCGGATCACGCGCATCCCGCGACCACCACCGCCGGATACAGCCTTTAGCATGACCGGATAACCGATACGTTCTGCTTCTTCAAGGGCAACGCTCGTTTCGGTCAACTCTTTCTGATTGCTTTCGATAACAGGGACCCCGGCCTCTTTAGCGATCTTCTTGGCCGAGACTTTATCACCAAGGGATTCGATGATCTCCGGGGAAGGTCCGATGAAAACGATCCCGTTCTCGCGACATTTCCGGGCGAATTCAGGGTTCTCGGAAAGGAAGCCGTAACCAGGATGAATGGCATCCACCCCTTTTCGAACCGCGAGCTGGACGATCTCCTCGATATCGAGGTAAGGTTTGAGCGGCTCCTCTTTGTCGCCGATCAGATAAGCTTCATCGGCTTTATACCGATGCTCGGAATAGCGATCTTCATACGTATAGACCCCAACGGTCCGGAGTCCTAGTTCAACACAAGAACGAAAAACACGTATCGCGATCTCGCCGCGATTGGCGACGAGCACCTTATTGATCTTCATGAACTATGATAAACGCTTTTGGTGTGGGTGAGCAAAGGTAGAAGCTCTCCGTGAAAGAAAAAGCTTCTCTCTTAAAAAACAGAGGAAAAGGGAAAAGAACCCGACGAAAGCACACCTTGGACCGCTTAAGAACCCTGGGAAGGCAATTCAGAAGCATTAGCCCCACCCATCATCACATATTGGACCAAATTCGCCCCCATCCGCAGGGCCGCTTTCCGCTTTTCGGGAGGATCATTATGGACAGAAGGATCCTCCCAACCATCGCCTAGGTCCGCTTCGTAGGTGTAGTAGAGAACGAGCCTTCCGTTGTGGAAATATCCCAGGCCTTGAGGCCGCTTGCCATCGTGCTTATGGACCTTGGGAGGACCTTCTTTGATCTCGTATTTCTGGTGATAAATGGGATGCTGAAACGGCAGCTCCACCAATTCCTTATCGGGAAAGACCTTTTCAAGCTGGGAACGCACATACTGGTCCATTCCGTAATTGTCATCGATGTGCAGGAACCCTCCCCCTTGGAGGTAACGCCTTAGGTTCGCGGCTTCTTCTCTCGAAAAGACCACGTTCCCATGACCTGTCATATGGACAAAGGGATAATTGAAAAGATCCTTGCT
The DNA here is from genome assembly GCA_964582635.1 of uncultured Weeksellaceae bacterium. Classification (GTDB taxonomy): domain Bacteria; phylum Bacteroidota; class Bacteroidia; order Flavobacteriales_D; family CAYVSK01; genus CAZIDL01. The sequence goes on along the minus strand of CAZOSO010000033.1, from coordinate 5,108 downwards.
CCCGACCTCCACTTCCGCTGGTTCAGGGTCGATGTTCATATCCAACTTGTCATTGCAGAACGCGATCAAGTTCGGGAGCGATGTGGGGTTGGCGTACCAATCCCCGCCTCCTGAGTATTTCAATTGGGCGAATTGATAGCTCTGGCTACTCGATGGCGCTGCAAAGAGGAAAGCGATAAGAAAAAGAAAAGCGCGGAGCGTGGTGAACATAGGAACAAAGATAAGGGTTCATGGTCCGGAAACTTCTTCGGATCTTTGCAAGAAGCTCATGCCCTATCTGGTCAAATACTCGAGCGAGATCGGGACGAAGACCACCCGAATGAAGTGGAAGTTCATCAAAAAGCTGGCCGAGAACATTCGGTCCGGCTTAAAGGTGAACTATCCCAGGGAAGTATGGAAAGAAGTTCGCGTTCACAACCGAAGCAATCACATCATCATCGAGGAAGGAGATGCGGAGCTCAGCGAGCTGCTCGAACGGGTGGCAGGGATCCAATACTTCGTCCGAGCAGAAAGCTTCACGTTCGAGGACGAGGAAAGTTTCTGTGAAAAGGCGAGTGCTTTTTTCAGGCCTCTACTGGATGGACATGAGAGCTTTGCCGTTAAAGCTCGCTCACGCGGGGAGGTATCGATCGGGAGAAAACGCTGTGAGATCCTTCTGGGGGACCGCTTAGTGGACCTGGCCCCTGTCAATTTGGACCGACCCAGTATTACCTGCCATGTAGAGCTGGACTACGACACGGTCCACTTATACACCCAAAAGTTCCCAGGGATGGGAGGAACCCCCTTAGGGATCCATGGAACCGCCATGAACCTGTTTTCAGGGGGCATCGATTCCCCCGTGGCCGCATATCGGACCTACCGCATAGGCCTCGACCAACATTTCATCTTTTTCGACCTCGGCGGCCAGGAACAAAAACGGAACACCTTCGAGCTTTTTCGTTTTCTGAAAAAGAATTACGGGAGTGGGTCCTCGGGAAAACTGATCGAAGTGGATCTGATCCCCCTTATCGAGGAGATCCGAAAAGCGGAGGGACGCTATCAGAACCTCATTTTGAAATACGTTTTTTATCGAATAGCGGAAGGGATCGCAAGGATCCATTCCGCCAGTTCCCTCATAACGGGAGAATCCCTCGGTCAGGTCTCCACTCAGACGAATCGGAACCTAATAACGCTCGACCGTTGCATCAACATGTCCGTCCATCGCCCTCTCTTCAGCTTCACCAAAAGCGAGATCAAAACGATCGCTGAACGGATCGGAAGCTACGATGAGGCCTATAAAGGACAAGAATTCTGCGCCCTCACAACCAAAAAGGTGACCACCGGCGCCTCTTACAAAGAATTAACCCGTGCGCTCAGCGCGTTGGACCTCGAAGCGAAGATCAGCGAGGCTATCGAAGGACGCCTCTTGTGGGACCTCAATACCAAAGGAGAACTGGAGGCCCGAGAGCCTGGGTCCAAGCATCGGGAAAAGGAAAAGCGTGCTTCATCTTCCGACCCCTCTCCCTCCGAAGCGGATCACGTGATCGATCTTCGGAGCGATGAAGAGATCGCCTCGAGCAACATGCCCTTGCAAGGCGAGCATATCCCCTTCGAACAGGCCATGGACGAATATTTCCATTGGGATCCCGAGGCCAGTTATTTATTCGTTTGCAATTACGGGAGCAAGAGCCGGATCATCGCCCATTACATGCAAAAAGAGGGGTTCAAGGCCTTCTATCGAGAAGGGGGTGTGGTCCACACCGAAAGCTCCTAAAGCTCTACCTTTTCGTCATCTCAAGAAGCGCCTCGCTCAACCCTTGGCTGAGGTCGATCTCATTGCTGGGATGCGGGATGCTGTTACAAGTCAGCACCCGTGCACCGGTTTTCAAAAGCTCCTCATACCCCCCTTCAGCGAAGACCGCGTGAACGCCCATGCATACAGGCCGTTCCATGTCTTTTTCCTTCAAATGCGAGACCGTCTCGATCATGGTACTTGCAGTAGAAACGATGTCATCGATGAGGACCGGCGTATAGCCCCTATAAGACCCGGGTCCGGATGCATTCACCTGCACATCCCGGTCTCCGTAACGCTCTTTTTTCCAGATCAGATAAGGGGCTCCGGCCCTATCAGCCACTTCCTTCACCCACTGCTCGCTTTCGATATCGGGACCGATGAGCAGCGGATGCTCCAGCTCATTCCGGATCCATTCGGCCATCGGCCTGGCCCCATGGACGATCCGATAAGGAATGCTATAGATGTCCGAAAGAGAGCTCCAACGGTGAAGATGCGGGTCCACCGTGATCAACCCGTCCACTATTCCTGAAAGGAGTTCCGCGAAATAAGCGGAAGTGACCCCCTCCCCTTCATGAAATACGGCATCCTGTCTCATATAAGAGAGGTAGGGGGCGAGGAGGATGACGCGTTCCACTCCAGCCTCTTGCAAGGTCCGGGTCAAAAAATAAAGGGGAAGGAATTTTTCATCCGGTTCCTTCAACGTTTGGACCAAAACTACCGTATGCCCCTGAACGTCCGAGTGAAGCCGAACATAGCTCTCTCCGTCGGGAAATTGCTTGACTGTAGCCTTTCCGAGAGCAGCCCCGCACTTTTGAGCCAGCACCTCGGTCATCGCTTCGTTTTCCGGTAAAGCAAAAAGGATCATTCGCTACGCTTTTTTCCTGAAAAACTCCTGATCATCCTTCCCCTACTTCGATCATATCCGGATGGCTCCGATAATGGTCCATAGCATAGGCCAATTCTCCCTCTGTTTCAGCATAGACGGTGAAAAGGGGATCCCCTTCCCGCACCTCTTCCCCTGCGTTCGCATGCAGGCAAACCCCAGCCCCTGGATCGTTCGGGGCACCGGCGAGCTTGGCTAATTTGGCGATCTTTCGGTTGTTCACAGAAAGAACCCTTCCCCCTTTTTCCGAAAAGACCTGCTCCGTATAGGGTGCGAGACGGGGTTCCTTGAAAGCACCCTGAGCCCGGCAAATAGCTTCGAATTTCTCCATCGCCCTCCCCGAACGCAATAGCTTTTCACACGCGATCCGTCCTTCCCCCTTTTCCAGTTCCCCGGAAAGCTCCAAAAGAGGTCCGGCCAATTCCAACGCACGTTCTTCAAGATCCCGAGGAGCCTCTTTTTCATTGCGAAGGACCGCTAAAAGATCCTGCGCCTCGAGGGCAGGACCGATCCCTCGCCCCACAGGCTTTGTACCGTCCGTCAGGATCACCTCCGCGTTCAACCCGATGGCGTTGGCAACACCCTTCATCTTCCAACGCAATTCTTCGGCTTTCGCCTTATCCCGAACCTTGGCCGTAGGACCCACCGGCACGTCGATGACCACGTGCGTGGAACCTGCAGCAGCTTTTTTGGAGAGCACCGAAGCGATCAACTGCCCTTCACTATCGAGGTCCAAAGCTCGCTCCACCCGGATCATAATATCGTCGGCAGGGCTCAGATCCACCGAACCACCCCAAGCTATACAAGCGTTCTCCTCTTCCACCACCTTTTTCATGCGATCGAGAGAAAGCTCTACAGGCGCCATGGTCTCCATCGTATCGGCAGTCCCGGCCGGAGAGGTGATGGCCCTCGAAGAGGTCTTGGGAATGGTCACTCCGTAAGCGGCGACCAAAGAGACCACGATCGGTGTGGTCCGATTGCCTGGAAGCCCCCCGACACAATGCTTATCGTAGACATGATCCGATGACCAGGAAAGGCGTTGCCCCACATCGATCATCGAGCGCGTCATATACACGATCTCCTCGAAGCTCATTCGGTCCCCACCACAAGCTGTGACAAAAGCAGCGATCTCCACGTTGGAATATTTTCCGGCCGCGAGGTCTCGAATGATGTCCCGCATACTCCCTTCATCCAAAGAATGCCCGTAGATCTTGGAGCGTACACGGCTCATCGAATCGAGAGGAGGAAGATGGGACATGCTGAGCAGATCTCCTTCCTGAGCTCCCAAAGCCTTGATGGCACTCTCCGAGAGGCTCGCCTCATGAACCCCCAACAAGCGATCATCCATGAGCACGTTGAGGGATGCCACGACAGACCGATCTCCCAGAGACACCTGGATCCGCGTCAGAGCCTCGAACCCTTCGGAGGAACAGACCGGGCAATCGCTCCGCATATAGACCGTGTGCTCATTCCGGGTGTCGATACCGAGCGGTCGTAGTTCGAGTTGATGTGAACGATCCATGGGTAAGCTCTGGAAAGAAAAGCGTCTTCCGCAGAACGAAGGAAAGGCTTTTAAAGCTCCGGGAAGAAACTCCGTCCGATAAGGTTCGAAAGCCGCTCCCTTGCTTTTATATTCGCCGCACCTATGAAACTCCTTTCTTGGAACGTGAACGGACTCCGGGCCCTTCTTAAAAAGGGTTTCGTCGAATGGCTTCAGAAAGAGGATCCCGATATCCTCGGTATTCAGGAGACCAAGGCTCGGCCCGAACAGTTACCCAAGGAATTCACCCTTCTCCCTGGCTGGGAACAACATTATGCGTCCTCTGAGGTTAAAAAAGGTTACAGCGGTGTGGGGCTCCTAAGTAAACCCACCCCCCGCGAGGTGGGCAAGGGCTTCGGCATCGAACGCTTCGATCAAGAAGGACGGACCCTATGGGCCGATTACGGAAATTTCATTCTCTACACGATCTATTTTCCCAATGGCAAGGCTTCCGAAGAGCGACTCCGCTTCAAGATGGATTTTTACGACGCCTTCCTTGAGCACGCCGAGGAAAAACGAAAAGAAGGCAAAGGGATCGTGGTGTGCGGGGACGTGAACACGGCCCATCAGGAGCGGGACCTTGCCCGCCCTAAGGATAATGAAGATGTTTCGGGCTTTCTCCCCGAGGAACGGGAATGGATGGACAAGCTCTTGGCCCACGGTTACCACGACACCTTTCGGATGTTCTACGATGAGGGCGAGCATTACAGTTGGTGGAGTCTAAGAACACGAGCCAGGGAAAGGAACGTCGGCTGGCGGCTCGATTACTTCTTTGTTTCGGATGAGCTGAAGGACAAGGTCAAGAACGCTTCCATCCTGGACGATGTGCAGGGGTCGGATCACGCGCCTGTTGCTCTGGAACTGGACATCGAGCCAAAGGAGTGAGCACCGTTCGCCGAGGCACCTCTCCT
>CAZOSO010000032.1:0-17528 GCA_964582635.1 uncultured Weeksellaceae bacterium | reverse complement strand
GAACTTTCGAAAAGGATCGTGGTCGAAACGTGAAGGAGCACCCCCATGACCAAGGCAAGGAGGTAGTGGTCGAGATGGGAGGGGACTTCCTCCAAAAGGCTTGGAAGGGCATGCCCTAAGAGGATCCCGAGCGGAGCCATTAAGGAAAAGCACCCGAAGGCTAGGATCGCTGGACCTTTTCTAAGACCATTGCTGAGCAGCCCTGCTAAGGCTAAAGAAACCGGAAGCTTGTGAACAGCAAGGCCGATGAGGAGGTGGTCGCCATCCAAAAGTTCGGAATGCCCCAAAGGGAGACTTTCCAGGAAAGCGTGAAAAGAAAGTCCGATCAAGACCCCATAGGGAATGCTGTTACGAGGGATCGCGTCTTTTTGAACATGTCCGTGTTCAATGCCCCTTGAGATGAAATCCAATATGAGTTGCAGGAAAAAGCCGAACAGGATCCAGGCTCCCATACCTGTGGGCGCTTCTTGGAAGAGCCGGGGGAGAAAACGGGTCAAAGTGAGCCCGAACAAAAAAGCTCCGCTAAAAGAGAGAAAAAGCCTGGAGCGCTTCATCTCCGGTGATCTGAAAATGAAAGCGATGCCTCCGCCCAACCAAGTGGTCAGAAAAAGGACGATAAGATAGAGAATAAGGGGGTCCATCAAATGGTTTTGAGCTCTTTACCGTTCAGGACCGGCGAGCTATGATGATAAGCCGGTCCGAATTTCTGCGGTCGAAAGGGGTAAGGGCATAATCCCCGTATCGGTCTTCCACTTTCATTCCCGCTCTTTCCAGCATGACCTGAAGGTCGTTGTCGAAAAGGATACGGAGCTTTTCTTTGAACTCCCGATCCTTCCCTTGGTCGTGAAAAGCAATGCGCTTGATCAAACGACCGTGGTCCACGTAGCGATGGATGTGAAAGTCGATCCCTTCCACCCTTTTGACCTCATGAGGGATCAAAGTCTGGATCGCTTTTTGAGCGTTCATGAAGTCGATGACCAGTTCTCCTCCTTTTTTCAACTGTTCCGCCGCTGATTTGATCACGCGGAAATTTTCCCCTTCCGAACGAAAGTAGCCGAAGCTACTGAACAAGTTCAGGATCTTGTCGAAAGGATGCGCTCGATCGTAAATATGCCGCATATCGTGGGTGTCAAAGCGGAGCCCCGGCGCTTCGTGTTCTTTGGCCACTGATATGCTATTTTCAGAAAGATCCAAACCGGTCACATCGAATCCTTTCCGATGTAATTGAATGGCATGTCTTCCCCTACCACAGGCCAAGTCCAGTATCCGTGCACCTTCTCGGGGGTTAAGGCGTTCCACCAATCGGTCGACAAAGAACGCGGCCTCTTCCTCATCCCGGTCTTTATAAAGGATGTGGTAGTACGGTGAATCGAACCAGCTCTCGTACCAGTCTTTTTGGGGGCTTTTTTCTTCACTCATCCGAAGCAAAATTAGAAAAGGGGGTGTCGCTGCGTTCTCCCTATCTTCGCTCCCATGTTCCTGAGAAGGTCGCTCTTCTTTCTGATCTTCCTTTTGATCGGAACCATCGCTTGCCGAAAGAGGGAGGTGAGCACCGATATCACCCCGGCTCAAAAAGCCCATCGCCTCTTTCATTATCAGGTCGATCTATTCCCGCTGGTGATGCGGATCTATTATGCCCCTTCAGGCCCGGACCCCAAGAGCAGCACCCCGCTTTGCGGGAAATTGGAATTGATCGAAGGGGATACAGCAACATTCCCGTCCCAGAACGCTTTGACGTACCGTTATCACCCCTCGGATACATGCACTGATATAAGCGGGGCTTCCCGAGAAGGTCCGTTTAAGTTGATATTCAACGGGGAGTGGGGGGAAGAAGGAAGTTTCATCCGTGTGGAAAGCCAAGAACACCGATCGTTAGGGTTGACTTTGCGAGGTCGGATCATCATCGAGCGCCAGGAGACTGAATGGCGTTTTCGCTGGAAGGGGGTCAGCTTTGGAACGAATGGCGAAGAAATGAGGGTGACGGGGGAAATGACTTTGGAACAACTCCTTGGAGAAGCGAGTCCTGAGGATCCCAAGGACGACCGTTATCGTTTGGCCCCCGAGCTTAAAGGAGAAGGCTTTATAGGAACGAGCTATGCGATCCGATCGAAATCAGAGGAGATCGAACGGAATATGGGATGCCGATGGGCTTGGAAAGGGAGTTTGTGGGTCAAGCCTCGGGATCTGGGAGAGCGAGAGCTCCGCTACGGAGAAGGAGGAAAGTGCACCGATTCAGTAGTAGTGTTCGTCAATGGAAAGGCTGTTCGTTCCGGACTGGAAACGGCTCTTTAAGTCCTGATGGATAGCAGGGCACGGAATTATTATATATTTGCGGAGGAAGGAAAGGCGGTTTTGTTCTACGATCTCGACATCTACGACCTGTTCCGGAAGATGGACCGGAATAACATTATGCTGTCCTTCAAGGGAGAAGTGACCTCTGAATTGCTTACGTCCATTCTTCAGATCATGGAGAGCAAACTGGATGATGTAGAAGAGAATCGAAAAGTTCGGAAAAAAGTCTACAATATTTTGGTGGAATGTCTTCAGAACCTTTATCATCATATCGATGATATCGAAAAAAAGGAAGCTCCACTCCCTGAGGGTTCCAAAGAAGAAGACCGCCGGTCCGCTATTTTCATGATCGGAAAGGAAGGGGATCATTACTCGATCATCACGGGAAATTTCATCCTTAAAGAGGACGAAGAGAAATTGAGAGAACGGCTCGATCGGATCAACGCGATGAGTCGAGATGAGTTGAAGGATCATTACAAATCGGTGCTGAACAACGGCAAATTGTCGGAAAAGGGTGGTGGAGGTCTCGGTATGATCGATATCGCCAAGAAATCAGGCCAAAAGTTAGATTACAGTTTTACGCCGCTCGACCGGCATAATTCATTTTTCAGTTTGAACGTGAAAGTCGCTCAATAAAAACAAGCGCCATGGAAGATATACAGATCGAGGGAACAGCTAAAACCCCCGAGGTGGATTTCAAAGCCGCTGAGGGTAAAATGAAGATCAAGGGGCGTTCGATCCCTGAGAACTCGATCGAATTCTACAAGCCCCTGATCGATTGGATCGACCAATATTCCAAGGAAGGCCCCGACCAAACCACGGAGGTCAATATGCAATTGGAATATTTCAACACGAGCTCCTCCAAGTGTATCCTCGACGTGTTCAAAAAGCTCGAAGAGGCCAAGAAGAACGGCAAGGATATTACCGTCAATTGGTACTACGAGGAGGACGATGAGGACATGCTCGAAGCTGGGGAGGATTATCAGGCCATCATCGATATCCCCTTTAAGATGATCGAGGTAGAGGAGATCTAAAGCTCCTTATAGCTCTTTGATGGGGTTGGGTTAAAGGCTCCCCCGGAGCGTTTTTTTCCCTGGATCGCGATCCCCTTATTTACGAAAAAGGTCGCTCAACTTCTCGGTTCCCTCGATCAGCTTCCGTAGCGCATCGAAGTAGAGTGTCACCACCAGAATGATGGTCATCCCCCAAAGGACCATCAAGTTCGCCCAAAAAGTGTCCACCAGTTTCCCTCCGAGTTGCTTCGTTGGGGCATAAAAGTGGGCATCGAAAAAAGAGGAATGGATCGGGTCGCGATAGATCGGGTCGCTCTTTTGGATCAGCTCACCCTCATGCCGGACGATCTTCTCAAGATCCTGCCGATTGGTCACAAAACCCTCTAGTTTGTCGTTGGTGTGATCATCCTTGATCCTCTGGAATTCTTCCGAACCTTTTGCTTCGATCCATTCTTTGAGGCGTTTTTCTTTCTTCGCTTGTTCTTTCTTGAACTGCTTTCGATAGAACTCAAAGAGATTTTGCAGGTAACTTTCGACTTCTGAAAGGACCCTCGCGTTAACGGTCTTTTTTCTTAAACTGTCCGTCACCTCCGGAGCATACCCTATTCTCGGCCGCTCCTCCATCTTGTGGAGTTCGGTCCGCAGTAAGCTCAGGTCCCTTCCAAGATCCTCACCCTCTTTCTTGTCATCGATCTTTTTACGGACCTTTCCCACGATCTTTTCCATCTCGGGGATCCAGTAATCCTTGTGCCAGTTGATGGTCCGCAAGTCTTTGTTGAGGGGGTAGACCTTTTCCCGGTAATCGTTGTCTTTGAATTGGGTGACGGACAGGGCTTCAAAGGCCCATCGGGAAGCCATGATGTTGCCGATCCAAGGAACTTCTGCTTGTTCCGAAAAGGCTGGATGGAGCTTGTCGAATTTGACGATCACCCCCGCGAAAAGGAGTTGGGGAATGATGAGCAAGGGGATCAGGATATAGATCACCTTGGCCGAGTTGAAGCTTGCAGAGATGTTCAGCCCCAAGAGGTTCGCAAAACAAGCTGTTGAAAAGAGCAACACGAAGTACTGGATGGTCATGCCCTTGATCTCGAGGATCAGATTCCCTACGATGGCGAACAAGAGGGTCTGAACCGCAGAGATGATGAACATGATCCCCACCTTGGAAAAGAGGTAACTCCCTCGACTCAGGTTCAGAAAGCTTTCCCTTTCCAGGATCTTCCGGTCCCGGATGATCTCCTCAGCACTCACTGTAAGCCCCAGGAAAAGGGCAACGATAACGGCGATGAAAAGGAAAGGCGGTATATTGACGTTCTCCCGGAAAATGTATTCGGCCGTCCCGCTTTGGTCCATCGTATGGAACTTGACGAAGAAAGAAAGGATGGCTGCCAAAACCGGGGCTTCCAAAAAATTGATCCCCAGGTATTGTTTGTTCGTGAATTTGGCGAGCATGTCCCGGACGGAGAAGATCCGGAATTGCTTGATCAGATCGGGGACTTTGAAGGTGCTCTTCGGTTTTTCTTCCGGGTCCTCGGCCTTTTCGTCCACCTCGTTCCCGATGTATTCTTGATAGGCCTCGTACCATTCTTCGGGAGAAACTTTCCGCTTGGAGGTAAGGTTCCCGAATTCATCGACCACCTTCGATTCGATGATGTTAAAGATCTGCTCCGGATTCACGTTCCCGCAAGTAGGGCATTCGCTCTCCTCACTGTTGATGTGGTCGATCTGTCGCTTGAAGTAGACGATACTGTCCACCGGGTTCCCGTTGTAGATGGGGTAACCTCCCTGATCGAGGAGGAGCAACTTATCGAACATCTTGAAGAGATCCGAGGAGGGCTGGTGGATCACCACGAAAACGAGCTTCCCTTTGAGGGCGAGCTCTTTGAGGAGGTCCATAATGTTCTCGGAGTCCCTCGAGGAAAGGCCCGAGGTGGGCTCGTCCACAAAGAGCACCGATGGCTCCCGGATCAATTCCAGGGCAATGTTCAAACGCTTTCTTTGTCCCCCACTGATGGTCTTATCCAGAGGACTTCCCACCTCCAGGTCACGGATCTCATAAAGGCCCAGGTCCTGAAGTAGTTCGAGGACCATCTTCGCGATCTGGGGGTCGCTCCGATCGCTGAAGCAAAGTTTGGTATTGTAAAAAAGGTTTTGGAAGACGGTGAGTTCTTCGATCAGAAGATCGTCCTGGGAAATAAAACCCACAACCCCTTCGATCTGATCGGTCTCGCGATGAAGATCGATCCCGTTGATCGTGATCTTGCCAGTGGTGGGGGTGTGTTTCCCGTTCAGAACGTTGAGGAGCGTGGACTTGCCGGCCCCGCTCCCTCCCATGATCCCGCAAAGCTTTCCGGATTCTTCAGTGAGGGAGAGATCATGAAGGCCTATAGCACCGTTCGGAAAAGCATAGGAGATGTGATCCGCCTTGAAGACGATATGCTCGCTCGCCGTATCGCTCAGGAAGGAATTGATGATGTCGCTGTAATAGATCGGCTGAACGAGCGAGCTCCGGATCGAAGCCCCGTGGGTCATCACGTAATTCGTCCGGTTATTGATGATCTGCCCGTTGAGATAAAGCTCGTTGTTCCCGAAATAGCGGAAGATGTACATGTTCACGCTCGGGATGCGCTGCACACGGACCTGCCCCACGAGTCCTTCTGAATGCATGTGCTTGGTCTCTTCGAGCTCATGCCCGTCCTTGTTATCGATGTAGAGCAGGTAGGGGGAATCCTCCTGGGTCTCCGCTTCGTTGAAGACGAACGAATAGAGCCGTTCGAACTCGTCTTTCTGAATATTAAAGGTCTCCGCTACGGTCGTGACGAACTCGATCTCCTGGTCCGTGATCTCTTCTTCCGCCTTGATGAATTCGATCAGGCGGAGAAGGACGATAAGCTTTTGTTTCTGGGTCAGCTCCGCATTGATATCGGTACAGATGCGGAGGACTTTGACCGAGTTGACCGAAGTACGCTTTTGTTCCCCGTATTTCCGCTTGGATATCTTTTGGTGCTTCTCCAGGTACTGGTCGAAGACCTCTAGGTATTCTTGAACGAGGGCTTGATTGAGGCGCTGCTTGAGGAAGAGCTCTACGATGTTCCGCCCACCTCCGCCGATCTTGACCTCTCCTTCTTCATCTTCGGAACTCTTTTCGGACACTAGCTCGACTTTCGCAATGATCGCGAAGAGCTGCATCAATGCCCGAAGGATCCGTTCGCTCATAACTCAGCGGAATAAGGATCGGATGATGGGGAAGCTTTATTTCTTGAAACCCACGAGAAGGACTGCGCATCCGGAAGCCTTGTTCGCCGAGGGGGCAAGCTTAGCCTCGATGATCACATCCATGGTATGGGGGACCTGAAAATCCCAATAGGGAGCAACCCCATGATCTGCATTGGAGAAAAGTTTGTTCCGCTCCTTATCTCGAACGGTAAAGATCAGATTTCCCTTTGCACTCGTGTCGGTACATGCCGCAAGGCGATAGGTCGTTCCCTCAAAAAGGGTGGTGTGGAATTCTGCTACTTGATCTCCGCGGAGAAGGGCTCTATAGTTCTGCCCGTCGGAGATATACCCTTCCAGATGAGGGTCACAAGCCTCAGCGATCAGGTCGCACTGTGCTTTAGCCCCGGAAAAGGGAAGGAGTGCGAAAAAAGGGAGTATGGCTAATAGGAAGCGCAAACGTTTCATTGGCCGGTGATTTGGTTCCTGATCTTATTGATCTTTTCGTGGATCTTCTTGACCTGAGCGTCACTGATATCGACCACCGTCTTGCTTTTGAGGATGGTCAGTTTTTTCTCCGGCTTCGTTTCCGGCTCATGGTACTCATACTCGATCTTGATCTCGTCGTAAATGCCGTACAAGCCCTCTAGATCCTCGATCAAATTGTTAAGGCCTTCCTTTCCTCGCTTGTTCCCCAGTAGTTTGATGAGGTTGTTGAGGGAGGATCGCTGCATGGCAACCCTGCGCTTCACCTTTTTGTTGCCCTTGTTCTTAGCGATGGACGAGGCAAAATGGAGGGATTCGATCCATCCTCCGGCCAAGATGAGACCGGCCACATCATCTCGTTTGTTCTTTTTCAAGTAGCGATCGGCCGCCTTAAAAGCATCCGAAACGAGGGATAACATGGAGTCCCGGTTCCCCATGTTCTTTTTGAACTTTTTCACCAGTTCTTTGTCGAACGCGCTCTCGACCCCTACGTCCCGAGCGAGCTTTTGGACCGCCTTCAGGTATTTCAGGTAGTCCTGCTCTTTGTTGTAGATGGTCACGTACCCGAGATCAGCTCCATAGATACCAAGGTTGACGGCTTTCTGGAACTTCGTGGCATACTTCGACTTGTTCTTGGGGTCGTTCAGGAGTTCTTCATTATAAGAAGCCCCTGACTCTTCGATCAAGTAAGCCGTCTGGATGGGAGAAGGAACGCTGAACACCTTGTTGCCGACCTTCACCTTCCGGTTGGCTTTAGCACTGTCGGACTCCGTCATTTCTTTTTTGAAATCGGAGCCTTTATCATCCTTTTTCTGGTCGGATCCTCCACATGAAATGAGGAAGCTCATAAAGAGGAAGGCCGGAAAAAGACGGATCATAGGACGGAAGGAGGTACAAAGCCTCATGGTTGATGCGATCTTTGATGTTCGCGCAATTAAGCAAAAATAAAACGATCCTACAAGCGAACCCCTGTCGGACCGTTCGGCCTCAAATATAATCCCCTCTAAGGGATCATCACCCTTTTTTTCGCTTTCGATCGAATCTTTTTTAGGATTTAAGAATACCGCTCTTTCGAAGACCGAAACGGAAAAAACCGTAAGCGATGAGCCCGATCGCTGCCCAAATGATTGCTTCAAAAGGAAAATGCAAGATGATCCGACCGATGCAGAATAAGAGGGAATAGGTCATGACGAGCGAACTCACCCAACAAAGAAAGAGCCATCCCGGATGGGAGCTTTTTACCTGGCCGCTCTTCCTGAATTTTTTCCAACCCATGCCAGGCCTGACCCTATCGAAAAAAGCCTTGAGTTGAGCAGAGTCCGTGGGAGCCGTTGCATAGGTGACGCTGATCCATACGATCGTGCTGAAAAGGACGGTGAAGAAGAACGGACCGTTATGCCTTTGGAATGCTTCTCCTAACTGTTCGGAAAGCCAGAAATGGCCTATCGCATAACCGACGAAGGGCGCTAAAGTGGCGCTTAGTTCGCTCCACGCATTGATGCGCCACCAATACCATCGAAGGATCAGCACACTCCCCAGTCCTGCGCCGCAGTTCAGAATGAACTCCCACACACCCGAGATCGAGGTCATGAAGCTCGTGCTGATCAAGGAGAGGACCATGAGAAGCACGGTAGTGGATCGACCGGCCCTCACTTTTTGAGCGTCCGAAGGCTCTCCCCCCGCCATATATGGAAGATAGAGGTCGTTCACCAAATAGCTGGCCCCCCAGTTCAATTGCGTGCTGACGGTGCTCAAGTAAGCGGCTATGAACGCGACCAATAAAAGCCCCCGGAGCCCGACCGGAAGGTGGTCCCGCATTGCCATTACATAGCCGCTCCGTTTGTTATAGGAATAACGGAGTTCGGCCCTTTTTTCCGGATCTTTCATGGCCTCGCTGCTCAGCTCGGGGATCTTTTCGGGCAATGCTTCGAAGGAGACCCCTTCTTTTTTGAGGGTTTGAATGCGCTCTTCGTAAGGTCCCGCTTCCTTCCCCGGATGACCGTAAAGGACGATGGCGGAAAGCGCGATCAGGATCCAGGGCCAGGGACGAATACAGAAGTGAGCGATCTGAAAGAAGAGGCTCGCCTGGACGGCGTCCTTTTCACTGCGTGTGGCCATCATCCGTTGGGCCATATATCCCCCGCCGCCCGGTTCGGATCCCGGATACCAACTCGCCCACCATTGGATGCCGATGTAGCCCAGGAAAGCCCCTAAGCTGAGTTTGAGCGTTCCCGCCACATTTCCCCCGCTCTCCCCCACTGCCGGAAAGAAGTCGAAGCGCTCTTTGGGGAGTGCTCGTTTCAGCCCCTCGATCCCTCCGACTTCCGGGCTGTTGACCACCAGGATCGCAAGGAGGATCGTGCCGACCATGGCGATCACGAACTGGATGGCATCCGTCACCGCGATGCCCAACAAACCAGCTATGGAGGAGTAGAAGGCCGCAAAGAGCATTGCGGCCACTGTGACCGAAGAGACCCAGAAAGGAGAAAGGTCGAAGAAGAGCTCCAAAAAGGTCTGAAAGGCCAAGTTCACCCAGCCGAGGATCATGATGTTCATGAAGACCCCCAGATACACCGCTTTGAAGCCCCTCAGAAAGGAAGCGCGCTTCCCGCTGTAGCGGATACGTAGAAATTCCAATTCGGTAAGGATGTCCGCCCTTCGCCAGAGGTCGGCAAAAAAGAAAGTCGTTAAGAGACCCCCGCTCAAAAAGGACCACCAAAGCCAGTTTTTGGCGATGCCGCCCTGCGCGACCATTTCGGAGATCGCCAAGGGCGTGTCAGCGGAAAAGGTGGTCGCGACCATCGACATGCCCGCCAAATACCACGGGAGTTTCCTTCCTCCCAGGAAAAAATCCCCGAGGCTTCCTTCGGCCTTCCCTTTGAGGGCATACCCGATGCCCAGGGTCAAGGCCAAAAAGGCGATCAAAATGATCACGTCGATCCAGGGAAGGGACATGCTTTTCGCTTCTCTGCAAAAGTGATCAATTCCCTTTTCCACCCCTCCTTATCTTTGCTTTTACCGAAAACGCTATCCATGAACAACCTAGGGTTGCTCACTTCAGGAGGCGATGCCCCTGGAATGAACGCTTGTATTAGAGCGATCGTCCGAACCGCCCGAGAAAAGAACATCCGCACCCATGGGATCATGCGAGGTTATGAGGGTTTGATCGAAGGGGACGTGCATGAGTTAGAAGCCGCTGATGTAAGCCACATTATGCAACGGGGTGGGACGCTCCTTAAAAGTTCCCGCAGTAAGCGTTTCATGGAAAAAGAGGGGCGGGACCTTGCTTATAAGACCTTGGAGGACAAGGACATCGACGGGCTCATCGTGATCGGGGGTAATGGAACCTTTCAGGGGGCTCGGGTTTTACGGAACGAACATCCCGAACTTAAGGTGATAGGGGTTCCGGGGACCATCGATAATGATCTCTACGGAACGGATCGGACGATCGGTTATGATACCGCCCTTAACACCGCTGTGGAAGCAGTGGATAAGATCCGGGATACTGCTGCCTCCCATGACAGGCTCTTTTTTGTGGAAGTGATGGGAAGGGACGCTGGCTTCATCGCATTGAGAAGCGGAATAGCGGTCGGGGCCGATGCGATCATGATCCCGGAGAGCGAGACCGATCTGGAGGAGCTGGCTGAAAGGTTGCGAAAGAATTGGGAGCATCATCGGGCCAGTAGCATTATCGTAGTGGCCGAAGGGGATGAATGGGGTGGAGCGTACGAGGTGGCTGAACGACTCGGACCTCGCTTCCCGGAATTCGACACGCGCGTTTCGGTTCTCGGTCATATCCAGAGAGGAGGAAATCCTTCGGCTATGGACCGTGTTTTGGCATCCTGGGTGGGGAATGGAGCGGTTGAGTCCCTCGCCGCTGGCTGGTCCGAGGTCATGGTAGGGACGCTCAACGGGGAATTGACGCATACGCCCCTCGAAAAAGCGGTCAAACATCATCAGAAGATCCGGCATGATCTGATCCGCTTGGCTGAAACACTCTCCATTTAAGGGCCATGGAAACCTATTTCGTCGATGCGATCCTTCCTCTGGCCGTCCCCAACCTCTTCACCTATCGGGTCCCTCAAAAGCTCAATCCCGAGATAAAAGAGGGGGTCCGGGTCGTCGTTCCCTTCGGCAAGCGGAAGAAATATGCCGGGGTAGTACGGCATCTTCATCAAAAACCTCCTAAGGCGTACCAAGCCAAGTATTTGGAAGCCGTGCTCGATGAGCGCCCCATGGTGTTCCCCGAGCAATTCCGGCTCTGGGAATGGATCAGCGAGCATTATATGTGTACCCTTGGTGAAGTCCTGAACGCAGCGCTTCCCTCGAGCCTGAAACTCGCTAGTGAAACCCGCTTCACCCTTCGCCCGGACGCAGATCCCGATGCGCATTCCCTGGACCGTGAAGAGCACTTGGTCGTGGAGGCCTTGGAGATGCAGGGCGTGTTGAAGATGGAGGATCTGATGGCCGTGCTCGATAAAAAAACGGTCCGTCCGGTACTGCGTTCCCTCCTCGATAAAGGGCTCGTCGTTGTGGAAGAGGAGGTCCGGGAAAAGGACCGGCCCAAGAAGGAGCGGGTGGTACGGGTCGCGGAGGGACTCGAAGCCGATGGGGCGATGGAAGGCACCTTTGAGGAGCTGGAAAAGAAGGCCCCGAAGCAGTTGCAAGTCCTTTTGGCTTATTTTCAGCTAGCCCGCGACGAGGAAGGGCGTTTTCAGGAAGTCCGAAAAGCTTCAGTACGGGAAAAGGCAGGGGTGAGCGCTTCGACGCTGGATGCGCTGGTCCAGAAGGGCGTGCTGGAAGAGCGCGAAAAGGAGGTGGATCGGCTACAAAAGGGAGCGGAAGTGGATGATGGAACGACCCCCGAGTTGACCGACTCTCAAGAACACTCCATGGAGCGTGTTAGAGAGGGGAAAGAGCAGGGTAAGCCCGTCTTGATCCATGGAGTGACCTCCAGCGGCAAGACAGAAGTCTATGTACAGGCCGTTCGGGAAGCCCTTGAGCGAGGTGAGCAGGTCCTCTACCTCGTCCCGGAGATCGCTCTCACCACTCAGTTGGTCGGACGTATCCAGAGTTTTTTCGGTGAAAAAGTAGGGGTTTTTCATTCCAAGCAAAATGATCAGGAACGGGCGGAAGTCTGGAAAAAGGTGGCAAAAGGCCCCGGGGAAGGTTATGGGTTGGTGCTCGGAGCCCGTTCTTCGGTTTTCTTGCCCTTTAGGGATCTGGGCTTGGTCGTTATCGATGAAGAGCACGAAGCTTCCTACAAACAGTTCGATCCAGCCCCAAGGTATAACGGGAGGGATGTGGGCTTTATGCTAGGGTGGGTCCACGGAGCGGGGATCCTTTTGGGTTCGGCCACGCCTTCTTTGGAGGTTTATTATCGGGCCCGCTCGGGAGATTTCTTGCTCAGCGAGCTCAAGGAACGCTATGGAGGAGTGGAAGCTCCTTCGATACAGGTCTCCGATCTGCGGAAAGAACATAAGCAGAAGACCCTTCAGGGGCATTTCAGCTCATCCTTGATGAAAGGGATCGAGAACACCTTGAAAGAAGGGGAGCAGGTGATCCTTTTTCAGAACCGCCGGGGATTTGCTCCCCTCTTTCTGTGCGAAGCCTGCGGGTGGAGCCCCGGATGTTCCCAATGCGATATCAGTCTCACTTATCACAAAGCAAGGCATCGGCTCGCATGCCACTATTGCGGACACGAGGAGGATCCTCCTCAGGCTTGTGCTCACTGTGGAAGTGCCAAGCTCAAAATGCTCGGATTCGGTACGGAGAAGGTGGAAGAGGAACTCCGTGGCCTTTTCCCCGAAGCGAGGATCGCGAGGATGGACTTGGACACGACCCGTTCCCGCTATGCCTATCAGCGCCTCATACGGGATATGACAGAGCATAGGATCGATATTCTGGTGGGGACCCAAATGGTCACCAAAGGATTGGATTTTGGGAATGTGGGAGTCGTCGGGGTCCTGAACGCTGATGCGATGCTTCGCTTCCCGGACTTCCGGGCCCACGAACGGGCTTTTCAGATGATGATGCAAGTGTCGGGGAGAGCAGGAAGAAGAAAAAAACAAGGCACGGTCGTGATCCAGACCTACGACCCCGAGCACCGAGTGATCCAAAGGGTCCTGGAGCAGGATTATGAAGGGCTCTTCGAGGAGGAACTGCTCCAGCGCAAGGAATTCCATTATCCCCCGTTCTGGCGATTGATCGAGCTCCGGGTCCAACATCGCGAGGCTGAGCGGGTGGAACGGACCGCAGCTGAGCTCGCGCGCCGTTTAAAAGAACCTTTCGGAGGGCGGGTGCTCGGGCCGGAATATCCCCCGATCCCTCGCATTCGGGATCGTTATCGGCAACGGATCCTCTTGAAGTACGAAAGGGAGGCTTCTTCTTCCAAGGTGCGCCGTTATATCCGGAATATCGTCGATCCTCTTTTCGCCGAAAAAGAGCACAAGGCGGTCCGCCTGATCATCGATGTCGATCCGATGTGAAATTGCTCGGTCTCAGATGCAGCTCTAGCGAAGCAAAGGGGAAGGGTCGGGGCAATTGTTCAAGTAATGGGCTTTTTCGGAAGGGCGGGCGACGCCCGGATAATCTCCTTTCATCCCCTCCATATCGATGATGACCTGAAAGTGAAGATGGGGCGGCCAATTGCCGTTCACGGCTTCCGAGCCCACCCATCCGATCTTGCTGCCTCCTTCTACTTCCAGACCCTCTTTAGGCCATTCCAGGGATCGATGGTCCAAATGGCCGTATAGGGTATGAAAGGTGGAACCTTCCAAAAGGTGTTGAAGCACGATGGTCGGGCCGTAATCCCCGAAAGCATCGTTATCAGCGAAACTGTGCACCCAGCCATCGAGAGGGGCATAGATGGGTGTTCCGGCCTCGATCCAAACGTCCACACCGAGATGGATCGAACGAGGTTCCTGTCCCTGGAAAAGAGGACTCCGCTCATAAAAGATGCGGTGTTCTCCATATCCGCCTACTGCGGCTTTTCCATTCCCGAGCTTTTGGTGGATCAGTGCGGATAACGCTTCTGTATCGTTCAGATCGATGCGTTCCCATTCCGGATCTTTTCCGGAGAGGTCAGGGGTCGCTACCTCTGGGTCCTTTAGGGAGACCTCGAACATCTTATGAAAG
The DNA here is from genome assembly GCA_964582635.1 of uncultured Weeksellaceae bacterium. Taxonomy (GTDB): domain Bacteria; phylum Bacteroidota; class Bacteroidia; order Flavobacteriales_D; family CAYVSK01; genus CAZIDL01. The sequence continues at coordinate 3,390 of CAZOSO010000032.1, read as the reverse complement.
CGGTCGGTGTGCTCTTGAAGGAGTTTTGCGAGCCCTTGCATATCGACAAAGGAAGTGGAGATCGAGCAAATTCCGAAAAGCTTCTTTTCCGTTTTTTTATTCATAGCCTTTGCTAGAGATATAAAAAAAGGGCGCCTCCAAGAGGCGCCCTTTTTGATGAGAAGCTTTGGGAACTCCGTCTTAGGAGATCTCGATCTTCTTCCGACCTTGCTCTTTCGCTTCTTCTTTTTTCGGAACCTGAATGTTGAGCACGCCGTCGTTGTATTCAGCGCTGATCTCTTCAGGCTTTACCGAATCAGGAAGATCAAAAGCCCTTTGGAAGGAATGATAGCTGAACTCACGCCGGGTGTAGTTCTCATCCTTCTCTTCGTTCTCGTCCTTCTTTTCGGAGGAAATGATGAGGGTTCCGTCTTCGACCTCTACATCGAAATCATCCTTTTTAAGGCCGGGTGCAGCGAGTTCGATCGTGTAGTTGTCCTTGTTGTCCTTGATGTTCACGGACGGAACGCTCGATCCGCTGCTCAGGGCATTGAAACGGTCCATAACGCTTCCTCCGAAGAAGTCTTCCAGAAGATCGGGAAAATTCCTGACCGGTTCTTGTTCTCTACGCTTAAGAAGTGCCATAACGTATGCTTTTTTGGTTCGACAATTATCTTAATGCACCCTATGCTGGACAAAGGAGGTGCCGATCCGGAGTTGCTGCCAGAATTTCACTCTCTGAATAAAAGAGGGGTCAAAATGACATTTTGCTGAAGAAGCGGGCCTGCCTTTTTTGGATATTTGACAGGAGTTAAGAGGGCGGGTTTCCCCTGAAGCAATTGCGGATTCTGTTAAGGCTTTTTTTCACCGATCCATGATGCAGCAGCATAGCAATATGCCCCCCTTTCGGTCCCGGCTTTTTTGGGCGAGTCTGTTCGCCGTGGCCATGGGCTTTTTGGAGGCAGCTGTTGTGATCTACCTGCGCAAGCTTTATTACCCGGAAGGTTTCGAATTTCCGATGGTCCCCATGGGACAAGAGGTGATGATCACCGAGTTGCTGCGAGAGATCGCCACGATCCTGATGCTTCTGAGCATTGGGGGGGTTATGGCCCGGACGGCCCTTGAACGTTTCGCTTGGTTCCTGTTCTGCTTTGGCGTGTGGGATATCGTCTATTACATCGGGCTTTGGGGGGTATTGGGTTGGCCGGATTCATGGGCCACTTGGGATGTGCTCTTCCTGCTACCCGTTCCTTGGTTCGGGCCCGTTTATGCACCCATCGTGGTGGCCCTCGGGTTGATCCTTTTGGGGTTGATCTTGATCCAGGCCCGGCGTTACGATGCTGCTTTTCAGGTTCAGCGCAAGGAATGGCTTTTAATGATCGGAGGAGCGTTGGTGATCGTTCTATCCTTTGTCCTGGACCATGCACGCTATGTGCTACAGGACCATTCGATAGGGGCCCTCTTCACCTTTTCTCATGAAAAGTTGATGGAAGTAAGCGGGGATTATGTGCCCCGCCACTTCGATCTTCGTGTCTACTTGGCGGGGCTTTTGATCAGCCTTTTGGGGATCGTCTCCGTTTTCCGGCGCTCTGGCTTGGCGAAGAAGGAAGACTCATAAAAACGCCTCGAGCTCACCGACACCTTGCCGAATGATAGTGGGGCTTTGCTCCGTAAGATCGACGACGGTCGAAGCAGTGTTATTGCCGGGGCCTCCATCGATCACAATATCCACCGTTTGGGCGTACTTTTCGTGGATCGCGTGCGGGTCGGTGGTATGCTCGAGCAATTCATCGTCATCATGGACAGAACTGCTGATGATGGGGTTACCGAGGTCGCTGACCATTTGCCGGGGGATCGGGTTGTCAGGAACCCGTATCCCTACGGTCCGGCGCTTATTGAAGAAAAGTTTAGGGAGTTTGGAATTTCCCTGAAGGATGAAAGTGAAAGGCCCTGGAAGCGCTTTTTTCAGGAGTTTGAAGTTCGGATTGTCGATGGGCTTGCTGTATTCCGATAGGTGGCTCAGATCATCGAAAATGATGGAGAACTCCGCCTTTTCGGGCCGAATGCCTTTGATCCGAGCCACTTTTTCCATGGCGTCCCGGTTGTTCAGGTCGCACCCTAAGGAGTAGACCGTATCGGTGGGATAGATCACGATCCCCCCGTCCCGCAGACATTCCTCCACCTTTTGCATTTTGCGGGTGCTCGGGTTCTGCGGGTCTATGTTGAGTAGCATGGTGTGGGCTTATTGATTGGCCTTCCGGTGGTCGGCGAGGAATTTTTCCAGGCCGTTGTCGGTAAGGGGGTGGTCCAAGAGTTTTTTGATCGGATCGAGCGGGCAGGTCACCACATCCGCCCCGATCTTCGCACACTCGACGATATGCATGGGATGCCTGATGGAAGCCGCTAGGATACGGGTTTCGAACATGTAATTGTCGAAGATGTCGCGGATCTCTTGGATCAATGATAGACCATCGTTCGACACATCATCCACGCGTCCGATAAAGGGGGAAACGTAATCGGCCCCTGCCTTGGCTGCCAGGAGAGCTTGCCCGGGACTGAAGACCAAAGTACAATTGGTCCGGATCCCTTTCGAAGAAAGCTGCTTCAAGGCTTTTACTCCGTCCTCGATCATCGGGATCTTGACCACGATGTTCTTGTGAAGTTCCGCCAGTTTTTCGCCCTCTTGCATCATCCCTTCTAGATCGGTTGAGATCACTTCAGCGCTCACATCCCCGTTCACGGTTTCGCAGATGTCGATATAGCGTTGATAGATGTTCTCTTCACCCGTGACGCCCACTTTGGCCATAAGGGAAGGGTTGGTGGTAACACCGTCGAGGATTCCCATTTCGTGGGCCTCTTTGATCTGGTCGAGGTCTGCTGTATCGATGAAGAAATTCATGCCTAGGGGTTTTTTTATCGGTTCTTGACCGCTTTCTTTACGAACAAATTTAGGGATTTAAGGGGCGAGGGGAGCAGCTCCCTTTATCGTTGGTGAATGTGGTAATGTCGCATGATCTGGCGTTCAAAAAAACGATGGGGGAGCAGGCGTTGAAGGGTCGGGATCAAGCGTTGGACCCATTTCCCTACCCGATAGTGCCCTTGTTTCCGTTTCCCCTCGAGGATCTTCATAACGAGCTCCGCGATAATGCTGGGATCGCATCCGTTCTCCACTTCCTCTTCGATCACTTCCCGGGCCTTGGAGGTAAAGGTTTTGTAAACCGATCCCTCATGGCCGTTCACCACTTTCCGGTTATTGTTGATGTTGGTCGAAAAGTCTCCTGGATGGATCAGGAACACATCCACACCGAAGGGGCGGACTTCCATGCTAAGGGATCGCGACATACCTTCCAAAGCGGATTTGCTCGAACAATAAACTCCGCGAAAGGGAAGAGCGACCTGGCCACCGATCGA